>NZ_DASZJJ010000206.1:0-14057 GCF_035948235.1 Paraburkholderia sp. | reverse complement strand
GCCCATCACGGGTCCGAAGATCGGCGCGACGATCACCGTCATAGCCCAGAGGCCGAGCGCGAGCCCGCGTTTCTCGGGCGGATACGAGCGCATGAGGATGGTCTGCGAAAGCGGCACCATCGGCCCGGACACCAGACCCTGCACGAGACGGAAGGCGATCAGCGTCTCGAAATTCGAGGCGAAGCCGCAGGCCGCCGAGGCGAACGTGAACAGGATCACCGAAAGCGTGAAAAGCCGCACCTCGCCCACGCGGCGCGCGAGCCAGCCCGTGAGCGGCACGGCAATCGCCGAGGCCACGGAGTACGACGAAATCACCCAGGTGCCTTCGCTGTTGGCCACGCCCAGATTGCCCGAGATGGTCGGCACGGCGACGTTGGCGATCGAGGTGTCGAGCACCTCCATGAACGTGCCGAGCGCAAGGCCCACGGTCAGCAGAGCGAGTGTGCCGCCGGACAGGGGCTTGGGTTCGGCGCTGGCCGGGGTAGGGGCGGGCGCGGCGGTTGAAGCGTCCATCTTCAGGTCCTTGTTCAGGATCGTTGGTCGAGGTGCTGCTACGTGTTGGGATCTACTTCGACGGCCTTGCGTTCAGACCATTGCCGCTGCAATGAACGCTGTGCGAACGGTCGTGCGTATTTATATGTCAAGGCATTGTCTGCCCAGACAGTTATTTGACTGCAATACGGCCTTCGTATCGACGCCGTCAGCGCAACTCGCCCGACGGCGCCTCTCGATGAAACAGGGACCGCGAAATTACTCAGGCGCGTCGGTAAGCGCGTGCGCCTTGCTTGCCGCGTGGCCGCACACCCATTGCGTTTGCGCGTCATTGGCGATGAAGCGCTGGAGCAGGCTGATGAGCGTCGTGACTTCGTCGGCGCTGAACCCGTGCAACTGCTCGTTCATCACCGAAGCGATCAGATCGGGCAATTGTTGCGCCGCATCGCGGCCGAGCGACGTCAGTTCAAGCTCCACCACACGACGATCGACATGGCTGCGCCGGCGCTCGATAAAACCTTTCTTCTCCAGCCGGTCGAGCATGCGCGTCATCGAGCCGGTGTCGTAGGACAGCACCCGCGACATCTCGTTGGGCGTGCGGGCACGCTCGAACCAGAGCAGCATGATCACGCCAATCTGCGACGAAGTCAGCCCAAGCGGCGCCACCGCGCGATCCATGCGCGTAGCCAGCACGTTACGGGCGGTCGAAAGGAAATAACCGAGGCTCGGCACCACGCCGACCTCACCCGGCACTTCCGGCAAATGCGCCACATCCGGCATGTACTGGCCGTCGCTCATGGGAAGACGTTCTCATCCATTACGGAAACACGCGCATTCTAGCCGGTTATTTTTCTGCCTGGGCAGTGAAAAATATTCGACATCGGAGCGCCGTAACCACGCGTTCCAGCTAGCGCAGCGTTATCGCTGGATTCATCGATCTGTCGCTATCGCGGCGTAAAAACAACAACGGCAATGATGCAGCGCAAAGAACATTGCGATTTGATTGCATAGTCAATATTATTGCAGGCAAGCATCTACACTAATCGGACTCCCGAATTTCTTCTCTGGTCGCGCCATGCTGTACCTCAAAAACGCGCTCGGCGGCATAGGCCGCTCGGTCACCTGCTCTGCACGGCATGCCTTTGCGCATGCCGGTGGGGCGGCGCGTTGGCGCAAGGCGGTGCTCTATGCGGCCATGTTCGTGCTGCCAGGCGGCTCGATCGCCGTCGTGCTGATGATGTGGGCCGACCGTCGCCGCTCGCAGCGCAGCGGCCAGAGCGCGAACGTGACGGCCGGCATCGTCAGCCACAGCCCGGCTGCGCTCAATCCGGCAGTAGCGGCCGCAAAAACCGCCTGCACGAACGTCGCACACAGCGCGCGCGGGCGCGCTCACGTCGCCCTTCATGCGCTGCGCCGCTGGCGCGGTAACGGCGCGTAAACTACCCCTTACGCGCCGTAACACATCCGGCCCCGTTCACGGCTTAACCTTGCGGATTGTGCGCGCGACGCGAGGCCCGTGCGCTACCATTGCCGCGGCCTCGCGCCGCCTCGTGTGCCGTTCGCATCGTAATCGCCAGCCGCTTCGACAGGAATTTCCCGCATGTCCCGCCGTCTCGTTATCCCCGGTCGCTTTTCCGCTTCGCTGCGCCGTCGTGCGCCCACGCTTGCGCTGATTGGTGCGGCGGCCGCGCTGGCGTTCCAGCTGGGCGGCTGCGCGGTCGGCCCCGACTATCATCGGCCCGATACGGCGGTGCCCGCGGCCTATAAGGAAGCGCCCGAAGGCTTCAAGGTCGCGCAACCGGCCGATACGGCGGATCGCGGCACCTGGTGGCTCATCTACGACGACGCGCAGCTCAACGGGCTGATGGATCAGCTCAACACCAACAACCAGACCGTCGCGCAGTACGCCGCCGCTTATCGCCAGGCGCGCGCGCTGGTCGGTGAGGCGCGCGCCGCGTATTTCCCGGTCGTGAGCGCGTCGTTTTCGGGCACGCGTTCGCGCACACCCACGCGTGTGTCGAACTCAAGCGGCAGCTTCCCGAGCGGCAATATCACCAACAACGTCAATCTGGGCCTCGACGCTACGTGGGAACCTGATCTCTGGGGCAAGGTGAGCCGTACCGTGAGCGCCGAGGAAGCGGGCCAGCAGGGCGCGGCCGCCGATCTGGCCAACGCGCGTCTGTCTGCGCAGGCCACGCTCGCGCAGACGTATTTCACGCTACGCGCGCTCGACGCGCAGCAAAAGCTGCTCGACGACACCGTGGCGGCTTATCAGAAGTCGCTGACGCTTACGCAGAACCAGTACGCCCAGGGCGTGGCGGGCCGCGCGGACGTGATCCAGGCGCAGACGCAACTGCAGTCCGCGCAAGCTGCCGCGATCGACAACGGCGTGGCGCGCGCCCAGGACGAGCACGCGATTGCCGTGCTGGTCGGCCAGCCGGCCTCGTCGTTCTCGATTGCGCCGTCGCCGCTTACGGCTACACCGCCCACCGTGCCGCTGACGATGCCATCGGCGCTGCTGGAGCGGCGGCCCGACATCGCATCGGCGGAACGCAAGGCGGCGGTCGCCAACGAGCAGATCGGCGTGGCGATCTCGGCGTTCTTCCCGACGCTGACGCTGTCGGCGAGCGGCGGTTTCGAAAGCTCGGTGTTCTCGCAGCTGCTGCAGATGCCGTCGCGCTTCTGGACGCTTGGGCCGTCGCTCGCCGCCACGATCTTCGACGCGGGTCTGCGCAATGCGCAGACGCAAGCCGCGCGCGCGGCCTACGACCAGCAGGTCGCGACCTATCGCCAGACGGTGCTGGCCGCCTTCCAGGACGTCGAGGACAACCTCGCTTCGCAGCGCATCCTCGCGCAGGAAGTCGTGGTGCAGCAGCAGGCGGTGGAGTCGGCGCAGCACGCGCTGCTGATCGTCACGAACGAGTACAAGGCCGGCACGATCGATTATCAGAACGTGCTGTCCGCGCAGACCACGGCTTTCACGGCGCAGCAAAAGCTCGCCAGCATTGCGGGGCAGCGCATGGTGTCGTCGGTGGGGCTGGTGAAGGCGCTGGGCGGCGGCTGGGACGCCACGCAGATGGACCGCGAGAGCGGCGGCGTGGCCGCACCCGCGCCGGTGCCTGCATCATCGGCGGCCACCACGGCCGCCACTACACAGAACGTGCAGGCGCAGTAAGTATCGACGCGCGCGCACGATGGCGCGCGCCGTCAGTGCATAAAGCTCAGCGCGACCTGCCCTGGGCCGATCGGCCGTCCCAGCAGATTCAACAGTCCCGCGAGGTTGTCGCGCTGATCGGGCGTGGCGCTCGCAGTGCCGTTGAACATCGCCGAATTGCGCGAGAACGTGCCGTGGCCGTCCAGCATCAGCGGACCTTTCTGCTTGCTGAGATCGAGCGTCGATGACGCGCCCTGCGCCTGCAGCACGGCTTCGTAAGACCCCAGCGGCTTCACCAGCGAAACGCGCGAACTCATATCGCCGAGCGTGACCGTGAGACGCCCGAACGCATCGGTGCCGAACACACGCCACGGGCTCCACGCGAGCCGCACATTGCCATCCATATCGAGCGTATTGAACGGCGCGCCCAGGCCCGCGAGCAGCGAGGCCGGCACGGCGATGGCGCCTGCCGTGACGGTGGCGCCGCGCAGCGTGGCGTCGACGTCGACGGGGTCGGGCATTGCCTCGGTCTGACGCATCTGCAGGCGCACGCGCCCCGTGAAGAGCGCCCAGAACGACGCGCGCCATTCGATGCGACCCGGCAGGAGCGTCGCGCCCTGCACGTCATGGCCCGCTGCAAGCATCAGCGTGGCCGAGCCGTGCCAGAGCGAGCCCTGCGGATCGACAAGATTGACGTGCCCTTGGGTCGCACGCGCGAACTGCGGCGCGATCCACGCAGCCGGCAGGCGCACGAGCAGCACCGCGCCCACCGAGAGCACGGCGACAAAAAGCCAGGGCAGCACGGCGCGCACGCGCCGCATCCAGTAAGACATGCGATCGACCTCTGGCTAATGTCAGCGCGCGTTCGCGCTTTGCAGCGACGCGGTCAGATCGACCTGGCCGTCGGCCTTGAGCGCGGTGATGTGCGCCTCGACCACCTGCACCTTGAACTGCTTGCGCACGTCGTCGAGCCAGCCCGTCCAGACTGGAAACGACGCGTTCTTCAACTGCACCTGCGCACTCGTGCCGATCAGCTGGACCTGCGCGCCCGGCATGCCGTGATCGGCCAGCGACGCCGTGAGCGCATCCTTGAGCGCCTGGCCGCCCGGCGAGACGCTCGCCGCCGCACCCGCGAGCGCGCGCGCCTCGTCGGCCTGCGCCGTCATTTGCGAAAGTTCGCGCTGCAAGGCGGGCAGGCTTTCGCGCAGCTTCGCGCGCCCGTCCGCCGCGGGCTGCCAGAGCACCGAATAGCCAATGGCGATAGCCAGCACCGCGCCGCCCCACGTCAGCAGGGTCTTTTCGCGCATCGTGCGCGCTTCCCAGAAGTTGGCCCACTGCTCCTGCAAGGCCTCGGCGAACGCGCCGCTCGTCGTAGATGTCTTCATGACGCGCTCCTGATGGTCCATTTGCCGCTGCTGCTGTCCTGCGTGCCCGTGAGGCCGTTGCGCGCGAGGCGCTGGGCGAGGCCGCTATCCACGTTCACGCCCGGCTTGAAGGTCACGTCGAGTCGGCGGTCGTGATAGTCGAGCGCCGCGATCCCGTTCGCCGGCACCGGCCCAAGCGAGCGCGCGACGCCATCGGAAAGCGCGAGGAAATCGTCGGGCGAGGGCTCGCCGGCGGCCACGCGCAGTTGCGAGAGCTGGCGCGCCATCTGGCCTGCCGGATCGAGCACCACGGTGGTCTTGGGGAACGCGTTGAGCAGCAGTTCGGTCATCTGCGCGGTCATGGCGTCGCGCTGGCGCGCGAGCATGAGCCACTGCACATTCGCGCCGATGATCGCCACCACCAGTGAGGCGGCCACCAGCACGATCGGCACGCGCAGGCGGCGCAGCGTCGCGCGGTCGAGGCGCCACGGCTGGACCGCGAACTCGAACTGGCAGAGATCGAACTTGCAGGCGAGGGCACGCTGCGCGAGCGTTTCGAAGGAGAGCGGTTGCGCGCCGGGCAGGGCGGCGGCGAGCGCGGCCTTGTCGGCGGCGCTGGTCGGCTCGCCGGGCAGGCCAGTGAGGACGTAGCGCGTCACATCGGCGTCGCCTGCCAGGGCCGCGACCGTTGCGGCCACGCTCGCGGCGGGCACGGCAAAGCCTTCGGCGGCAGCGCCGCGCACGATCGCGAGTTCGAGCAGGGCGGCGGGCGTCGTGTGAACCACGTCGAGATCCGGCAGCAGCGCGGGCGCCGTCGCCATGACGTGGCCTAGCACGCAGGCCGTCACGGGCTCGCCGTGCGCGCCGACGGCGGGCAACGTGGCTTCCTCATGCTCGCCTGCGGCGACCGGTTCGGCAGGGACTGTCGCAGCGACGCTTTGCGCGACCGGCAGGCAGCGCGCCACCGGCACCGCGCGCAGGTTGCGGTGCCCCGCGCCCTTAAAGCCTTCGACGATAAAGCGGAACCAGCCGCGATCGACCGCCGCCACCGTCTGCCGGCCGTCCGGCAGACGCGCCGGATCGAGCGCGAGGTGGCAAGTCTGCGGATCCTGAATCAGATGATCCTCGACCACGTTGGGCAGCGCCTGGCGCAGCCGCGGCCCCTTGAGTGGCGGCACGGCAGTGGCGATCATCAGCAGGTCGCGCGCGGCGATCAGCAGCACTGTGGCGGACGCCTTGGGCAACAGGCCCAGCGCAGCGCGGCCCGCGCGCTGCGTGTGGCCCGTCTTGTCGAGCAGCACGAAGGGCAGTTCGGGCAACTGCCATTCCTGCGAGTGGACCGCCGGGTCGCGCGGCGGCATCAGGACGATCAGCGTGCTCACACGCACCTCTTTTCGATGTTGGACTGGTACGGCTTCATGATTCGCTTCAGGATTCGTCCCACACGTGCACGATGCGCGTCGTATGGGTGAGTGAGTCGCGCCACACGAGCGTGGTCCGGTCCACGACGGCGCGTTCGTGCTGCACGCGCCCATGCACCAGAAAATAGCTCGTATTGACGTCGCAGAGCGTGGAATCGATGCTCGCCTGCGCTGTGCCGGCGCCGGTTAGCGCGAGTTGCACGTCACTCAGATTGCGGAAAAACACCGTCTGACGCCGCGACACGAAGGCCTGCGCGCTCGACAGGCTCATGCCCTGCACGATCGAGGCGATCACTTCCGCCGGGGCGGTGTTCATGTTCACGGGCGTGGTGGTCGGCAGGATCGTCACGAAGGGCCGCAGCCGCGCGACGATGTCGGGCGTGAAACCGGGCACGTCGAGCAGGGCGTCGACGCTCGTCATGAGGATCGGCGCGTTGTCGCTGCTGCCTTCGCTATCGCTGATGCCCGGGTTATTGGTGAAATTTGCGCCGCCGCCCATGCCGCCCGCAACCGGCGCCCCGGCAGCGGGCGTGCCGCTGGCCGTGACGCCCGCCGAGGCGGTCTGAAAGCGCGTAACCGAATAGGCCAGCCCCGAGCGCAAATAAACCGCCGCGTTCTTCGCAAGCTGCCCATCCACGCCGATCAGTTGCAGCAGACGCGCGAACGCCTGGATCTGCGTGAGATTGAGCTGCAGCGCGCCGGGCGCGGACGCCGACACCAGATTGCGCAGATTGAAGCGCGCCTGGGCGTCCTCGATCGAGCCGGACAGCCAGGTATCGGCGCCCTGTTCGGCGCGCGCCTCGCCAATCTGGCCGAGGAAATCGGACAGCCGCGTGCGCGCCACCGGCATGCCCCACGCGCCGCCCAGATAGGTCACGCCCGCCGAGGTATCGGCTTCCGAGCGCAGGATCAGGCGCGTCCAGTCGAGCGACGCGCGCGAGATCCACTGCGCCTGCGCAAGCAGGCGCTGGTTTTCGATGCGGCGCAGCTGCACCTGCTGGCGCCAGAGCATGCCCGAAACCAGAATCGCCGACAGCGCGACCACCATCAGCGCGGTAATGATCGCGGCGCCGCGTTGTTTCGCGGTGGCACGGCTCGGGCGCAGGGAAAGCGTCAGGCGGCGCATCATTCCCCCACCAGGAAAACGCGCGTCACGGGTCGCGCAAGCGAATGCGCGCCCACGCTCACCTGCAAGCCCGTAACGGCGCGCGGCACCGGTGCGTTGCCGAGCTGCGGCACCTTCACGTTATTGTTGTTGGCGTTGAGCTGCGAGCGCACGTCGTCCATATCGGAGGTCCAGCCCACCTTCGGCACGTACAGGCGCGCATTGATCGAGGCCACGCCCTGCATCATCGGCAAGGCGCTCCACGCGTCGGTTTCGCCGCCGCGTAGCGCACGCCGCAGATCGCCGATATGCGCGAGCGGCGGCGAGGCGTAGCGCACCACCTGCCCGCCGGCGACGCGATAGCGCACCACTTGCAGGCGCGGCGGCGCGCCCGGCGTCACCGGGAACGCGCGCACGATCTGCAGCGCGCCGCCGTCGATGGCGATGGCGGGCGCGCCCGCTTCGTCGTCGCTCGCGGCCTGACGGGTGTCGATGCGCATCTGGTCGAACATCTGCGCGAACACGCGCTCCTCGGCCATCGACTGTGTGATGACGTTGCGCCCGCGGATGATCTGGTCGAGGCCGCGCCACGAGAGCAGCGCCACCACGGCGAGAATCGCGATGGCGACGAGCAGCTCGATCAGCGTGAAGCCCGCCGCGCGGCGCTCACGTCTGCCATAAGGACTCATGCGCATCGAAGAATCACAGTGACCGGTTCGTTTCATTGCCGAGCACCGTGACGAGTTGCGCGAGATTGCCGTCGCGGCCCGGCGTCGTCACCGACACCTCCACGCGGCGAAACAGCGGATTGGGCGTGGCCGCGACGTGCTGCGTGCAGGTCAGGCGCAGATTGCCCTGCGAACAGTCGAAGCTGCGCTCGCCGAGATCGGGCCAGGCATGCGTGAGACTCAACTGGGCGAGCGCGTTGTCCGCGCTCCAGCCCGCTAGCAGGCGGTCGTGGAGTTCGGCCTCGCTGGTGGCGAGACTGCCCACGGCGCGCAGCGACGCGGCCAGTGCGATCGCCACGATGGCGAGCGCCACCAGCACTTCGATCATGGTGAAACCGCGTGCGGCGCGGCGCGTGATTCGGCACGGGAAGGAGCGAACGCGCATCTCAGCGGACCTCATAGCGGCCCGTGCCGGTGCCGACGATGGTGGCGCGGCCCGCCGCCGAAAACAGCGTGATCTCGACCGGTTGCTCGACGGCTTCGGTGCCGAAGATGACGCGGTTGGCGTGGTAATCGTCGTCGCCGCCGGGGTAGCTGATCGACACGCCCGTCACGCCGCCTTCCCATGGCCGCGGGCCGAGCAGGTCGTCGCGCAGCGGACGCCAGCCGTCCTCGGTGCGCACGTCGAAGCGAAAACCGCCCTCGACAGGCTGCCAGGCGATCGGGCGCGCGCGCACCTGTGCCTCGTCGCCGGCCGATTCGAACAGCAGCGCTAGACGTTGCGCTTCCTCGTTGAGATCGGTGCGCGGATTGCGCGTGAGCGACAGCGACGCAAGCGACACCAGGATCCCCGCGATCAGCAGCACCACGAGCATTTCCAGCAGCGTGAAGCCCGCCGAACGCGCAGGCGTCGGCGCGCGGTCACGACGGCGCGGGATGCGGATAGGGCGGGAACGCATGGGCGGAGAAGGCGTCGTGCGGGAGAAGAGGATGTGGGATGCAGGCGAGACGAAACATCGCGGCGCGGCGGTCGAAGAAGTCCGGAAACCGCGCCACGTTATTCATCGCTGATGAACGGCTGCTATTGCCAGGAGCCGATATCGGCGTCGTTACCCTCGCCGCCGGGTTTGCCGTCCGCGCCGTAGCTGAACACGTCGATCTCGCCATGCACGCCCGGATTCAGGTACTGGTACGGATTGCCCCACGGATCGTTAGGCAGGCGCTCCAGATAGCCGCCGTCTTTCCAGTTGTTCGGCACCGGGTCGGTGGTCGGCTTCTGGACCAGCGCCTGCAGACCCTGATCCTGGGCCGGATAGCGGCCGTTATCGAGGCGATAGAGCTTCATGGCCTGCATGATCGTGCCGATGTCCTGCTTGGCCGCCACGCGGCGCGCTTCGTCGGGACGACTCATGATCTTCGGCACGATCAGCGCGGCGAGAATGCCGAGGATCGCGATCACGACCATGATTTCGATCAGCGTGAAGCCGCGTTGACGGCGCGAGCGCCCATCGATGACATCGCGGCTGATTTGCCCACGGTATTTGGCCCACATGGACATAACGGACTTCCCTCCTGATGATGATCGTTGCGCGTTTGTGCGCATTGCTGCGTATATGACGGGTCATTGTAATGTCATACGATGACGCCTTTGCGACCCTCTTTTGGGTCGGTGCTGCGCCGTGACCTCGCCGTTGCCTCACCGCTACCTGATACGGACTTCTACTAGCGCTTTCGCAGCCTTCGCTGCCATCAAAACGTACACATAACTCCGTACAATGGGGCGCATGAACCCACTGCAAATCCGTCTTCTGTCACTCGCTGCCTTCGCCGCGTTCTGCGCGACGGCCGCGTGGTGGACGCTCGAAATCGCCACCACCCGCGCGGCGCCTGTGCAGGCCGCCGCCGCCCAGCCGCCCGTCTCGCTCGACCAGGCCGGCGTGCTGTTCGGCGGCAAGCTCGAACACAACGTCGCGCAGGACATCCATCTGTTCGGCATCCTCGCGCTCTCGCAGGGCGCAGCGGCGATCGTCAGCATCGGCGGCGAACCGGCCCGGGCGATCTCGCTCGGCGGCCCGATCGGCCAGGACTCGAAACTCGCCGAAGTGCGCGCCCGCTCGATCGTGATCGACCGTCATGGCGTGCACTCCGAAATCTTCCTGCCCGCCAACCCCGGCGGTCCCACCATCTACGTGCGCTAACGCCGTCCCGCTAAAAACCGCCTCGTGCGTAGCCGTCGCTTACTGCACGAGGTTGTTCAGCTCAATGATCGGCAGCATCACCGCGAGCACGATCACCAGCACCACGCCTCCCATCGCCAGAATCAGCAACGGTTCGAGCAGGCTCGTCAGGAACATCGTGCGCCGCTCAAGCTCGCGCGCTTCGCCTTCGGCAGCGCGGTCGAGCATGGTGGTGACGTCGCCAGTCGCCTCGCCCGAGCGGATCAGGTGCACCAGCACGGGCGGAAATGTCTTCGTATTGCCCAGCGCCCGCGACAGCGACGTGCCTTCGCGCACCCGCACGATGGCGTCGTCGATGTTGTTGCGCATGGCCTTGTTCGAAAGCGTTTCGCCCGCAGCCTGCAGCGCGCGCAGAATCGGCACGCCCGCCGCGCTCAGAATACCCAGCGTGCTCGCAAAGCGCACCGTGTTGTAGCCGCGCACCAGCTTGCCCGCGAGCGGCGCGGTGAGCATCCAGCGGTCGAACGACAGGCGCGGCCCAGGCCGCCGCAAGGTCGCGCGCACCACCCATGCGACGAACGCCACCACGATCAGCACGGCCCACCACCATTGCCGCACGAACGACGACAGCGCCATCATCACGATGGTCAGAAACGGCAATTGCTGCTTGGTGCTCGCGAACACGTTGACGACCTGCGGCACCACATAGCTCAGCAGGAACGTGACGATGCCGAACGCGATGATCGTGACGATCGTCGGGTACGTGAACGCCAGCACGATCTTCTGCTTGAGCGCGTTGCGCTGCTCGATATAGTCGGCCAGCCGCGAGAGCACGATGCCGAGCTTGCCAGTGTGCTCGCCCGCCGCGACCAGCGCGCGGTAGATGTCCGGAAAGTCGCGCGGATGCTGCTCAAGCGCGTTGGCGAGCGAATGACCGCCGAGCACTTCGGCGCGGATCGCCGCCATCAGTTCGCGGATGTAATCGCGTTCGGACTGCTCGGTGAGCACGGCGAGCGCCTCGCCCAGCGGCAGGCCCGCAATCAGCAGGCTCGCGAGCTGGCGCGTGAGAATCGCCTGCTCGCGCTGCGAGAGCTTGCGCCCAAGCGCCAGACGCTGCTGGCGCGCGCCGCGCGTGCGGGTCGCGGCCGGTTCGACGACCAGCGGCGTGAGGCCCTGGCCGCGCAGTTGTTGACGTGCGCCGCGCGCGCTGTCGGCGTCGAGCACGCCTTTTTGCGCTTTGCCCGCGGCGTCGATGGCTTCGAAACGGAATGCCGGCATGGTGCTTGATTGCCTCTCGTTACGCGCTTACGCGCCGCCCGTCACGCGCAGCACTTCTTCGAGCGAAGTCGTGCCCGCATTGAGCCAGCGCTCGCCATCGTCGCGCAGCGTGCGCATACCTTGCGCGCGGCCGGCGGCGAAGATTTCGGCGTCGGCGGCGTTGCGGTGGATCAGCGCGCGGATCGGCTCGTCGATCGTCAGCAGTTCATAGACGCCGCGTCGGCCCGAATAGCCCGAATTGCCGCAGCGATCGCAGCCAACCGGGTGATAGCGCGTGCGGCCGTCTTCCTCCACGCGCGCTTCCTTGCAATGCGGGCAAAGCTGGCGCACCAGACGCTGCGCGAGCACGCCAAGCAGCGAAGACGCCAGCAGATACGGCTCCACGCCCATGTCGGTCAGACGCGTGACGGCGGAAGCCGCGTCGTTGGTGTGCAGCGTCGCCAGCACGAGGTGGCCCGTGAGCGAGGCCTGCACGGCGATCTGCGCGGTCTCCAGATCGCGGATTTCGCCGATCATGATGATGTCCGGATCCTGACGCAGGATCGAGCGCAGCGCCCGCGCGAACGTCATGCCGATGCGCTCGTTCACCTGGGTCTGGCCGATGCCCGAGAGGTCGTACTCGATCGGGTCTTCCACGGTCATGATGTTGGTCGTGGCGGTTTCCAGCCGCGACATCGACGCATACAGCGTGGTGGTCTTGCCCGAGCCAGTCGGGCCAGTCACGAGCACGATGCCGTGCGGTCTGCCGATCAACTGGTCGAACTTGCCGAGCGTGTCGGACGCCATGCCCAGCGCTTCCAGATTCAAGCGCTGTGCGTCTTTTTCGAGCAGACGCAGCACGGCGCGCTCGCCGTGGCCGGTCGGCAGGGTGGAGACGCGCACGTCGACGGGGCGCCCGCCCACGCGCAACGTGATGCGGCCGTCCTGCGGCAGACGTTTTTCGGCGATGTCGAGCTGCGCCATGATCTTGATACGCGAGATCAGCGCGCCGTGCAGCGCCTTCTTCGGGCGCACCACGTCGCGCAGCGTGCCATCGACGCGAAAGCGCACCACGGAGGCATTCTCGAATGGCTCGATGTGAATGTCCGAAGCCTGCTCGCGCGCCGCCTGCGTGAGCAGCGCGTTGATCATGCGGATGATCGGCGCGTCGTCTTCGGACTCCAGCAGGTCTTCCACTTCGGGAATGTCCTGCATGAGACGCGAGAGATCGACTTCGCCTTCCACTTCGCCGACCACCTGCGCCGCGCTGCCGTCCTGGCGCGCGTACGCCTGATTGATCGCCTGGGCGAGTTCGTCTGCAGGCACGCGCACGAGCGTCAGCGCGCCGAAATTGCGCGCGACTTCGGCAATCGCCGCACCCGAAGTGCGATCGCTGATCCACACTTCGAGGCCTTCGGGCTGCTGCTGCGCGACCAGAATCTGGCCGCCGCGCGCAAAGCCGTAGGGCACGAGCCGCGCAGCCAGCGGAGACGGCGCCGACAAAGACTGACGCGGCGTGTCTGCGATGCTCACGGCTGCACCCTCGGCGTGGTCGTCAGCGGTTGCTGCTGTTGCTGCTGCTGATCAGCCGGCGCGACCTGCAGCGGCGTGCCTTGGACCGGCGCGCTCGGCACAGGTGCGCTCTGCGCGGGCTGCATTTGCCCGGCATTCGCGGGCGCTGCTGGCAGCGTGCGCACGGCCTGCTCGCGCCGCATGCGGTCGAGATCGAACAGGTTCAACGCCGATCCACCTTCGGCCGGACCAACCGGCATCGGCGGCACGACCGGATCGTCCTTGTCCTTCATCAGGTTGTTGTCGGACTTGTACGCGCCCGTCACGCCCTGGATGTAGTCGTAGCGATTCGACGTGACCGCCTGCGCCGTATCGCGGTCGCCGATGATCACCGGGCGCAGGAACACCATCAGGTTGGTTTTCGCGCGCGTCTTGTTTTCGGAACGGAACAACTGGCCGATCCACGGAATGTCGCCGAGCAGCGGCACCTTGCTGTTACTGACCTGATAGTTGTCCTGCATCAGGCCGCCAAGCACGATGATCTCGCCGTTATCGGCCAGCACGGTCGACTGGATCGAACGCTTGGTGAAGTCGGGACCGGCCGGATTGGTCGTCGCGTTGGTCGTGCCGTTCACGATCGCCGAATCTTCGGTGTAGAGCTGCAGCTTGAGGATGCCGCCTTCGGTAATCTGCGGCTTGATGTGCAGCGTCAGGCCCACATCCACACGGTCATAAGTGTTGAACGCCGAACTCGTGGAGCCGCTCGTGAGGTTCGAGTAGGAACCCGTCTGGATCGGCACGTTGGTGCCCACGACGATCTTCGCTTCCTGATTGTCGAGCGTGATCAGGTTAGGCGTGGACAGCACGTTGGCGTCGTTGGTCTGAGAGAGCGCCTGCAGCAGCGCGC
>NZ_DASZJJ010000205.1:0-21239 GCF_035948235.1 Paraburkholderia sp. | reverse complement strand
CATCACCTTCGCGCCCACCATGCCGACCAGCAGCGACGGTTTGCGCTTTTTCAGGTCTTCCGCGAAAAGTGCATCGGTGGGAAACGACGGCGTGCTCGTGTGGATGATGACGAGGTCATAGTCCATCGCGATCTTCAGCGTTTCCTCAACGCCAATGCCATCGGCGGGTGCGTCCAGCACGCGGCTCTCGGGCACCAGCGCAGCGGGCTGCGCAAGCCAGGTCGGATACCAGAACGAGCGGATCTCGCGCTTCGCCTGATAGCGCGAACCCGCGCCACCGTCAAAGCCATCGTAAGACGGGGCCTGCAAAAAGAGCGTTTTCATGAGATGGGTGCTCCGGCTAACCTTGAATATTTGGGGCAATCAATACAAATTGCGCGCGTCCCGACCATGGCGGGCGCTGCGCGCGACTAATCGGTCTATGTTCGTGACTTGTGCGCTACCGATCTCTGCGTGCTTCAACGGCCATCCGTCACCTCGACGGCGGCACGCCGTGGCGCGGCGCCCGGCGTCGGCTTGATCGGGCGGTCGGCCCGCGGCTCGACTACCGTCTGAGCGTCGGGATTGGCCACTGGCACGCGCACGCCTCGCCAGATCACATGCGAGCCGAACACGGCAGCGAGCCACTGCGACAGCAGCAGCAGATCGCGCAACGGCACCAGCGGCAAGTCGCGCAGGAACAGGCGCCAGCCTGCGGCCGCCCCCACGCCAAGACCCGCGCTGCTGCGCGCATGCAACGCCAGTCGGGCGATGATACCGCCAGCCGTGCTGGTGCCAAGCGCCGCCAGCACCGCGCGGGTCGACGCGCACGCCGGCACGCCGCCGCTACCCGCGAGCAGCAGCGCATACGCGAGCGCCCCGATCACGAGCCACGGCGTCGTAAAAGTGATGAAAAGCGACGCGAAACCCGCCGGGTTGACCGAGCGGATCGTGCGCAGCCAACGCGTCTCGCGCAGCCACAGTGTGCGGAAGGTCGGCTCGATCACGTCGGTGGCGACCAGCACCGGTGCCAGCACGGTGGCCAGGCCGTGATCGCGCGCGAAGCGAGCGAGCAGGTAATCGTCGGCGAGGCCGTCCTTAAGCGCCTCGAAACCGCCAATACGCTCGAGCGTGTCGCGCGAAAGCGCCAGCGTCGCACCGAAGCCGAACGCCCGCGACCCCGTCGAATGCGCCACGCGCACGGAAGGCGCGAACCATTCGTTGATGAAGAGCGCACCCAGCCGCGGCCAGAAGCCGCCGATGCTGCGCGCGCTGTAGAGACACGTCACCACGCCCACGGCCGGATCGGCGAGCGGTGCCGTGACGATCTCCAGATAGTCGGGCTCCACGGCGATGTCGCTATCGGCAACGATCAGCACGTCATGGCGCGCATGCTCGGCCATGTTGATGAGGTTGCTCACCTTGAGGTTGCTGCCGTGCACGCGCGAATCGACCACCAGTTCGATGTCGTGGCCCGGATACGCAGCCTGCAGGCGCTTGACGACCGCAATCGCCGGGTCCTGCGGCGACGACACGCCAAAGATCAGTTGGTAGCGCGGGTGGTGCTGCTCGCAGAAGGTGGCGAGATTTTCGTAGAGGCGCGGCTCCGCGCCACACAGGGGCTTGAGTACGCTCACCGGCATCGATGCGCGCGAGCGGGCCAGCCGCGCGGCTTCGCGCACCTGCGCGGCGCTACCGAAGCGCGGCATCGTCAACGCGGCGCTGATGGCGTAGAACGTGGCCGCGCCACACAGGGCGGCCAGCAGCCACCAGCCGGCAGGCCACAGGGCATAGAGCGAGGTCGTCATGCGAGGGCGCCTCGTCCATGGTGGCCCGGGCCCGCAACGCACGCGCAACGCTCTCCCATGACGCGAACCGCACGAACCGCACGAGCCGCGCGCGATGTCGCGGGATGCCCTGCTTTCTCATTGCCCCTATGCGGCGCATCGCAAAAAGCGCCGTGCGGCATATTGGCCTGATTGCGCATTTCGCCTCGGACCATTTGTCCTGCCCAGAATTTCATAAAAATCAGACGGGTGTCCTATCTGTGTCGCATAAGCGCAGCAAACGACGTCTCAAATGAGCGCACTGCGTTTTGATGCAACGCAAATCAAACTGACAATTTGATTAAGAGAGTTCTGAAAATTTGATTGAAACATGGGGCTCCTACCCCTGATTCAGCGCGAAAAATTGTAGCAGCAAGACCCGTTTGCCGCTCTTACACTCCGCGCAAAAATGCTTCGCACAAATGAGATGCTGGAAATAATTTCATGCTAATCACGACAGGCTTCCATGATTCTGGAAATTGAAAATAATCAGTAAGCATACCGCAATCATTCTTTAACAATTTTGAATTAAATGCACCGCATTCGCAATTAAACAAGAATAATTCCGATTCAGAATAGATAATCCATAACGCTTAAAGCAAATCTCCATTGCATCTCCATTAACGGAAACCACGCCGGGTGTATGGGTTCCGGATAGCCGTCAGCAGGATCGGATGTGCTTTGGCACAATGGCCGCCAGCTTGCGACTGCCTTGCAGCGGTTCCCGCCTGTCGATCCATTGCCTGATCGTTGCCGGAACCTGCGCGCAGCGCCCCACATGACCGAAGCACACCGGAACACGCAATGAGTCTGCCTCCCTTCTCCGTACTCGATCTATCGCCCGTGCCCGCCGGCTCGAACGCCGGCGTCGCGCTGCGCAACACGCTGGACCTCGCCCAGCATGCCGAGCGCTGGGGCTATCAGCGCTACTGGCTCGCCGAGCATCACAATATGACGGGCATCGCCAGCGCCGCCACCTCGGTCGTGATCGGCTATGTGGCGGGCGGCACGAAGACGATCCGCGTGGGTTCGGGCGGCATCATGCTGCCCAACCATGCGCCGCTCCTGATTGCCGAGCAGTTCGGCACGCTGGAATCGCTCTACCCGGGCCGTATCGATCTGGGTCTGGGCCGCGCGCCCGGCACCGACCAGACCACGGCGCGCGCCATGCGCCGCGATCTGCAAGCCAGCGCCGAAGCCTTCCCCGACGATGTCGCCGAGCTGCAGCGTCTGTTCGCCGCGCCCGTCGAAGGCCAGCGCGTGCGCGCCGTGCCGGGAGCGGGCCTGAACGTGCCGCTCTATATCCTTGGATCGAGCCTGTTCGGCGCGCAACTGGCCGCCGCGATGGGTCTGCCCTTCGCGTTCGCTTCGCACTTCGCGCCCGATCATCTGCTCACCGCGCTGCGCGTCTATCGCTCACAGTTCCGGCCGTCGGCGACACTGGCGAAGCCGCACGCGATGGTTGGCGTGAACGTGTTCGCCGCCGAAAGCAATGAAGAGGCGCGCTTTCTCTTCACCTCGCTGCAACAGCAGTTCGTGAATCTGCGGCGCGGCACGCCGGGACAATTGCCGCCGCCAGTCGAGCAGATCGCCGCCAACGATTACGAACTCGCGGGCGTGGCGCATTCGCTCGCCTGCTCGGTGATTGGCGATCGCGAAACGGTCCGCGCGGGACTGGCCTCTGTGCTCGAACAGACCAGCGCGGACGAGCTGATCGTCACCGCCCAGATCTACGACCACGCGAAGCGTTTGCGCTCGTTCGAGATCACCGCCGAGGTACGCGACGAGATGGCCGCCGCGCGCTGAAGCGGCGATTGCAGGCGTAAAAAAGTGGGCGCATCCAGGATCGGATGCGCCCGCTTTGCATTCTGGCTCAGGCCAGCGTGATCAATGCGCCTGTTGCGGCAACGCGGCCAGGCCCTTGAGCAAGGCCGCATGGAACGCCTCCGGGTCCTGCATCTGCGGCGCGTGACCGGCATCGGCAAACTCCACCAGCGTTGCGTGAGGAATCGCCTTCGCCGCCGCGCGGCCAAGCTCCGGGTAATGGCCGAGCTGTGCGCGCACTTCGGGCGGCGCGGCATCCTTGCCAATCGCGGTGGTGTCCTTCTGGCCGATCAGCAGCAGCGTCGGCATCTGCAACTGGCCGAACTCGTAGACCACGGGCTGCGTGTAAATCATGTCGTACAGCAGCGCCGAATCCCACGCGACCTGCGCACGGCCCGGCCCGCGATACATGCCCGCCAGCATCTGCACCCACAGCTCGTAGCGCGCGCTCCAGCTGCCCGCGTAGTACGTCGTCTGTTCGTAACGGCGGATGCCGTCGGCGCTCGTCTTCAGTTCGCGCGCATACCAGTCGTCCACTGACAGCGAGGGCACGCCCTTCGCTTTCCAGTCCTCCAGGCCGATCGGGTTCACCAGCACCAGTTGCTCGGTCTCGCGCGGATACATCAGGCCATAGCGCACCGCGAGCATGCCGCCCGTCGAATGGCCGACGATCGTCGCGCGCCCGATGCCGAGCGACGCCAGCAGCGCATGCGTGTTGCGCGCGAGTTGCTGGAAGGTGAACTGGTACGCGGCGGGCTTGCTCGATTTGCAGAAGCCGATCTGGTCGGGCGCGATCACGCGATAGCCCGCAGCGCTCAGGCGCGTGATGGTGTCGTCCCAGGTGGCCGCGCAAAAATTCTTGCCGTGCAGCAGGACCACCGTGCGGCCATTGGGCTGCTGGGGCTGCACGTCCATATAGGCCATGTGCAGCGTCTGGCCTTGCGAAGTGAAGCTGAAGTCGCGCACCGGATGCGGATAGTCGAAGCCCTGGAGTTCCGGGCCGTAGGCCGGGCCATCGGCAGCAGGAGCGGAAGCGGGTGTCGAAGCGGAGGTGGCGCCGTTGCCCGCCGCGCAGGCAACGAGACTCAATGCGGCGGCGCAACAGGCGGCGAAGGCGAAAAGCTTGCGGATCGGTGGCATGGGCAATGTCGTGGGTGTAGGACTCGGCCACGCGAAAAGCTGGCAGCGGCAGGCCAGGCTTCGCACGGACCGCCTGCGATTCTAGCGGGCATGCGCCGCAGGCGTTGCCAACGGCCGCATCCCGCCAGCGCTGCGATTGTTCCGCACCGGGCAAGCCGCTTGCTCCATTTCCTCACCGCCCAACGCAAGCCCGTTGCGCAATGCGCGATCGATTCGCGCAATGCCGGTTTCGGTGCTAGAACATTCAAGGCGCGGTCATAAAAACGACGCAGTACGAGACGCGGAAAACATCAGGTTCACCGGGGGCACACCACAACAAGGAGACGACCATGGAAACTCCGGCAAGCCTCAACGATCTGCAGCGCACCACGCTCGCCATCGTGCTCGCGGGCGGACGCGGTACGCGCCTGGGGCCCCTCACGAACAAACGCGTGAAGCCTGCGGTCCACTTCGGCGGCAAGTACCGCATCATCGACTTCGCGCTGTCCAACTGCCTGAATTCGGGCATCCGGCGCATCGCCGTGGTCACGCAGTACAAGGCGCATTCGCTGCTGCGCCACCTGCAGCGCGGCTGGGGCTTCCTGCGCGGCGAGTTCAACGAGTTTCTCGACCTGTGGCCCGCGCAGCAGCGCGTCGAAGGCGCGCACTGGTATCGCGGCACGGCCGACGCCGTCTACCAGAACCTCGACATCATCCGCTCGATCTCGCCGAAATACGTCGTGGTGCTGGCCGGCGACCACATCTACAAGATGGATTACACCCGCATGGTCGCGGATCACGCCGCCAGCGGCGCGGACTGCACCGTCGGCTGCATCGAGGTGCCACGCATGGAGGCGCGCGCCTTCGGCGTGATGGCCGTGGACGAGTCGCGCCGCGTGACCGGGTTCGTCGAAAAGCCTGACGACCCGCCCGCCATGCCCGGCCACCCCGACATTGCGCTCGCCAGCATGGGCATCTATGTGTTCGAGACCGAATATCTCTTCAAGCTGCTGGAAGAAAACATCGCGAGCGGCACCACCGATCACGATTTCGGCAAGGACATCATTCCGCGCGTGGTCAGCGACGGCCATGCGATCGCCCATCCGTTCAGCATGTCGTGTGTCTCGTCGGATGCCAGCGCCGAGCCCTACTGGCGCGACGTGGGCACCATTGACGCGTACTGGTCGGCGAATCTGGATCTCGCCTCGACGATTCCGGCGCTCGACCTCTACGACCGCCACTGGCCGATCTGGACCTATCAGGAACAGTTGCCGCCCGCCAAGTTCGTGCGCGACCTCAACGGCCTGCAAGGCTCGGGCACCAACCTGATCGTGTGCGGCGGGAGTGTGATCTCGGGATCGCAGATTTCGCGCTCGGTGCTCTCGACGAATGTGGTCGTGAAGTCGTTCTGCAACATTGCCGAGGCAGTCTTGTTACCGCAGGTGAGCGTGGGCGCGAGTTGCCGGCTGCGCAAGGTGGTGGTGGACCGTGGCTGCGCGATTCCGGACGGCACCGTGATCGGCGAAGACCCGGTGCGCGACGGCGAGCGCTTTTATCGCACCGAAAACGGCATCGTGCTGGTCACGCGCGAGGCGCTGGCGAATCTCGGGCCGGGTGCGTGAGTACGCGTGAGTACGCGAGCGCGAGGCCAGCCGACCGCCTCCGTTCGCACCTGTAAAAACCCGCCGGAAAACGAAGCGCAACCCAGAGGATTTCCGTCCGATGACGATCCGCGTCCTGCATGTAGCCAGCGAACTTTATCCCCTTCTCAAGACCGGCGGCCTCGCCGATGTGACGGCCGCCCTGCCCGCCGCCCTGATCGAACTGGGCGCCGACGCGCGGGTGCTGCTGCCCGGCTTCGCGAGCGTGGCCAAGGGTCTGGCCGACCTGCGCCCGATCGCGCGGCTCGAACGTAGCTTCGGCGCGGGCGAGGCGACGCTCGAACTGGGACGCTTACCCGGCAATGCGGGTAACGACCTGCCCGTCTACATGATCCGCGCCGACGCCTTCTATTCGCGCCCCGGCAACCCGTATCTGGACGACGAGCACGTGCCCTACGGCGACAACGCCCAGCGCTTCGCCCTGCTCGGCTGGGCGGCGGCGCAGCTTGCGCAGCATCTCGATCCCGCCTGGGCGCCGCACATCGTGCATGCGCACGACTGGCACGCGGGCCTGGCGGGCGCGTATCTGCGCGCGGCGGCGCGCGAGCGTGGCCACACCAGCGCCGCGGGCCACGCGCTCGCGCGCAGCGTCTTCACGATCCACAACCTCGCCTATCAGGGCATCTTCCCCGCCCGGCAATTCAACGAATTGGGTCTGCCCGCCGACTTCTTCGACATGCACGGCATCGAGTTCTACGGCCAGCTTTCGTTTCTGAAAGCCGGGCTGTACTACGCCGACAAGATCACCACCGTCAGCCCGACCTATGCGCGCGAGATCCAGACCGTGGCCCAGGGCGGCGGCCTCGAAGCCTTGCTCAAGGGCCGCGCGCACGATCTGGTCGGCATTCTCAACGGCGTGGACTACAGCGTGTGGAGCCCCGCCGCCGACGAAGCCATCGCCGCGCGTTACTCGGTCACGCGCATGAGCGGCAAGCTGCGCTGCAAGGCGGCGCTGCAGCAACGCTTCAATCTCACGCAGAAACACGACGCGCCCATATTCGGCGTGGTGAGCCGTCTGACCGAGCAGAAGGGCCTCGACCTGCTGCTCGCGGCGCTGCCCGAAATCGTCGCGCGTGGCGGCCAGCTCGTCGTGCTCGGCACCGGCGATGCGAGCCTGGAGGCCGGTTTTACGCGTGCGGCGCGCCAACATCCCGATGCGGTCGCCGTCGAACTCGGCTTCGACGAGACGCTCGCGCACGAGATCGTCGCGGGCGCCGACGTGATGATGGTGCCGTCGCGCTTCGAGCCTTGCGGCCTCACCCAACTCTACGCGCTCGCCTACGGCGCGCTGCCGCTGGTGCATCGCACCGGCGGCCTTGCCGATACGGTCACGGACGCGTCGCTCGAAAATCTCGCCGATGGCACCGCCACCGGTTTCGTGTTCGAGCGCTTCGAGCCCGATGCGCTCACGGCCGCGATCCGCCGCGCCTTCGCCCTCCACGCGCGCAGCCGCGACTGGCGCGACACGCGTGCGCGCGGCATGCGCGAGGACTTCGGCTGGGCGGCTTCCGCGCAGCGCTATATGGCGTTGTATCGCGAGCTGGTCTGAGTTTCTTCGTCGCCGCGTTTCGCCTGCGTCCTTCGTCTACGTCCAATATGCAACACCTCACGCACGCGCCCATCGACCGGGCGCGGCGAATTCGGTTATCGTTGCTGCACTGCGCGCAAACGCCGTGAGGCATGCGCCGCGTGCCTTACGCGCGATCCGGATGGACCCCAGCCGCGCATTTTGACCGGACAGCATCATCCCCAGGCAGACCGAAGCGAAACGACCATGAGAAACGTACTCAGCATCCAGTCCCATGTCGTGTTCGGCCATGCGGGCAACAGCGCCGCCGTGTTCCCCATGCGCCGTCTCGGCGTGAATGTGTGGCCGCTCAACACCGTGCAGTTTTCGAATCACACGCAGTACGGCCACTGGAGCGGCAGCGCGATCGACGCGGACCAGATGGTCGAACTGGTGGAAGGCATCGGCGCAATCGGCATGCTGCCGCGTTGCGACGCAGTGCTCTCCGGCTATCTGGGCACGCCCGACCAGGCGCAGGCTGTGATCGACGTGGTGCGCGCCGTGAAGGCCAGCAACCCGCAGGCGCGTTACTTCTGCGATCCCGTGATGGGCACGCTCAACGCGACTGGCGGCGCAGTGAACACAACCGCGGGCAGCGGCTGCCGGGTCGAACCGGGCATTCAGGAATTTCTCGTCACCCACATGCCCGAAGTGGCCGACGCGATGATGCCCAATCACAGCGAACTCCAGCGCCTCGTCGGGCGGGAGCTTGAGACAGCTGAAGAAGCCGTCGATGCCTGCCGCGAACTGATCGCGCGCGGCCCGAAGCTGATCCTCGTGAAGCATCTGCTCGACCGCAACAGCCCCGCCGACGCCTTCAACATGCTGGTCGTGAGCGAGCGCGAGGCGTGGCTCGCGCAGCGCCCGCTCTACCCGTTCGCGCGTCAGCCGGTGGGCGTGGGCGACATCACGAGTGCGATCTTCGTCGCGCGCCTGATGCTCGGCGACACGCTGCGGCGCGCCTTCGAGCACACGCTCGCGGCCGTCAACGCGGTGGTCAAGACGACTTACGATGCGGGGCGCTACGAGCTGGAGATCGTCGCCGCGCAGGACCAGATCGCGCGCCCGCGCGAGTGGTTCGATGCGTGGTCGGTCGATCTGGTCTGAGTCTCGCTTCAACGGGCGCTCTGCGTGGCGCCCGGTGGCCAAACCCGGTCGCCCCGCGCGGCGCATCCTATAATGCGATCCGCATGCGCGCGCGGCGAGGTTTCGCCTGGCCCCGCCGCCACCGTTAGTTGAAGCGTTAGTAAAGAAGAGATTGACCGATGTCCGATTCCATCCGTAGCGAACAGGAAGAATATTTCGAGCAGCTGTGCCTCGCCGTCGACGGCGGCGAAACGCACGAGCAGGAAGCGATCGAATTCTTCGAAGAACACAGTCACGACGCCGATTTCGACGCCGCCCAATGGCTCGATATCGCGCTGTATCACGCGCCCGACGTGGCGCGCGGCATCATCGATTTCGTCGATGCCGAGGACCGCGAGCGCAGCGATATCGCCCAGACGATCGCCGACAACCTCGACATCGCCTATGGCGACGACGACTGCGCGCGCTTCGAGGCCATCATCCGTTTCGCGCTGGCCAACGGCGTGCCGGTCGATCTGGACGTGGTGCTCGACGGCTGCAACCGCGCGCTCGACGACCTCGAAGGTTGGGCCACCGAAGGCGCGATGGCGCCGCTCGTGCAACTGCGCGACACGCTGCTGGCGCTGCAGGCGGAGTACTGAAAGCGCGGCGCGGCCCGGCGTCACGCGAGCCTGTTATATTCGACCCACGCCTGGCCGCGCGCGAGCGACTGGAGCCTCACAGCGAGCCAGCCACGCGTGCGCCACCGGCGCCGCTTGCGCACTCGTACCGGCATCGCCCGCGCTACCCGCAACACCTGTAATGCCCGCCTTCATCGAAGCGCGCACTCGCCCTCACGGCCCCGCGCGAGCGTAACAAGAACACCGCCCAACAAGAACACCGCCGCGCCCGCACAGCGCCAGGAGTCACGATGAGACCGCGCCATATGCCACGCATCGATTCGCGCGCGCCTTCGCGCGAGCGGCGCGCGGCCCTGCTATCCGCATGGCCCACGTTTGGCCAGCCCCCGCACCCCGGCCGCCGCGCCGCGCTATTCACGCTCTGCGCAGGCGCGCTGGCGTGTGCGCTCGGCACCGTGCCCGCCACGACGGTGCGCGCGGCGGGGCCGGCGGCGCCGCTGACGATCCGCATCGGCTTCGTCGCGCCGCTCTCGGGCGACTACGCGAACTACGGCCACGATCTGCAAAACGGCGTGCAACTGGCGCTCGACGACGCCAACGCCCAGGGCATCAGGATCGGCGAACAGACTGCGCATTTCGAGCTGATCGCCATCGACGACCGCGCCGATCCGCGCCTGGGCATCCAGGCCGCCGCGCGTCTGGCGAACCAGAACGTGGCCGCTGTGGTTGGCCACTTCAACTCGGGCACGGCCATTCCGGCCTCGCGCATCTACGAGAGCGCCGGCATTCCGATGATCGACCCCGCCGCGACCAATCCGGTCATCACCGCGCAGGGCTTCGCCAACACCTTCACCGTGATCGCCAACGACGCGCAGAATGCCGGCATTGCGGGCGCGTGGGCTGTGGACGTGGTGAAGGCGCGGCGCATCGCCATCGTCGACGACCGCACCGCGTTCGGCCAGGGCGAAGCCGATGTATTCGAGCGCACCGTCAAGGAGCACGGCGGCAACGTGGTCACGCGCGACTTCGCACCCACCGACGCGGGCGACTTCGGCCCGCAGCTCGCGCGCATCAAGGCCGCCGACGCCGACCTGCTCTACTTCGGCGGTCTCGCGCGGCAGGCGGCCTCGCTCGTCAAGCAGATGAAGGCGCGCAGCATGAACACTCAGTTCGTGGGCGGCGGCGGCGTGGCGATCCCCGATTTCATCCAGCTCGCGGGGCCCGCCGGCGACGGCGCGCTGGCGTGGGAATACGGCCGCCCGCTTGCGCAGTTGCCCGACGGGCCGCGTTTCGCGCAGAAGTTCAAGAGCCGCTTCGGCGCCGACGTGCTGGCCTATGCGCCATTCGGCTATGACGCGACATGGGCCGCGATCCACGCGATGACGGCCGCAAAATCGGCCAATCCCGATGTGTTTCGCGCCGTGCTCAAGACGCTGTCCTTCGACGGCGTGACGGGGCGCATCGCCTTCGACGACACCGGCGCGCTCAAGAACGGCGCCTCGACGCTCTATCAGGTCAAGCAAGGCGCCTGGGTGCCGGTGACGACGCGCGGCGGTTGAGCGCTTTTGCTGTGACTCATTGCGCCGTCGCGCGCACGACGATCTGCGCGTGCGCGTCGCGCTGCATGCGCAGCAGCGCCTCGCGCATCTGCGCGAAATCCTCCGGCGTACACATCTGCCGCCCGAAATGCGCCGCCAGGCGGCGCGTCACTTCCACCGTGCGGGTTTCGCGATCGAACACATAGCGCGCGCTGTAGTCGAGCGCCGCGGTGCTCGCCATCGTATCGCGCGGTAAATCCGTCACGCGCGCGAACGCGGGCAGCGTGATGCGCGCGTGTTCCTCGAAGTCGCCGCTAATGCAGGCCCAAGGCTGGGTGCGCCGCGACACCGCGAGCCAGTTGTCCAGTTGCGAAGCAATGCCGCCCGAGAGGCTGCTCAAAGCCGGCAGCGCGGTGGTGCCGTCGGGCCAGACGACGTGGTCGAGCGTGCCGGCGGTGGTAGTCGCGAACGCGCCGCTGGTGGCGTCGAGCGGCCCGGTGGTCAACCCTGCCGTGCCCGCCAGACCCGTTTGACGCAGACGCTGCGCGGCGATCAACTGCGCGCCCTGGTGCGTCGCGCGGCGAAAGGTATTGCGCTCCGTTTCGGCGAGCGCGCCCGCTTCCTCCACGCGATATCGATAGGAGGCGTTGCCGTCCTCCCCCACCTCGATATCGAGTTGCGCCGAGCGCGTGCGCGGCTGGGTCGCGGGCGTGCGCACCAGCACACCATCGTCCACTAGCATCGCCGGGCGATCCATCACGCCCGCAGGCAGAAAGCCGAACGCCACGCCACCCGACGAGGTATCGGCGAAAACACCCAGATCGGGCAGCCACGCGATCACGTGATTGATGGCCTCCTCGCCGTAGCCCGGCACCGAGGGCAGCGAGTAGACCGGCCCGAGGTTGAGCAGCGCACCCTCTGCGCGGATACCCACGGCCGCCAGCAGCGCCGTGAAGAGCGCGACGTGGTCCTTGCAGTCGCCATAGCGGTCGCGCAGGATGTCGATCGCACGATGGGGCGCGGCCGCCGTGGAGCCGAGAAAGAGCGCGACGTAGCGGATGTTCAGGCGCATCCAGTCGTAGATGCGCGCGGCCTTCTCGCGCGGGTCGTTCACACCGGCGGTGAGCGACCGCGCGAAGGCGGCGATGGCGGGATCGGTCGCGGTGGGATCGGCGGAGGCTTCGCGGTAGCGCGCGGCGAAGCTCGCGTAGTCGGGCACCGTGCTCACCATCAGGCGCGCGCCCCAGTTCACGCGCGCTACGGCGCCCGCTTCCAGCGCGGGCAACTGCCCCTGGCGGAAATCGAAGGTATAGCGGGTGCGGCCGTTTTCGGTAACGGGCGCGCTGGCTTCGTAGCCGCGCGCATCGGCGTAAAGCGGCAAGTCAGCGGGTAGATCGAAGATCAGGCGCTGGAACTCGACCGGCTCGCCGGGCGGCTCGACAAAATACGAAAACGTGCCTGCCTGCAGCGCTTGCGCGCGCCGCTTGTCGAACACCAGCCGCACGCGCGCGCCCGGCTGCACGCCGGGAAAGATGACGGTGCGCAGCACGCCGTCCTGGAAAGTCGGCGCGCCCGCCGAGCGTGGCTCCTGCACATCGCGGATGCCGCTGGCGCCAACCTCGTGAACGCTGCCATCGGGATCGATGGTCTGTGCGCTGAGCGCCGCAATCGCTTCGATATCCTTATTGAACCAGACATAGCGCTGCGCCACCGCGTCGACGCCCGCCGTGGTGTTGGCGCGCATGGTCGAATCGTCGTGCTCCTCGCCCGAGCCGTCCTTCTGGATTACGAACAGGTGGACGTCGCGTTCGAGCGTGGCGGGCGGGAGATCGTCGGCGGCGGGCGTCTGGGCGTGCGCGCTCGCGAGCGCGAACATCAACGCGCCCGCAAACGCGCCGGACAGACGAGCAAGACGAGCAAGACGAGACAGACGAAAAGCGGCTGAAGGCGATGAAGACGATCGGGGCACCGGAACCTCGTACGAACGTTTGGCATGCGCCTCCCGTTTTAGCACATTGGCTTCGGCGTCCCCGACGATTCAGCCCACCAGCGCCTCGCTGGTCTCCAGCGAGCGCAACAGCGACACGGCGATTCCCTGCGCCGCCAGCCGCACCTCATCGAGCGAAGCGAACGACGGCGCGATGCGCAGATGGCTGTCCAGCGGATCGACGCCATACGGGAACGCGGCGCCCGCCGGTGTGAGCACGAGCCCCGCCGCGCCCGCCAGTTCAACGGTGCGCCGAGCGTGGCCCGGCGGCACGTACAGGCTGATGAAATAGCCGCCTTGCGGCACGTTCCAGCGCACGCCCGGTATGCCGGAAAGACGCTCGCGCAACACCTCGTCGACGGCGGCGAACTTCGGCGCGAGCAGCGCGCGATGGCGCGCCATCAGCGTGTCGAGCGTCGCACGCTCGCGCAGGTAATGGACGTGGCGCAACTGGTTGAGCTTGTCCGGGCCGATCGTGCGCGCCGACGCGCAGCGCTGCCACCAGGCCACGTTGCCAGGCGACGCCGCCAGCCAGGCGAGCGCGCCGCCCGCAATCGTCACCTTCGAGAGCGAGGCGAACATCAGCACGCGATCGGCATGCCCCGCTGCCGCGCAGGCTGCGATCACGTCGAGTGTCGTGTGCGCCGTGTCGGTCAGATGATGGAAGCGGTAAGCGTCGTCCCAGAACAGGCGAAAATCCGGCGCGGCCGTGGGCATGGCGGCGAGCCGGCGCACGACTGCGTCGGCGTAGATCGCGCCCGTGGGGTTGCTGTAGAGCGGCATGCACCACATGCCTTTGATCGAGGCGTCCTCGCGCACGAGCGCTTCGACGGCGTCCATGTCGGGGCCGTCGTCGTGCATCGGCACGGCGATCATGCGCACGCCCAGCGCCTCGCACATCGCGAAATGGCGGTCGTAACCGGGCACGGGACAGATGAACGCGATCTCGCCCTGCGCGCGCCACGGGGCGCTGCGCCGGCCGTCCTCGCCTTGCGGCACGCCGTGCAGCAGCGCGAAGGCGAGCGCATCGTGCATCAGTTCGAGGCTCGAATTGCCCGCTGCGACCACCTGGGCCGCTGGCACGCCCAGCAACTCACCGCCCAGTTCGCGCGCTTCGGGTAGACCAGGCAGCAAGCCATAGTTGCGGCAGTCGAAGCCGTCGCGGGCGCGAAAGCCCACCTGCGCCGCGTTGTCGAGCAAGGCTTGCGAGAGGTCGAGCTGCTCGGGCGCGGGCTTGCCGCGCGAAAGATCCAGGCGCATCTGCAATTGCCTGAATCGTTCGTAGTTCAAATCATCTTGCGGGCTTATCGGCATCGCATTCCCCGGTGGCGGTGGGTCAGTGAAAGACTGAACCCAGCATACGGACGTCGCCAGCATCAGACAAACGCGTTATATTGAACTTTTCGATCAGCTTTTCTGATCGCAGTCCCCTTTTTCGCACCCAGATTTCATGAAGACCCTCGATCTCGACGTGCTCGCCATGGTGGTGGCTGTGGCCGACGCCGGCAGCTTCGTGCGCGGCGCAACGCTCGTGCATCGCTCGCAGGCGGCCGTGTCGATGCAGATTCGCGCGCTCGAAGAGGCCATCGGCAAGCCGCTCTTTATCCGCGCACCGCGCAATGTCACCCCCACGCCCGACGGCCATACGCTGATCGGCTACGCGCGGCGCATGCTGGCGCTGCGCGACGAGGCCTGGGCTTCGCTTGCGCATCCGGAGATCAAGGGGCGCGTGTCGATCGGCATGCCCGACGACTACGCGTCGTCGCTGCTGCCGCCAGTGCTGCGCAAATTCTCGGCGAACTGGCCGAAAGTGGAGATTCAGGTGGTGGGGCTGCCCAGCAGCGCGCTCGCGCCGCTGGTGCGCGAGAACAAGATCGATCTGGCCTGCGTAACCAGCACGACGGGTTCGGGTGGCCTTGCGGGCGAATTCATCCGTTTCGAGCCGATGGTGTGGGCCGCGCCCCCGGCCGCCGTGAGCGCGGCTACCGGTCGGGAAATCTGGCGCGAACGGCCGCTGCCGATCGCCCTGTTCAGCGCGGGCAGCGTGGCGCGCGAAAACGCCATCGAAGCGCTGGAACGCGAGCGCATCACCTATCGCACCTCATACGAAAGCCCGAGCCTGATGGGTCTGTGCAGCATGGTGGCCGCGGGGCTGGCCGTCGCGCCGCTCGCGCGCTGCGCCGTGCCGGAGACCTTCATGACGCTGGGCCGCCAGCATGGCTTGCCCGATCTGCCGGAACTGGAAGTGGTGCTCGCGCGCAGCGCCCGTTCGAACCGGCCCCCCTGCGACTTTCTCGCCGAGCAGATTCTCGCGGAACTGCGCGTCTGAGCGCACCGCAATATCGGCGCTGTGAACGGCGCTTTAACCGTCCTCGTCGCCCGAGCGCGTGAGCAGCGCGTAAAGGCGCGAGATGTGGCGCAACAGCAACTCCCGATGCTTTTCGATCTGCTCCAGACGCCCTTCCAGATCGGCGCGGGCGCGATCGTCGCCTTCGTCAGTCATGGCCTGGGCGATGACGTCTTCGATGCGTGCGCGCAACACGGCCGGCTCGACCGGCAGCATGCTCAAATGGCGTTCGAGCTTGCGCACGTCCTGAGCGGCCAGATCGCGGATCTTGCGCGTGCCCGCCGTGCGCTTCGCCGCGCCGGGTTGCGCCGCGCCGCCTTCCAGGCGACTGGCGGGGCGCTGGCCGAAAATCGGCTCGGCGCGCAGCACCGGCGCCTTGCGCACCGGATGCGCCGTGCCGCGAAAACGCGCGTGCGGCGCTTCTTCCGCGATGGCCGCGCGCGCCTGCTGGGGCACATCGCCCGCCTCGTGGCGCTCGTCCATCCAGCCTTCGGGCAAGCCTGTCACGGCTTCCACGCCGCGCACGAACTCCGCGCTGAAGTCGCGTCGTCCGGACACGATCAGCTTCATATAGCTTTCGGAAAACGTCATCATCCGCGCCAGGCGTGTAACCGCGCCCACTTCGCGGGTGAGCATCGCGAGATTCGCGCGCCACACGGGCATGAGCGCTGCGCCGGAATCTTCCATCGCGGGTCCCCCCTCCTGGGCCAATACCGCCTGGCCAATTCCCCAAGGTTAGCTGCATCGCAAGGCATGACGCAACCCGCGTGCCGAAGTTCGTAATCGAAAGGGAAATGAGAGAAACACGTTTCGACCACATGGAAGCGGGGTCGAAACGTTAGATGCGATGTTTGCCCATCGCCGATACTTCGAACTACGTAGCAAATAACCAGGCTAGAAATGCCCGGTGAAGCGATAGCGGCTGCCCGGATGCCAGAGGTTGGCCACCGACGCCACCGCCTGGCGCGACCACGTACGCCGATGCAGCACGAGACAGGGCTCGGCGGCCTTCATCGCCAGGCGCTCACGCGTGTCGTCCACGGGCGCGAGGGCCTCGATGCGGTACTCCACGCGCTGCAGGGGCGCGACGCGCACGAGATACTGGTTGGGCGTGATGTGCGTGAAGTCCTGCTGCGTGTAGTCGGGCGCAAGCGCGGGGTTGACCCAGCGTTCTTCAAGCTGCACGGGTTCATCGTTTTCGAAATGGAGCACGCGCGAGTGAAATAGCGGCGCGAGCACGCGCAGGCCCATCTCGTCCGCGAGCGCATCGTCGGCGTCGATGGTGCCGATGTCGAGCACCTCGGCGCGATACGCATGGCCGCGCGCGAGGATTTCGTCGGAGATACTGCGGATCGCCACCAGCGTCGATTCGTACTTCGGCCGCGCGACAAAGGTGCCCGCGCCCTGCACGCGCGTGAGCACCTGCTCGGCGGTCAGTTCGCGCAGCGCGCGGTTGACGGTCATGCGTGCGACCTTGAAGTCGCGCGCAAGCTCGTTCTCCGAGGGCACCTGGTCGCCCTCGCCCCACTCGCCCGCATGGATGCGCGCGAGGATGAAGTCCTTGATGCCCTGGTATGCGGGTGCGTTCATCGCTCGTTCAGGCGCCAGACGTAAGCATCGTGGCGATGGCCACGTCGGGCGCCGGATGGGCTCAATGCGCTCAACGCGCTTCCGATTCGAACGAGAACGGGCTGTGCGCCGCGATTACGCCGCTCTGCACCATGCGCGTCACCGCCGCGATATCGGGCGCGAAATAGCGGTCCAGATCGTAATGCGGCACTTCGCTGCGCACGGCCTGCATCACGCCGTGCAGTGCCGGGCTGGTCGTGTGCGGGGCGCGCAGATCCACGCCCTGGGCGGCGGCCAGCAGTTCGATCGAGAGGATGTTGGCGGTGTTGTCGGCGATATCGGCGAGCTTGCGCGCGGCGAAAGTGGCCATCGACACGTGGTCTTCCTGGTTCGCCGAAGTCGGCAGCGAATCCACCGATGCCGGATGCGCAAGCGTCTTGTTCTCCGAAGCCAGCGCCGCCGCCGTGACGTGCGCGATCATGAAGCCCGAGTTCACGCCGCCGTCCTTGACGAGGAAAGGCGGCAGACCCGACAGCGTCGCGTCGATCAGCAATGCGATGCGGCGTTCGGCCAGTGCGCCGATTTCGGCAGCGGCAAGCGCCAGATTGTCCGCCGCGAAGGCGACCGGTTCGGCGTGGAAATTGCCGCCCGACAGCACTTCATTCGTTTCCGGGAAGATCAGCGGATTGTCCGAAACCGCGTTGGCTTCGATCAGCAGCACGTTGGCCGCGTGGCGCATCTGGTCGAGGCACGCGCCCATCACCTGCGGCTGGCAGCGCAGCGAATACGGGTCCTGCACCTTGCCGCAGTCGCGGTGCGACAGATTGATCGCCGAGCCCTCGAGCAGCGCGCGATAAGCCGAGGCCGCCTCGATCTGGCCGCGATGGCCGCGCAGTTCGTGAATGCGCGCGTCGAACGGCTTGACCGAGCCGGCCGCCGCATCCACGCTCAGCGCGCCCGCGACCAGCGCCGTGCGGTACAGGTCTTCGATCGCGAACAGGTTGTTGAGCGCCAGCGCCGTCGAAGCCTGGGTGCCGTTGAGGAGCGCCAGGCCTTCCTTCGCCTGCAGCGTGAGGGGCTTGAGGCCCGCGGCGGCCAGACCCGCTTCGGCGCTGGCGCGCTCGCCGCGGATAAACACTTCGCCGATGCCGAGCAGCACCGCCGACATATGCGCGAGCGGCGCGAGGTCACCCGAGGCGCCCACCGAACCCTTCACGGGAATCAGCGGCAGCACGTCGGCGTTGAAGAGCGTGATCAGCGCATCCATCACTTCGCGGCGGATGCCCGAGTGGCCACGGCCCAGACTCGACAGCTTGAGCGCCATCAACAGGCGCACAACCGGACGCGACATCGGCTCGCCCACGCCCACCGCGTGCGAGAGCACCAGATTGCGCTGCAGCAGTTCGAGCTGGTCGGTCGGGATATGCGTGCTCGCGAGGCGCCCGAAGCCCGTGTTGATGCCGTAGGCGGGCTCGCCCTTGGCCGTGATTTCAGCGACGGCGCGCGCGCCCGCGTCGATCGCGGCGAAGCTCGCGGGATCGAGTTCGAGCTTGACGGGGTGGCTGTCGGTGGCGCGGGCGATTTGGCGCAGTTGCGGCAGGGTCAGATGGCCGGGCGTGAGGAGCATGATCGAATCCTGTCTATACAAGTGACGGGCAGTCTAGCCTGTCCCGCCTGTATAGACAACCTTTGCACCAGCGCCCGCGACCTGGGACTATCCACTAGTCACTAATGCGCGCCACCGCCTGTCACAACGCCAGCCGTCCGACGATGAACGCCAGAAAGCATTGCACGCGCGCAGCCAGCGCGGCGCTGCGGTAGTAGACGGCGTGGATCGGCTGGCGCTCGGCGAGCAGCGCGTCGTCGAGCACGGTCACCAGACGCCCCGCCGCGCGATCGGCGGCGGTCATGAAATCGGACAGGCAGGCGATGCCGGCATCGCCCAGCGCGAGCTGGCGTATGGTCTCGCCGCTCGACGCGGCGAGCGCGGGCTGGATCGCGAGACCTTCGTTGGCGTCGTCGCCGAACAGTGCGCCTTGCGTGTCTTCTCCCTCCTGCTCACGCTGCAGCCGCAGCGGCCAGCGGTTCAGTTGCGCAGGCGCGGTAAAGCCGATCAGCCGATGCGCGCGCAAGGCCTCGAGCGTGCGCGGCGTGCCGTGCTCCGCGAGATACGCGGGACTCGCCACCACGCGTCGGCGGCTCACGCCGAGCGAGCGTGCATGCAGCGTGGAATCCTGCAGCGCGCCGATGCGGATCGCGATATCCACGCGCTGTTCCAGCAGATCGACGATGCGCTCGTTGCTGGTGAGTTCGAGCTGGATGTCCGGATAGCGCGCGGCGAACGCCGTCATGTGCGGCACGATGCAGTGGAGCATGAAGGGCGTGGCCGCGTCGACGCGCAGGCGCCCCGACGGCTGCTCGCGATGACGCGTGACGGCCTCTTCGGCATCCTCCATCGCGGCCAGAATGGCGCGCGCACGGTCAAGAAAAAGCTCTCCCTCCTCGGTCAGTTGCAGACGGCGCGTGGTGCGCAGAATCAGCGCGACGCCCAGCTGCTTTTCGAGCCGGGTGAGCGCCCGACTCACGCCGGAAACGGTTTGCTGGAGTTTTTCGGCGGCGGCGGTGATCGACCCCGCATCGATCACGGTGACGAATACGAGCAATTCGTCGGTGGACGTTTTCATTATTGATCCGCAGTCAAGATTCATTTGAGACTAACACGGTTTTTGCAAGACGCGAATGCCGCGATACTGGCTGCCATGCTGAATCAACAGCGAATTTCCGGACTACTGGAGCAACCATGAAAGTATTCGTGACAGGCGCAGGCGGCTTTATCGGCGGCACGATTGCCGCGCATCTGGCGCGCGCGGGCCATCAAGTGCGCGGCCTCGTGCGTCGCGCCGAACAGTTCGCCGATCTCGAAGCGCTCGGCATCGTGCCGGTGGCGGGCGCGCTCGACGATCGCGAGCTGCTGATGCGCGAAGCGCGCGCCGCCGACGCCGTGATCAACGCGGCGAGCAGCGACCATCGCGGCGCGGTCGAGGCGCTGCTCGACGCGCTCGAAGGCTCGGGCAAGACCCTGCTGCATACGAGCGGATCGAGCATCGTCGGCGACGCCTCGGGCGGCGAGCCGACCGACAAGATCTGGTACGAAGACGCCCTGCCCGCGCCGACGCCCGACAAGGCAGCGCGCGTGGCCATCGACGATCTCGTGCTGGCCGGCGCGCAACGCGGCGTGACGAGCGCGGTGCTGTGCAACACCTTGATTTACGGCGTGGGCGCGGTGCCGGGCGCGGCCAGCGTGCAGTTGCCGCGTCTGATCCGTCAGGCGAAAAAGAGCAGCGTGATGCGTCATGTAGGGCGCGGCCTGAACAACTGGTCGAACGTGCATGTGGACGACGTGGCCGAGCTTTATCGGCTGGCGCTGGAGAAAACCCCTGCGGGCACGTTCTATTTCGTCGAAAGCGGCGAAGCGGATTTCCGCACCATGACGGCCGCGCTGGCGCAGAAGATGGGTTTGGGACCGGCGCAGGACTGGCCGCTCGAACAGGCTATCGAGGAATGGGGCTACGAGATGGCGTCGTACGGCCTGGGTTCGAACAGCCGCGTGCGTGGCGAGCGCGCACGCAAGCTGCTGGAATGGACGCCGAAGCGCACGTCGGTCACGGAGTGGATTCGGGACGAGATGCCGCTGGCGTGATTGCTGGCATCACTACCCGCTGCAAAAATAGGTGGTCGAAAGCACAGTATTGTTGCGTATCCGTAAGCTAGATTCGCTAAAATCGCGCCGGTTTGCACTACCTGCCGGCGCGCTCTTTTGCCCGGCCTCCGGATACGCCGATGCTTCTCGCGCTGAACTTCGACTGGCTGACCAATCTGCTCGCCATTCTGTTCGTGGTTGCGTGCCTCTATGACGCGCGCTACGACGAATACGGCACGCTCACGCTCGCCGCCGCCGCGATGGGACTGATCGTGATGGCGATCGAAGTGTTGCTGCGCCCCGCTTTCGAAATGTCGCTTTAAAGCAGGGTTAAGCGCGGTTTCGCTGTACTTACAATCGCTTTTCAACGACTTTCGACGTCCTTTCCCTATGACGCCTTCTGCTCGTGCGCGCAG
>NZ_DASZJJ010000204.1:0-71611 GCF_035948235.1 Paraburkholderia sp. | reverse complement strand
TTCGCCAGGTTCGCATCGACACCCAGTTCGACCACGGCAGTGTCGCGCGCAATCGGCACGCCCGCCACCGAGAACGACGACCCGCCATCGACGAAAGCCAGTGTCGAGGCCGGCTGCGTATTGCCGAAAGCATGCCGCCAGCCCGCCATCGCGTGCGCGCTGAGGCTAGCAAGCGGCAACTCGCCCAGACGCGTCGCGATGCGCAGGCCGAGGGTCGAATAACCGATGTTCTCGGTATCGCCCTGATTGCGCAGCGCGCTCGATCCGCCGCTTTCCGTGAAGCCATCGGTATGCAGGTTCACGTAGGCGAGGCCCGCGAACGGCTCCACCGCGAAGCGCTCGAGCGGCACCGCGTAACCCACTTCGCCGAACACCTGCGCCGCCTTCGCATCGTAATTCGCGCTGTCGTGGTCGCTATAGCCAGTGAAGGCCGGGTAGCGGTCCTCGCTCACGTCGTTCCAGGTGTAGGACGCGCCCAAGCGCACGCCCACCGGCCCGTACTGACCGCCGCCATAAAGCGCGACGTGATACGTGTCAACCGAAGCCGACGAGTTCAGACCGTTCTCCAGCGAGCTATGCGCGAAACCACCCGCCGCACCCACGCGCCAGTGATCGGACAGCGCCATGTCCGCACCGCCAATCACGCCCGCCGAGGTGCGATCCAGCCCCGCGGAATTGTCGTTGCCGGCCAGCCGGCTATCCGCGCCGTAGCCCTGCGCCCAGACCACCGGCTGATATGGGCGCTGATCCACGCAGGCCCCGGCCGAACCTCCGCGCGCCGCATCCGACTGCCCCGCCGACATCGCGCCCTGACTCATGCGCTGATCGCATAGCGCGGGGCCGCCTGCAAGCGCGGACAGCGGGCCGCTCGAAGGCGCAAGGCCCTGACGCAGGCGGTCCGTGACCGCATCGCGCAGGTAACGCGTATCGAGCAGGAACACCGTCTTTGCATCGGCGATCAACTGGCCGTTCACCATGTCGAAGGCCTGACGCGCCGTCGCCACGTCGCCCGAGGTCACGGCTGCGAGCAGCGGCGCGGTGGACGGCATGCTGCCGATCGCCGTGGCCACGCTCGACTGGTTCGGCGTCGTCGCTGCCGAGCCCAGCGCCGCGCCGTTGGGCGCGAAGCTCAGCGTCACCGTGTTCGAGCCGTAGCTGAGCGTCGGCGTGAGGAACGGCAGGTTCGAGTTGACGCCCGAGAAGGTACCGCTCACGCCGTTTGCGGCGGTGATGACCGGATACTGCGTGGACGGCGTATAGACGCCCGGCGCCGCAACCACGCTGACCGTGCCGCCGTTGATGGTCGTCGTGCCGGTCGCGGAAACCTTGCCGCTTTGCTGCGTCGTGGTCGCGACCTGCAGCGTCGAACCCGGCTCGAAAGTGACGTTGCCGCCCACGTTGAGGCTCGAACCCGGGGTGGACGCCGCCGCGGTGCCACCGTTCTGCACGACCAGGCCGCCGACCGTGCCGGTGCCCGTGAGCGTGCCGCCCGACTGCACGGTGACCGTCGAATTAGCCGCCGAGCCGCTCACGGCCAGCGTGCCGCCCGCCACCGTGGTTGCGCCGCTATAGCTGTTGGTGCCCGAGAGCGTGAGCGTCGAATCCGCGCCCGCTTTGGTGAGCGAGCCCGCGCCGGAAAGCGTGCCGCCGAAGCTGCCGCCGCCGTTCACGGTGAGGCCTGAATTGCCGAGGTCGAGCGTCGAACCCGCCGCGCCGTCGAGCGAGCCGACCGACACGGCCAGCGGCGCACCGCCCGCCACACCGAGCGCCAGCGTACCGCCGTTCATCGTCAGGCCACCGCCGCCGAGCGCGCCGTTCGAGCCGAGCGTGAGCGTGCCGGAATTGACCGTCGTGCCGCCCGTATAGCTGTTGTCGCCGGTGAGCGTGAGACCCGCCTGGCCGTTCTTGACGATGCCGCCCGTGCCGGACACCACGCCGGAGAGCACCGTGTCGGCGCTGCCGCCTATCGTTGCGCTCGCATCGAGTTCGACGGCGTTCGCCAGATTGACGGCCGTGGACGCATCGAGCGTGGCTGGCGCGGCGACCGTGAGCGTGCCGCTGCCCAGCGCCGTGTCGCTGCCCGCGATCAGCGTGCCGCCTGCCAGCATGGTGCCGCCGCTATAAGTGTTCGTACCACTAAGCGTCTGCGTACCCGCGCCTGCCTTGACGACGCCGCCTGCGCCCGCGATTGTGCCGCCAAAGCTGCCGTCCGAACCGCCGCCGAGCGTAAGCGTGCTGCCGCCCAGCGTGACGTTGCTGCCCGCCACGCCCGAGAGCGAACCCACCGTCGGCGTGGCGCCGCTGGCCGCGCCGCTCACGTCGAGCGTCGTGCCCGCATTGGCAAGATTCACGTTGGTCGCAGCAGACAGCGTGCCGTTGCCCGCCAGCGCCAGCGTGCCGCCATCGACGGTGGTCGAACCGGTATAGCTGCTCGCACCGGTGAGCGTCTGCGTGCCGCTGCCCGCCTTGACGACGCCGCCCGTGCCCGCGATGGTGCCACCGTAGCTGCCGTCGCCGCTGTTGCCGAGCGTGAGCGTGTTGCCGCCAAGCGCGACCGTCGTGCCGTCCACGCCGTTAAGCACGCCGATGGTCGGTGTGCCGGTGGCGGCGCTCACATCAAGCGCCGCGCCCGCGTTGGCAAGATCGACATCGCTCGACGCAGACAACGTGCCGTTGCGCGCCAGCGCCAACGTGCCCGCGTTCACCTGGGTCGCGCCGCTGTAGGTGTTCGCGCCGCCCAGCGTGAGCGTGGCCGCGCCGTTCTTGGTGAGGCCGCCTGCGCCGGAGACCGTGCCGTTCAGCGTGAGGTCGTTGGAACCCGCAACGCTGAGCGTTGCGCCCAGCGCGACATCGTTGCCGAGCGTGGTCGCCGTCGTGCTATCGAGCGTCGATGCGCCACTCACGGTCAGCGCACCGCTGCCAAGCGCCGCGTCGTTGCCCACCGTAAGCGTGCCGGCGTCAAGCGTCGTGCCGCCGCTGTATGTGTTCGCGCCGGTGAGCGTTTCGGTGCCGCTGCCCGTCTTGACGATGCCGCCCGTGCCCGCGATAGTGCCGCCAAACGCCGCGGCGCTGGCATCGCCAAGTGTGAGCGTGTTGCCGCCCAGGTTGACCGTGCCGCCCGCTACGCCGTTGAGCGCGCCGATCGTCTGCGGACTGCCCGCGCCGCTGATATCGAAAGTCGTGCCTGCATTGGCGAGATTCACGCCGCCCGTGGTCGCAAGCGACCCGCCCGCGCCAATCGCGAGCGTCCCCGCGTCGATAGTGGTGCCGCCCGTGAAAGTGTTGGCGCCCGTGAGCGTTTCGGTGCCCGCGCCCGCCTTGACGATGCCACCCGTGCCCGCGAGTGTGCCGCCGAAGGTAGCGTCGCTGCCGTCGCCGAACGTCAGCGTATTGCCGCCCAGCGCTACCGTGCTGCCGCCCACGCCGCTCAAGGCGCCGATGGTCTGCGGCGCGAGCGCGCCGCTGATATCGAAGGTCGTGCCGCTGCCCGCCAGGGTCACCACGCCAGTACTCGCAAGCGAACCGCCCGCCCCAATCGCCAGCGTTCCCGCATCGATGGTCGTGCCGCCCGTATAGGTGTTGCCGCCCGTGAGCGTTTCCGTGCCGCTGCCGATCTTGGTGAGGCTACCGGTGCCGCCGATCGAACCCGTGTAAGTGCCATCGTCCGCGCTGCCGAGCGTGAGATCGTTGGCGCCCAGATTCACCGTGCCGCCGCCGACGAGCGTGCCGAACTGCTGCTGCCCGTTACCCGCGGAAAGATCGAAGGTCGCTCCATCGGCAATATCGACGATGCCGGTCGAAGCGAGGCTCGCGTTCGCGCCCAGCGCGAGCGTGCCCGAGTTGACCTGGGTGCCGCCGGTGTAGGTGTTGGTGCCGTTGAGCGTGAGCGTGGCCGCGCCGTCCTTGGTCAGGCCGCCCGCGCCCGAAAGTGCGCCGTTGAGCGTGAGATCGTTACTGCCGAGCACCGTGAGGCCGCTGTTGAGCACGAAGTCGTTGCCGAGTGTCGTGGCCGTCGTGCTGTCGAGTGTCGCGTCGCCGTTCACCGTGACCGCGCCCGTGCCCAGCGCCGCGTTGTTGCCCACCACGATGCCGCCCGCGTCGATCGTCGTGCCGCCGCTGTAGGTGTTCGCACCCGTGAGCGTCTGCGTGCCGCTGCCTTGCTTGACGATGCCGCCCGTGCCGCTGATGGTGCCGTCGAAGCTCTGGTTGCTCGAATCGCCGAATGCGAGCGTATTGCCGCCCAGGCTCACCGTGCTCCCGCCCGCGCCGCTCAGCGCGCCGATGGTTTGTGTGCCGCTTGCGCCGCTGATATCGAAGCCTGCGCCGCTGCCAGCCAGCGTCACCGCGCCCGTCGAAGCGAGCGAGCCGCCCGCGCCAATCGCCAGCGTGCCCGCGTTGACGGTCGTGCCGCCCGTGAAGGTGTTCGCGCCCGTGAGCGTCTGCGTGCCGCTGCCCTGCTTGACGATACCGCCGGTGCCTCCAATCGATCCATCAAACGAGCCATTATTCGCACTGCCAAGCGTGAGCGTCGTGCCGCCAAGCGCAACCGCGCTGCCGCTCACGCCATTGAGCGCGCCGATGGTCGGCGTGCCCGTGGCCGCGCTTACGTCCAGCGTCGCGCCCGCGTTGGCAAGGGTGACGTCGCTGGAAGAAAGCGTACCGTTGCCCGCCAGCGCGAGCGTGCCGTCATCGACAGTGGTCGTGCCGGTGAGCGTGTTCGTGCCGGTGAGCGTTGCGGTGCCGCTGCCCGCCTTGACGATGCCGCCCGTGCCGGCAATCGTACCGCCGAAGGTCTCGTCGCCCGCATCGCCGAACGTGAGCGTATTCGCGCCCAGCGTCACGGCACTGCCATCCACGCCGCTCAACGCGCCGATGGTCTGCGCCGCGCCTGCGCCGCCGATATCGAACGTCGTGCCCGCATTGGCCAGATTCACGCCGCCCGTGGCCGCCAGCGATCCACCCGCGCCAATCGCGAGCGTCCCTGCATTCACCGTCGTGCCGCCCGTGAAGGTGTTGATGCCCGTGAGCGTGGCCGTGCCGCCGCCCTGCTTGACGATGCCGCCCGTGCCCTGCAACACGCCGCCAAAGGTTTCGTCGCCGGCGTCGCCGAACGTCAGCGTGTTCGCGCCGAGCGTGACCGTGCTGCCGTCCACGCCACTCAGCGCGCCGATGGTCTGCGCACCGCTTGCGCCGCCGATATCGAAACCCGTGCCGCTATTGGCAAGATCCACCGCGCCCGTGCTCGCCAGCGAGCCGCCCGCGCCAAGTGCGAGTGTGCCCGCGTCAATGGTCGTGCCGCCCGTGAAAGTGTTCGCGCCCGTGAGCGTTTCCGTGCCGGTGCCGACCTTGGTCAGACTGCCGCTGCCGCCAATCGCGCCGCTGAAGGTGCCATCGGCCGCGCTGCCCAGCGTGAGATTGTTCGCGCCCAGCAGCACCGTGCCGCCGCCCGTGAGCGTACCGAACTGCTGCTGCCCGTTGCCCGCCGAAAGATCGAAAGTCGCGCCGGTCACGACATCGAGGATGCCGCTCGCCGCGAGACTCGCGTTTGCGCCCAGCGCAAGCGTGCCCGCGTTGATCTGCGTGCCGCCCGTGTAGGTGTTCGCGCCGTTGAGCGTGAGTGTGGCCGCGCCGTTCTTGGTCAGACTGCCGGTGCCCGCGAGCACGCCGTTGAGCGTGACGTCGTTGCTGCCCGCCAACGTGAGGCTGCCGTTCAGGATGAAGTCGTTCGCAAGCGCCGTGGCGGTGGAGCTATCGAGTGACGCCGCGCCGTTCACAGTGACCGCTCCGGTGCCCAGCGCCGCGTTATTGCCGACCACGAGCGTGCCCGCATCGAGCGTCGTGCCGCCGCTATAAGTGTTGGCGTTGTTCAGCGTGAGCGCGGCCGCGCCGTTCTTCGTGAGGCCGCTCGCGCCCGACAGCACGCCATTGAGCGTGAGGTCGTTACTGCCCGCCACGTTCAAGGCGCCATTGAGCGTGATGTCGTTGGCGAGCGTGGTCGCCGTGGAGCTATCGAGCGTCGATGCACCGTTCACCGTCAACGCGCCCGAACCAAGCGCGGCATTGTTGCCCACCACGAGCGTGCCCGCGTCGAGCGCCGTCCCGCCGGTGTACGCATTCGCATTGTTCAATGTGAGCGTGGCCGCGCCGTCTTTCGTCAGGCCGCTCGCACCTGAAAGCACGCCGTTCAGCGTCAGGTCGTTGCTGCCCACCACGTTCAATCCGCTATTGAGTACAACGTCATTAGCAAGCGTCGTCGCCGACGAACTGTCGAGCGTCGCTGCGCCCGCCACCGTGAGCGCGCCCGAACCGAGCGCCGCATCGTTGCCGACGATCAGCCCGCCCGCGTTGAGCGTGGTGCCGCCACTGAAATTATTCGTACCGCTTAGCGTCTGCGTGCCAGCGCCGTTCTTGACGATACCGCCCGTGCCGCCGATCGTGCCGCCGTAAGTGGCATTCGTGGCGCTGCCCCCGTCACCCAACGCAAGCGTATTGCCGCCAAGGTTCACGTTGCTGCCCGCCACGCCATTTAGCGCGCCAATGGTTTGCGCAGCGCCCGCGTTGCTGATGTCGAACGCCGTGCCCGCATTGGCGAGATTGACGCCGCCGGTCGCCGCCAGCGAACCGCCTGCGCCGATCGCGAGCGTGCCAGCGTTGATGGTCGTGTCGCCCGTGAAGGTGTTCGCGCCCGTGAGCGTGGCCGTGCCGCTGCCCTGCTTGACGATGCCGCCCGTGCCTTGCAGCACGCCGCCGAAGGTCTCGTCGCCCGCATCGCCGAACGTGAGCGTATTCGCGCCCAGCGTCACGGCACTGCCCAGCACGCCGCTCAACGCGCCAATGGTCTGCGCGCCGCCCGCATTGCCGATATCGAGCGTCGCGCCCGCATTGGCGAGATTGACCGCGCCCATCGCGGCGAGCGAGCCGCCCGCGCCCAGCGCCAGCGTCCCCGCATCGACGGTCGTGCCGCCCGTGTAGGTATTCGCGCCATCGAGCGTGAGCGTCGCCGCGCCCGTCTTGGTTAGACTGCCTGCGCCGGAAAGCGCGCCGTTGAGCGTCAGGTCGTTACTGCCGAGAACGGTCAGTCCATTGCCAAGCGTGAACGCATTGCCGAGCGTCGTCGCCGTGGTGCTATCGAGCGTCGCCGGCCCGGTCACCGACACCGCGCCCGTGCCAAGCGCCGAGTTGTTCCCCACGACGATGCCACCGGCGTTGAGCGTCGTCCCGCCGCTGAACGTGCTCGCGCCGCTCAGCGTCTGCGTGCCCGCCCCCTCCTTGACGATGCCGCCCGTACCCGTGATCGCGCCACCAAAGCTCGCGTTGCCCGCATCGCCGAAAGTCAGCGAGTTCGCGCCCAGCGCGAGCGTGCTGCCCGCCGCGCCATTGAGCGCGCCGATCGTCTGCGCCCCGCTCGCATTGCCGATATCGAAAGTTGCACCCGCGTTGGCGAGATTCACCGCGCCCGTGCTGGCGAGCGAGCCGCCAGCACCCAGCGCCAGCGTGCCCGCATCGACGGTCGTGCCGCCCGTGTAAGTGTTCGCGCCAGTGAGCGTGAGTGTCGCCGCGCCGTTCTTCGTCAGACTGCCCGCTCCGGAAAGAACACCCGAGAGCGTCAAGCCATTCGAGCCGAGCACGCTCAAACCGCTATCGAGCACGATGTCATTGGCGAGCGTAAGCACGCTGCTGGTGTCGAGCGATGCCGGACCGCCCACCGTGAGCACGCCCGTGCCCAGCGCCGACCCATTACCGAGCACGAGACCGCCCGCATCGAGCATCGTGCCGCCGCTAAAGGTGCTCGCGCCGCTGAGCGTCTGCGTGCCGCTGCCCTGCTTGACGATGCCGCCCGTGCCGTTGATCGAGCCTGCGAAGGTCTGGTTCGTGGCATCGCCGAACGTCAACGCATTGCTGCCCAGCGCGAGCGTGCTGCCGCTTGCGCCGCTCAACGCGCCGATCGTCTGGTTCGCGCCCGCCGCGCTGATATCGAAGGCCGCGCCCGTATTGGCGAGATTAACCGCGCCTGTCGAAGCCAGCGAACCGCCTGCACCTATCGCGAGGGTGCCCGCGTTGACGGTTGTGTCGCCCGTATACGTGTTCGTGCCGGTAAGCGATTGCGTGCCGCTGCCCTGCTTCACAACACCACCCGTGCCGCCGATGGTGCCCGCGAAAGCGCCGTTGGCCACGCTACCCAGCGTGAGTGCATTGCCGCCCAGCGCGACCGCGCTGCCCGCCACGCCATTCAGCGCGCCAATCGTGGTCGCACCCGTCGCTGCGCTGATATCGAACGCGCTGCCTGCGTTGGCGAGTGTGAGATTTGAAGCCGCCCCCAGCGTGCCCGTTCCAGAGAGCGCCAGCGTACCCGCATTAACCGTCGTCGCGCCTGTATAGCTGTTCGTACCACTTATCGTCTGCGTGCCGCTGCCTTGCTTGACGATGCCGCCCGTACCGGTGATCGCGCCCGCGAAGGTCTGATTGGAGGCGTTGCCAAATGTCAGCGTATTCGCGCCCAGCGCCACCGTGGTGCCAGCCACGCCCGCCAGCGCGCCAATCGTCTGGTTGCCCGCCGCGCCGATATTGAACGAAGCGCCCGTGCCGCCCAGCGTCACACCGCCCGTACTCGCGAGACTGCCGCCTGCGCCCAGCGCCAGCGTGCCCGCGTTGACGGTCGTGCCGCCCGTATAAGTGTTCGTGCCCGTAAGCGTTTGCGTGCCGCTGCCCTGCTTGACAACCCCGCCCGTGCCGCCAATAGTGCCCGCGAAGGTCTGGCTGGTGGCGTCGCCGAATGTGAGCGCATTGGCACCGAGATTGACAGCGCTGCCCGCCACACCCGAGAGCGCGCCGACCGTCGCACCCGTGCCCGCATTGCTGATATCGAACACCGCGCCGCTATTGGCAAGATTCACCGCGCCCGTGGGCGCCAGCGATCCGCCCGCGCCCAGCGCCAGGGTTCCCGCGCTAACGGTCGTGCCACCCGTATAACTATTCGCACCACTGAGCGTCTGCGTGCCACTGCCTTGCTTGACGATGCCGCCCGTGCCGCCAATCGCACCCGCATAGGTCTGGTTAGTGGCATCGCCGAATGTCAGCGTATTCGCGCCCAGCAGCACGCTCGATCCCGCCACGCCCGCAAGCTCCCCGATCGTGCGCGCGCCCGATGCGCCCGCAATCGAAAAACCCGCACCGCTGCCGCCAAGATTTACCGCGCCTGACGACGCCAGCGCGCCGCTGCCCGACAACGCCAGCGTGCCCGCGTTGACCGTTGTGCCGCCCGTGTAGGTGTTGACGCCCGTGAGCGTCTGCGTGCCGCTGCCCTGCTTGACGAGACCACCCGCTCCGCTTGTCACGCCGCTGAAGGTCTGGTTCGTCGCATCGCCGAAGGTCAGCGTGCGGGCGCCGAGCGTCACGCCGCCCGCCCCCGCCAGCGCACCAATGGTCTGATTCGCGCTTGCCGCGCCAATGTCGAAAACCGCGCCCGACGCCACGTTGAGCGCACCTGTCGCGGCCAGTTGACCGCCCGCGCCCAGCGCCAGCGTGCCTGCATTGACCGTCGTGCCGCCGGTGTAGGTATCGATGCCGGTGAGCGTCACCGTTGCCACGCCGTTCTTGACCAGCGCGCCCGTGCCCGCGATCACGCCCGCGAGCGTCGCCGCATTGCTGCCGCCCAGGGTCAGCGTATTCGCCCCAAGATTCACCGCGTTGCCAATCGACAGTCCCGCCGCGCTGGTGTCGAGCGTGCCCGCACCGCCAAGCGCGAGCGCGCCGGTGCCCAGCGCCGCATTGTTGCCGACGACGATGGCCCCCGAGTTGAGCGTCGTGCCACCGGTATAGGTGTTCGCGCCCGTGAGCGAGAGCGCGCCCGTGCCCGATTGCGTGAGTGTGCCCGTTCCGGCAATCACGCCCGACAACGTAAATGCATTGGACCCCGAAGCAATCAGGCCGCCCGTGCCGAGCGAAATCGTGTTCGCTATGTTGAGTCCGGCCACGCTGCTTTGCAGCGCCCCGCCCGTCGCCGCGATCGTGCCGGTGCCCAGGCCCTGGGCATTGTCCAGGATTGCCGTAGCCGCCGCGCCAAGCGTCGCATCGGCCGCGCTCGACGCACCGCTCAAGGCCCAGCTGCCGCTATCGATGGCGAGATGATTGAAGTTGATGTAGTTGGCAAGCGAGATCGAACCGGTGCCCGGACCGCCTGCGGCCTGTTGCAGATGCAGCGTATTGTTGCCGCCCGCGCCGCCATCGACGTAACCGGCCTGTGCGAAACCCAGCGTAAGCCCCGCGATTCCCAGCACATCCAGCGACGCGCCCGCACCCGGCGTCACCGACGACCCGGTCTGCGCGTAAAAGGTATTGGCGCTGCCCGCCCCCATCGACACGCTGCCGATGATGCTGCCCGCGTTGGTGAAGGTATTGCCGGTTCCTGCCGTCGAGGACGCCTGCAGCCCCACGCGGCCTGTGATCGTGCCGCTGTTGGTGAAGTTGACCTGACTGCCGCCATAGACCGCTACCGACGTGCGATCGCCCGGCGCGATCGACACACCCGCGATCGACGCGGAGCCGATGGTGCCGGTATTGGTGATGTTGGTGACGCCGCCCGCGCCGTTCTGCACGGCCAGCGCCAGACCGGTGAGGCTCGCGACGTTGAGCGTAACCGCGCCCATCGTGCCGTTCATCGTGCCCGAATTGGTGATGTTGACGTTGCTCGCGCTGCTGTTGCCGATGACGGTGCCGCTGGATAGTATGCTCAGCGCGCCGAGCAGCGAAGGATCGACGGTGCCGGCGTTATTGAGCGTGACGTTATTGCCCGTGAGCGAAAGCGCCGTGCCGCCAACGCCCAGCAGCACGCCAAGACTCGACCCCGACGCCACGTTGACGGTGAGATTGTTCGTACTACTGGAAAATCCGGGCGCGAGAGGATTCGCCGCGCCGGTACAACTTATTGTCGTGCCGCTGGTCGTACAGGAGGCGTAAGCATCGCCCGCCGTCGTGCCCATCACAACGCCCACCGCAATCACCTGCCCCAATGCGTAGATCGCTCCTCGCTGCAGCCGTCTGCCCGTACCGGTCGATTCGCTCACGGCGTTTCCCCTCGGAATTAGTCGAACCGCTATCAATCGAAATTCTTAAAATCGTCTTTTGATGTCTTGCAGCGCAGATTGAAGGCATGAACTTGCCCCGCCCGGTCAGGACGTGACGGGCCAAGGACGCCGTCATCGGCGTCGGTTCGGGCGTAGTCCGTCATGCCTCGCTTCGGACCAGGACGCGCGCAGGCCCGCGACGCCAGCGCAGGCGCCGTGCGGAACGACAAACGGATGACGGTTGAACAGGAACTAGACGGGAGCTTCGGGCAGCTTCATGGAATGCGCCTCCTGGTGACCGCTCTGCAAGAACGGGTCAGTACATACAATTGGCTTTCGTCTGGAGGATAGACAACTTCCCGCCGCTTTTTCAAGCTTTAAATTACGATTTAAATAGATTTCTGCGATACGCATAAATCGCCGGTAATTATGGCGTTGCGTTTTGCATCACAGGTATTATTGACGATGTTTAAATCGCGCTTTTAAAGCGATTTAAAGAGGGAGGTAGAGTACGCTGCAGAGGTGTTACGCGCAGTCAACGTGCAGGCGTGACCGTTGCGCAGGCAACGGCCGTTTGATGGAACAGCGGGAACAGAAAGCGCAGATATCAGCGCACGTCAGGCAATCTGCGCCTGCATCGCCCATGCCTGATCGAACGCGGCTTCCAGTTGAGGATGCACGCCGCGCAGTTGATCGACGACCTCCCTCGCCCACGCGAAATACTCGCGCTTGCGCTCGATCGACCAGTCCGCGGGCGGGGACGCCGCGATATCACGCAGATTGGCGATCTTGTCGGCAAGTTTGACGAGCTTGGCCTGCGTGCTGATATGCGCGGTGTGTTCGATCTGCAAACGCTTGCGTTCGGCCTTGGGCAAGCGCTTGTCGTCGGTGACTTCCTCGACGATGCGGGCCACTTCGCGCCCAAACAGCGACTCGATTTCCGCAGCGGTGGTTTGGGTGTCCTCGATCGTGTCGTGCAGCAGCGCGGCGATCAACACGGCGTCGTCTTGCACATCGCCTTCGTTTGCCAGCACGTTGGCGAGGGTGATGGGGTGATTGATATAGGGAGAGGCGTGCGCGTCCTTGCGACGCTGGTTGCGGTGCTTTTCTGCCGCGAACGCGGCAGCCTGGATCACTGGGTTCATGAAAAGGCTCCTTGACTGGCATCGGTGTGGGTATGCCGGCGTCGCGCGCGACCTACCGTTCACCGGACAGTGTAGAGCGATTTTCCCCCCGCCCGATTCCAGCGAGACCGCGCGTGCGCCGATCAATCCACCTGATCGCCGCTGAACTCCACGCGGTTGCGCCCGCTGCGTTTGGCCTTGTAGAGCGCGGCATCCGCGAGCCCATAGGCCGTGTCGAAGCTGGTGCCGGCCTCGTTGGCGCTCACGCCGAAGCTGCTCGTGATGTGCCGGTTCACCGGCGCACCAAACACATGATTCTCGATGCTCGAACGCATGGTTTCAGCCAGCATCAGTGCATCGACCAGTTCATAGCCGGGCAGCACCACCGTAAATTCTTCGCCGCCCACCCGCCCGATAATGCCCTTGCTGCCTACAATACGGCGCAGGCAATCGACGATACCCAGAATTACCGTATCGCCGGCGGGATGGCCATAGTCGTCGTTGACCTTCTTGAACTCGTCGATGTCGAGCAGCACCATCACCGCGCGATCGGTGCGCAGCGCCTTGGTCGCGCGTTCGATCACGGCGCTGCGATTGAGCACGTCGGTCAGCGCATCGTGGGTCGCGCGATATTGCAGTTGCTGCGTGAGCGCGTGCATCTCGCGTTCGGCGCGATCGCTGCGGCCGATCAGACGGCGCGTTTCGCGCATCAGGCGTTCGTAGTGGCCGATCAACTCGCCCAGTGCATGGCGGTAACGCTCTGCATCCGCGTTGGCATCGGCACGGATCGCGCGCGCCTTTTCCAGCGCCTCGCTCTCGCTCTGAAACAGGTCCGGCGCGTCAGTCGTCGATGCGTCCGCGGAGGAAGTCGTCACCACCATCGCTATCCTTAGATCGCCACCGGGCAATCGGTGAACTTGATTGCCGTAAAGTCGGTTTGCAGTTCCTCGCCGAACTCCTGGATCGTTTCGTCTTCCTCGTCGCGATACCAGTTCACCTGCACGCGGTTGCCTGCCGCAGCCGCGCGATCGAGGGCGTCGAAAATGCTGAACAGCATTTTCGTGCTGGAGCTGTTGAAGTACGTGAGCGTCACGTCTACCGTGATGTCGACGTCGTCGCATTGCACAAGCCATGCGCCCAGTCGTTCAATAATGGGCGCGTAAAAAGCGGCGGCGTTTTCAGGGTACGACTCGCCACGCAGCGAAAGCACGTTCTGATCGAACTGGAAGTCGATTTCCGGCGAAGTCGCCGTGGCGGCAATATGTAGGTTTTCCATGGCAGTCCCGGCAATCAGATGATGGTCTTCAGGCAAAAGAGCGTGGTCGCGGGATCGTCATCGCGGGGATGAAAAGCGAATTCGAGCGGCGCGCTGGCATCGCGCGCCATCGTCAGGAATCCCATGCCCGCGCCCTTGCTTTCGGCGGGCGTTTCGGCACGCAGGGAATTCTTGTAGGCCTGCTTGATCTCATCGACCGACATGCTGCGCAGCGGTTCGAGTTTTTCGCGCAGTTCGTCCACGGCGTTCGTGGCGATCGGATTGACACACACCATCAGATGGCGCTCGCCGTCGCTCGTGATGCACATCGCGCCTTCGCGAATACCGCCTTGCGTCTGGTCCGCCGGCAGCGTTTCGGACGAGTAATGCACGATATTCTGCGAAAGCTCGATAAACGACGAAAAGAGCTTGCGCCGGGTGGGCCCGTTGACGCCCGCCACTTCGAGCTGAAGTTTCACAACTTCGCTCATGGCCGCGACGATGTTTTGGGAGAAGTAGCCTTTGTGATAGAAAATCAGATTGCGCCGCTGCGCAAGCTCTAGAAAGGCGCTGTTCTGCTCCAGGAGTTCAGACATAAGTTTGATCAGCAATCTTAAACGCGTGCAAAAAATAAAGTGACGTCGTCGCGGCGCGATTGGGCGCCTTGCCATTCGGTCAGTGCATCCACGAGGCGCGCGCACATGACGGAAGGCGTCTGCGCGCGATTCGCAAGAATCAGGTCGAGCGAGCGGCGCTTGCCAAAGGCAATCTTGCGCGCGCCGCCGATCTGGTCGGTCAGCCCATCCGTCGAAACGAACAGGAGGCTGTCTTCGGGCAGGTCCACGGCATGGAGCGGCCACGCATAGTCCGCGAGGCTGTCCACGTAGCCCACGCCCACGCGCTCGCCAGCGATGGTTTCGAACTGCTCGGCATCGGGTCGCAACACATGCAAGGCCACGCGCGCACCTGCGAACAGCAGTTGCTGACGTGCGGCGTCATACCAGAAGAACGCGGCGTCCAGCCCGTCGTCCGACTGCGGCGCGTCGCCCGCGCCCTTGACCTGCCCAAGCAGGCCCTTGACGTTGCGATTGACCGCCGCCAGCAGCCTGGACGGGTCGCGCGGCCCCAGACGCTCAAGCGCCTGCGATAGCGATGCCGAAGCCAGCAACGTCATGAACGCGCCGGGCACGCCATGACCCGTGCAATCCGCCACGGCGCCGAACCAGCCATCCGCGAACGCCGCGAAGTGATAGAAGTCTCCGCCCACCACGTCGCGCGGCTCCCAGACCAGCGCCGCATCGGGCAACATGGTCGAGAGCGCCTCGCGCGAGGCGCGCAGCATGGCCTGCTGGATCACGCTCGCATATTCAATGCTCTGCATGATCTGGCGATTCTTTTCCGCCTGGGTTTCAGCCACCGCGCCCAGCAGTTGCAGTCCGTTGCCCACGCCCGCAAAGCGCCCTTCGCGCGTCACGATGAAACCATCCACCAGCGCCTTCTCGCCGACTTCGACGGTCTTGAAAGTGAGCGCCTCGATGCTCATGTCGGCATCGACGATGAGCGGTTCCTTGTCCATGAACGCGATGCAGCTTTTCTTGTCGTAAAGCTCGCGATGGAAGGGCTTGCTCATCTGCGACAGAAAGATATCGCGATTGATCAGGCCGATGGGGCGATCGCCTTCAATGACCGCCACGCTGATCAGATCGCGTCGCGAGTAGAACACTTCCATCACGCGCGAATTGGAATCCGAAGCATCGATGGCAGGCGCCGACTGACAGAGATCGCCGGCGCAACGTGGACCTCCGGTCGGACCGGAACGGTGAAATTGCGCAAGCGCTGGATGCATGGCGAACTGATTCGTCGGATGAGAAAATCAGCACGCTAAAGACTCTTTATGTCATTTTCGTTACATTCATGCAATGATTCTCGAGCATCAATTCTTTAATTCAGCATGATGTCAGACCGTTGCGGCGACAACGTTTGCGGGTTGGGCTTTATTACAGACTATGTGGTAATGCCAGGCAATATAAACGGCCAGGCTGCTTACTCCGGTTCGCGCCAGAGCGCCTGAATCCAGTCTTTCATGAGCAGCGATTCGACCCAGCGGTCGGTCGTATCGTTGCCGTCGCGCCCGATGATCGCGTAGGGTTTCGGGCCCAGTTCGCAGGTGAACGCCAGTGTATCGTTTGCACCCGCGCGGCGGCGCCACGATGCAAATCCATAACGCCACCAGTCGAGGAACAGATCGACCCACATGCGATGCGGTTCGAAGGAAAGTTCGATCTGCACCTGCTCGCGGCTCGCCACACGGCCGTGAAACGCCCACGAATGATCGAGGATGCGGTGCATCAGCGCATGATTTTCCTGCGAGACCGGCCACGAGAATTCGCGTGCAACCAGATAGTGCGAAATATCGCCGAGCAGTTTCAGGTTCGGGCGCGCATCGAGCAGATCGAGCGTGAATAACAGATCGGTCGTCATGCGGTCGCGGTGCGTTTCGATATACACCGGAATATCGACCTGCTCCGCCAGTTTCTGCCATCCGTCGAGCAGGCGCACGCATTCGGCCACGGTGCGCAGGCGCACGTCCGGTTGAATGTCGATATGGTGCGCACCGGATTCCACCGCGTTTTCCAGTACCGGCCGGAGGTCGTCGACGGTGCGCGGAAAGCACTGCGCTTCCGCATTCAGGCCATATTCGGCGCGCAAACGCGCGAGTTGCCGCACAGCCGCGCGATCCGTGTAATGCGCGCTCACACCGTCAAATCCGGCTGCCGCGATCATGCGCAGATTGTCTTCAAGTGTGCGCTCGTAGCCGTCGGTATGACGGCGCTCCATCGCCCAGAGCGATTGAAACACGAGCAGGCGTTGTGCCATTGTTATTCCTTTAAATAGCGTTCTATAGCGCGCTTTAAATCAGGCTTTTTAATTTGACTTCGGGATTGGCGAGACTGACCGCATCGACCGGCGCGGCGCCCTCCACCAGCATGCGCGCAAGGCGCATCTCCTTCGCGAAGCCTTGTGGCTGTCCGAAGCCGCTCGCCGAAACCAGTTGCCCGCCCGCATCGAGCGCGAAATGAATCTGCGCACCGCCGGGCACGTCGCGCACGATGGTGCGCACGCCAAGCGCCGGTTCGCCGCTTACCTGGAGCTGCCAGTCATATTGATCCGACCAGAACCACGGCGCCTCGCGATACGGCTCGCCCGCGCCCAACATGTTGCGCGCCGCCACGCTTGCCTGCGTCTGGGCGTTGTGCCACGTCTCCTGGCGGATGCGATGCGCTCCGAAACGGCTTGGAAAGAGCGCGACATCGCCCGCCGCATAAATGCCCGCAGCCGATGTCTGCAAAGTTGTGTTCACAACGATTCCGCGTGACGACGGTTGCAACCCCGGCAACGCCGACAACCCCGTCTCCAGTCCTGTCGCGCGTGCTAGTTCGTCTGCCGGTTCGATGCCGATGCCGACAACCACCGTATCGGCGTCCAGCACTTCGCCCGAATCCAGCGTCACAGCCAGCGCGCCATCATCGCGTCGCGCAATCGCCTGCGCGCACGCGTTGAGCACTATGCGCACGCCATTGCGCTCATGCAACGCTTGCACGCGCCCGGCAATCGCAGCCGGCACGCAACGGCCTAGCAGGCGCGCCGCGCCTTCCACCACGCACACCTCGCAGCCGCGCGCACGCGCCGACGCCGCCACCTCCAGCCCGATAAAACCGCCGCCGATCACTACCACGCGCGCCTGTTCGCTCAGCCGTGGCGCAAGCGCAGCGGCATCGTCGAGCGTGCGCAAGCCCACCACGCCATCGAGTTGCGCGCCCGCTATCGCCAACCGGCGCAGATGACCGCCGGTCGCAAGCAGCAACGCTTCATACGCGACGGTGCGGCCATCGGCGAGTTGCAGCGTACGTTCACGCGCGTCGATCGATTGCACCGCACCGACAATATGTTCGATATGGTCGGCGCGCCAGGCTTCCTGCGAGCGCAGATGGCATTGCTGCGCCTCGCGCTCGCCGGTCAGCAAGCCTTTTGAGAGCGGCGGGCGCTCGTAAGGCAGATGCCGCTCCGCGCCGATCATCGCGATACCGCCCGTCCACCCCGCTTCGCGCAGCGTCTGCGCCGCGCGGCCACCCGCGTGACCCGCGCCCACGATAGCCATCACACGACCGGATTTCATCGCTCAGCCCTCGGGCAGAATATCGATCAAAATGCGGTCGCCCTCGACCTTCGCGGGCCACGTCCTGAGCTTTTCGCACACCGGCGCGCAAAGCGGCTTGCCGTCGCGCACGTCGAAGCGTCCGTTGTGCTTCGGGCATTCGATGACGTGTCCCATCACGAGTCCGTCGCTCAAATGCACCTGCTCATGTGTGCAGAGCCCATCGCTTGCATACACGTCGTTGCCAACGCGATAAATCGCGAAGGTCCGCCCCGCGTGATCGAAACGCTTCACGTCTTCGTCATCGATATCGTCCAGCGCCGCCGCGTCGATCCACTGCGTCATGTTCGTCTCCGGTTTCATTGTGGTGTACTGATAGTTCAGGCTTGCGCGGCATCCGGCACAGGACGCGCGACGGCGTACGTTGGGTCGCGCGTCTGGCGCACCAGCGCCGGAATGATCTCCGCATAGGCAGCAAGCGTGCTGTTATAGGGCGGCGGCATATCGGCCTTCACGACTTCGTGCAATTCCGGCAGCGCATGAAAAGGCACCATCGGAAACATATGGTGCTCGACGTGATAGTTCATGTTCCAGTAGAGAAAGCGGAACAGCGGGTTCATCCTCACCGTGCGGCAGTTGCGGCGATGGTCGAGTACGTTCTCCGGCATGCCGGCGTGCTGCGTGAGTCCGAAATAGAGGTAGAGCCATGCGCCGTACAGACTCGGCAGGCCGATATAAAGCAACGGCAAAATCGAATGAAAGCCGATGCAGGCGGCAATCACGAGCGCGTAGATCGCCAGTGCGATGCGCGCCTCGCGCACCACCTTCGGCCATTCGGCAGCGGGAATGAAGGTCTCCTCCTCCGCGCCGACTCGGCCGAAAGCGGCGCTCACCATCTTCGGCAATTCGTGGGACACATGCTTGAGCGCGACCACGTTGAGCGCAATGCCGAGCCAGTCAGTGGGACGCGGCGCACCGATTTCCGGATCGCGGCCAACAACGAGCGTATCGGTATGGTGACGCGCGTGGCTCCAGCGCCAGACCGTCGCGCGCCGGAACACCTGAAACGAGGCGATCTGGTACAGCGCATCGTTCATCCAGCGCGTTTTAAATGCCGTGCCGTGGCCCGACTCGTGCCAGCGCGAATCCGCGGGGCTGCAATAGAGCGTGCCGTAGAGCAGAAAAGCGGCAATCGCCCAGAGCGAATGCGCGTGCCAGGCGAAGCCCGCCAGCAACCCGCTCGCGACGATCGCCGCGTACCAGAGCAGCGTGTCGCGGATCGCGCGCGCGTCGCTGCGCTGCATCAACCGCTTCATGACGGGGCGCGGGACCGCGCATTTATACCAGTCGGCGTTCACGAGGCCCGCGGCCCGTGCGCGTTCGCCGGCGCCGCCAATCAGACGGTAGGCCGCGCGCGCGCCCGGTGCGGCTTGCTGTGTGTTGTCGTTGGTGTTGTTAGTCTGGGCCACCTGTGTCTCCTTGTTCTGGACGGTTCCGGCCTCGTCGGGCGCGAAACGCATGTGAGGAACATAGGCCAGCGGCGCGCGGCTCTCAACGGGAAAATTGACGAAATTTCGTCAGTCTTCCACCATGGCGCTTATCCCGTCGATCTGGAGTCGCCATGCCGAAAGAAACGCCGCCGCGCTGGCGCAAGCGCACCGCGCGATTCGTCGAAATCGCCGAACTGGCGGGCGTGAGCGCGACCACCGTCGATCGCGTGCTGAACGAGCGCGGCAGCGTCTCGGCGCAGGCGCGCGAGCGTGTTATCGCCGCGGCCAGGCAACTGGCGGTGCCGCGCCTGCTGCCGGATACCCAGCACGGCCTCGTTCATATCGACGTGATGGTGCCGGGCAGCGATTCGCCGTTTTTCCGCCGCCTGCGCGAGGCGCTGCAACGCTCGGTGCAGATGCTGGACCGGCGCGTCGTCGTCCATCGCACCATGCTGGACGCCGCCGACGAGGCGCGCCTGCCCGCCTCGATCGACGCCTCCGATACCCACAACCGGCGCCACCGTCGCGCCGCGCTGATCGTGACGGCCCAGGACACGCCCGAGGTGCGCGCCGCGCTAGCGGCGGCCATCGCACGCGGCGAGGCGGTGGTGACGATGGTCACGGACATCGGCGGAATCGATAGGCTGCACTACGCGGGCATCGACAACCTGCGCGCCGGCCACACCGCCGGCTATTTCCTCGGTCGCCTCGCGAAGCCGGGCCGCGTGCTGCTGCTGCCCGCTCGGCTCGACTATCGCGCGCACGCGGACCGCATCGAAGGCTGCCGCGCCCACATCGCCCGCCACTTCGACCATCTGGTCTGCGAAGACGCATGCATCGAATCGCTCGATCAGGACGAACGCTGTTACAGGGCAGTAACCCAGGCGGTGAGCGCCGCCAGCAAAGGCACGAAAGGCATCAATGGCACCAGAGGCGGCAAGCTCACCGGCATCTACAACACGGGCTACGGATCGGCAGGCATCGAGGCCGCGTTGCGCAAGGCTGGACTGGCGGGCGACGTGGTCTGGATCGGCCACGAGATGTTCGACGCGCACCGGCAGTACATTGACGCGGGCATCATGGACATCGCCATCGACCAGGATCCGGACGGCCAGGTGATCTCCGCGCTGCAGCATGCGCTGCACGCCTGCGGCATCGTCGAGCGCGCGAGCGCCGATGAACCGGTCGAGTTCCGCGTGTTCTGCTCCGCCAACGTGCGTCACAGCGCCTATCTGCGACCTTAAAAGTTTGTCGAAGATCAAGCGATTGTGAAATCGCCCCCGTTGGACGCGCCGCCACCCCAGGCAAACGCCGAAATTCGGATTTTTCGCGTATTCACAAAGCGACATTTAGCTCAATCTCGCTAAACCGGCGGCGCCCCTATGCCAGCCTGCCAGCCGGCCGCCAGGCAGCGCGAGCGCCCTGCGTTCATCGCACATGTGACGCGCCGGTGCGAATCCCTTGCGTGAGACCACGACGGCGATCGATCGAAAGACATCGGCACATCGCCTCATTTCATTCATAAGGATGACAAACCAAATGTCCGTCTTTCCCCTGCTTAGCGAGCCAGCGCCTGGTCCCATCCGCACCGTTGCCAGGCCCGCCAGCTCACAACCGCCTTCACACCGCCATGCGGCGGCCGAAGAATCCAGATCCCCAGCGCACCACCCCCGCCGCCGCGACGGCCGGGGGCGCCCGCCGCGCTACCAGTGGCCGCCCGAAATCGTCGCGCTATTCGGCACCATGCCGGACGCGCGCGTCGCGCTGATCACCGGCGCTTCGCTGCCCACGGTCAGCGCCAAACGGCGCGAACTCGGCATCAAGTCCGCACGCGATCGCGGTATCGTCGGCCATCACTGGACGCCCGAGAAAATCGCGCTGCTCGGCAAGATTCCCGATACGAAAGCGGCGCGGCGCTTCGGCGTGGTGGCGCAAACGGTCGGCGCCATGCGGCACAAGCTCGGGATCGCGCCCATGGCGCGCGCCATCGTCCTGAGCGAAGAAGCGCTCGCGCTGCTCGGCAGGCAAAGCGACGCTTCGCTGGCGAAGCAGATTGGCGTGAGCACGGGCGTAGTCCAGCGTGCGCGAATCGCAAGTGGCATTGCCGCCTGCAAGACCATGCACTGCTGGACCGACGAGCAGATCGCGCTGCTCGGCACGATGTCGGATGCCAAGGTTGCACGGCGTCTCGATCTGTCCGAGACAATCGTGAACAAGAAGCGCCGGCGGCTGGGAATCAGTCGTGCGCGGCATCACTGGAGCGATGAGGAACTCCAGCTGCTCGGCACGCTGCCCGATGCGAAGGTCGCCCGCCGCATCGGCCTGTCTACCGTGACGGTGCGTCTGCAGCGCCGCAAGCTCGGTCTGCCGGCGGTCGCCGATCGCGACAGCAGGCGCCACGCCAACTGGAACTGCTTGAACATCCAGACGGCCGCGCAGACGCCGTTGCGGCGCAGCGGCGAAGAGGCCGGTAACTGGCCGGGTAACTGGCAAGAAGAAGGACTCGCGCTGCTCGGCAGTGTGCCCGATCTTGAACTGGCCTGGCGCTTCGGCAAGCACTACAACACCGTGCGCTACGAACGCGTGAAACGCGGCCTTCCGGCCGTGCGCGCGCGACGCCAGTGGACCGATGAGCAAATTGCGATGCTTGGCACGGTGAGCGATTCGGTCGTTGCCGATCGGCTCGGTTGCAGCAACACCACCGTGTATAAAAAACGCACCGAACTCGGTATTGCGCCGGTGAGGCACCGATGGACCGAGGAGGAGATCGGGCTGCTTGGCAGGATTTCGGATTTCGAACTGGCTAAACGCGTTGGTTTATCGGCAAAGACGGTTAATCTGAAGCGGCGTTCGCTGGGAATTGCGCCGCTGCGAGTCCCCACGCGCAAGCGCAGCGATGCGGCGTGAGGTGATGGCTGCACAAAGCACCTCAATGCTGGAATAATCGAAAGGACCGCGTCAACGTCCTGAATATACGCCGCCCGGCCAGTCAGACTGCAAACGAATGCCGCCTCTCGCATTTGCATCGACTGGCCAATCCACTGTCGCCCACGAAAAACAAAAAAATGGATGAGTTGCGGCTTTTTCGTGCAGGCCGATTAATTACAGATCGCCGATAAATCGCGCGCGAAAAAATTGCCGCAAGACAATGCGCACGGCATACAAAGGGACTTTTTACCGGCAACTACGTCTGGCAGACTCTCAGCGTGCCGGTTCGTACCAGTTCGTGTCATTAAAGACGGCGACCAGCCAAAAACGTCTACTAAAAAATGCACGACATATTCTTCGCTCCACCATCTATCATCATCCTGCGAATTCAAATTAAAATATCGCACCGCGCGCAATAACACCGCGCGAGAAGAACAACATCAGCACAAAATACCTGCCGATGGCAAACCGGCAAAAATGACGAAAGCGAAGTTTGCAATGAGTTTGCAATTGAATGCCCAGCGTGAATTAAAAATCACCATGACCGGGGAATGTCACTGACAAGAAAAAGTGACGAAATAAGCGGCGAATTATCGCGCATAGACCAGACCAATCATGCAGTGCCCGACCAAGCCCTTGCTACGCCCTCGCCCTGTTCCATCCCAGTTCGTCGCGCTCGCAGCGTTGCTGGGCGCCACGCCCGGCCTCGCCTTCGCCGATTGCATCGACGACGCGGCCGCGTTTCAGCACGTCAACGTGAGCCTCATGCGCGCCATCGCACAGGTGGAATCCGGCACCCAGACCAATGTCGTCAACCGCAACAGCAACGGCACGGTCGATATCGGCCTCATGCAGATCAACAGTTCGTGGCTGCCGCGCCTCGCGCAGGTGGGCATCACCGAACAAAGCCTCTACGATCCCTGCACCAATGCTTACGTCGCGGCCTGGATCCTCGCGGAAAACATCCGCCAGTTCGGCCCGACATGGAATGCGATCGGAGCGTATAACGCCGCGTCGCCCGACAAGCGGCTCGCCTACGCGCAGAAGGTCTACGCCACCGCGCAATCCATCACCCGTTCGCCGGACTCGCCCATGCCCATCCTCCCGCCCTCCTATACGCCGCCAGCGGGCGGCTACAACCCGTTTTCGAATCTCGAGGTCACCCAGGTCCGCATGAACGCGCCGCGCACCGCGCAATCGGCGCCGGCCGCGCTGCCCGCTTCGCAGGCCATTGCGCAGGGCGCGGCGCCCGGCGCGTACAGCTTCGGCTGGACCGTGAGCGGCTCGGACGATGTGAAGCCCGTGCAGGTGTTCGACGACGGCGCGAAGGTCTATGTGCAGTTCAGCGACATGAAGCGCCCGCCCGCGATTTTCGCGGACACACCGCGCGGCCGCGTGCTGTTGCGCTGGGAAGCGCAACCGCCTTATGCCGTGATTGCCTCGCTTGAGCGCACCCTGATCTTCCAGATTGGCACGAACGAGGCGCGCGCGCAAAAGAGCGGCAATGGCGACACAGGACGTCCCGTGCCGGCCGGCGTGCAGAACGCGGCGATGCCCAATAACCCCGCGTCAAGCGCAACGGAAAAGGCCGCCAGCGCGCGCGCTGCATCGACACCATCGACGCCATCGACCGACGCGCTCTGGTATCTCTCAACGCCGCGCCAGGGTGTACAGGTGCAGGCTCAAGTCCAGACGCAGGCGCAGACCCAGCCGCCCGCGCTCGCCGCCGATAAAGCCGCGCAAGCCCCTACGCAATCGAGCACGCAAGCCGCGGCACAGCCCGCCACCTGGCCGGTTGCGCAAACGCCCACCGCGAAGCCACCCGCCACAGCCAAACCTGCGGCGACGGGCAATACGGGGACCGGCGCCCTGTGGTACGTCACGAAGTGACATCGACCGAACGGCACCATGTACGGCAAGAAACCCCTCAGTAAGTCGATGTTGTTGCCCGGGTCGCCCGCATCGGTCCAGGATCGTGTGCTGCGCATTCACCTCGCGCTCGCGGCGCTGCTGGCCGGCAAGGGCAACGGTCACCAGATGGCCGTGCTGATCGAAACCGCCTGGCTCGCCTGGTTCCTGTGCGACGCGGGCGTCTGTCACGCGGAGCACAGCGATTTTAAGGACATCGAACGAATGATCGGCAGCGCAACGCACGATACCGACCTCGATCTGTACGCACTGCGCGAAGAGGACAAGGCGCTCGCAGCGTGGCTGCTCGATCTGCACGAACAGCAATTGCGGCGCGCACCGCTTTTCACGGTGCTCAAGGCGCAGCAGCGTCTTGCCCATTTCGCGCGCAGCGGGCGTGATGCGCCGTGGCAGCGCCAGGCCGGCTAGCGCTCTACGGCGTGGCAGACGGCCTCGACGCGATTGCCCGCCGGGTCCACCAGAAAAGCCGCGTAATAGTCGCGGTGATAATGCTCGCGCAAGCCCGGCTCGCCATCGCTACGGCCACCCGCCGCGAGTCCCGCGACGAATAACGCATCGACACGGGCGCGTGTCGCTGCCTTGAAGCACCAGTGGCGTTTGTTTTCCGTAATTGCGCTGGCGTCCAGATACACGGCCAGACACGTCGATAGCAGGTCGTTCGCATTGCAGCGTTCGCCATAACCGAGCGCCGTGGCACGGTCATAGACCTTGCACGCACCCAGCGCTGTCATGATCGCGTCATAAAACGGCCGCGCCGCGTCGAGATCGGGCACGCCGATCGATACATGGTCGAGTAATTGCATCGCAGGGCTCTGGTTGAGTTCGCATCCATTTTATACGGACGTCATGCCGGTTTCGGCCCGCACGCACTGCATGCGCCGCCGCGTTCGCCCTTGTGTGTTTTGGCGTGCATATCCGCAAAGTACCCCCGACGGCTATACTGGGCGCCTCCTTTTCGTCCGACAAATCGCCGGAGTGCGAGTCATGCGGTCATCCGTCTTTCCTTTCCCGGCCAACGCGGCCGAACGAAATCGATTTCACGCGCGCTCGCTTGCGCATCAGCGCCCGCTTTCGTTCGTCACCATGGCGCTGTCAATCGGCGCGTATGCGTTGTTCGTGGCTGCGCGGGCGCTGCTGGTCGCGGCGCCGTTTCCGCTATGGATTGCCGCGCTTGCGGGCGTGGGTCTCCTGCTGCTGGTGCTGGCCATTCCACGCACGCGCTCGACGGCGGAGTTCGGCCTGATCGGCGTGGCCTACGTGGTCATCATGCAGCTCGCCGCCAACGCCCTCGCGCGCGGCACCGACGATCCGCTCGTGTGGATGACGCCCGCGGTCGTGGCGATCACGCTCTGCGCCGCGCCGCTATGGCTCACGCCGCGTCACTTTGCGCTGGGCAGCGTGTTTTATTACGCATCGACGCTACCGTTCGTGTTGAGCCTGCCTCACGACGTCGCGCGGCTGGCGATTTTTAGCGTGTGGGTCGTTATCGCGTTCATGACGGCCATTGTGTTTCACTTTGGCTTCTATCACTTTCGCTACCGCCATTTCCGGCTTGAAGAGACGCTCACGGCGCGCGCCGCCACCGATGCGCTGACCGGCGTGATGAACCGCCGCGCCTTTCTCGATGAAGCCGCGCGCTATATCTCTGCGCGTCGCAAGGCGGGCCGGGCCATCGCCCTGCTGTTCGTCGATATCGATCAGTTCAAGTCGATCAACGAGCAGTTCGGCCACGGCGCGGGCGACAAGGCGCTGCAGAACGTCGCCGATGCAATCGTGCAGCACGCGCCCGAGGGCGCGCTGATTGCCCGCATGGGCGGCGAGGAATTCGTCGTGCTGGTCGAGGAGCAGCCGCCCGCGCCCGTTGCGGGCCTGGCCCAGTCGCTGCGCCACGCGATCTCGCAGATCGCGCGCCCCGATGGCCTGTTGACCGTGAGCATCGGCGTGGCCCGCCTGCAGGGCGAGGACAGCGAGGACGATCTGGAGGCGTTGCTCGAACGTGCGGACGAGGCGCTGTTTCGCGCCAAGCAGGCCGGGCGTAACCAGGTGGCTTTCGAGCGCGGCACGGCGCTGGTAGCCGTGCGCAATACCGCCGCAAGCACGGCTGCAAGCACAACCGCAAACATGGCCACAACCAGCGCCGCCCATGACGCCGCCCGACAAGCCGGCGCGCCTGTCCAGACGCCGCGCTTGCGCTGGCGCGACGTCTCGCTGGTATCGCATTTCCAGCCGCTGTGGAGCCTGCCGCGCGAAAAGCTCATCGGCATCGAAGCGCTGCTGCGCGGCGAGGACGATCAGGGCGGGCTGGTGCCGCCGGTCGTGCTGTTCGGCGGGCTGTCGGCCGACGAGTTGCGCGAACTGGACGTGCTCGCGCATCGTTGCCATCTGCAAAGCGCCGCCGGGCGCATGCCCGAAGGCGCGCGCCTGTTCCTCAACATCCTGCCGTCCACCTTTATCCGCCCGGGCTACGAGGCGGAACTCGCCGGCATGGTCGACGCAGCGGGCCTCGCGCCCGGCGACATCGTGCTCGAGCTGCTGGAATCCGACGACGCGGGCCCGGATGCGCTGTCGCTGGCCGCCAACCGCTATCGCGACTGCGGCTTCCTGATCGCCGTGGACGACTTCGGCGCGCGCTATTCGAATCTCGATCGCCTGCTGCGCATTCAGCCCGATCTCGTGAAACTGGACGGCGAGCTGATCCGCGCGCGCAATCGCCGCTCGGGGCGCCCTTTGCTGCGCGACCTGGTCACGCTGCTGCATCAGTCGGATATCGTCGTCGTGGTCGAGGGCGTCGAAACGACCGAGGAACTGGTGCTGGCCGTCGACGCCAAGGTCGATATCGCTCAGGGCTTCCTGCTTGGCCGCCCCAACGCGTCGCTGGCGCCCGCCAGCACGACGCCTACGCGCATCGATCACGCTTTCGACCTCGCCGCCGAAGCCCGCGCGGTGCGCATGGGCCGTTTCGATTGCGCGATCCGTCCGTGGCTTGCCGATCTGGCCGAGGCCAGCCGCCAGGTGCAAGCGGGCGTACCGTACGCCGAATCGCTCGCGCGGCTGCTGGCCGGCCCGCAGTGCGTGCGCGCCTTCGCGCTTGGCCCCACCGGGAGGCCGACGCTGTTCGAGGCGCGCGGCGCGGCGCGCACCGAACCGCCGCTGAGCCTGCACAACGGCAGCGATGCAGCCGGGGGCCGCTGGGATCATCGCGCGTTCTTCTGGAAGGCCGCGCGTAACAACGGTCAGCCGGTCTACTCCGGCCCGATGCTCTCGCCGTTGACGAGTTGCCTGTGTGTGATCGCCTCGATTGCAATCGAGGTAGACACACAGCAAGTGCTGTTGGCCGTTGAGCTGGACTGGGCCTCGCCCGATCTGCCGTGGCCCGAAGCAGCGTGACGCGGGTTCGTTTTATCGATGCGCAATGGAGCTTGTTTCCGATACACTGCGGGCATTAGCACGTTCACGCAAAGCGCCGCCTGACAAGGCTCGAACAACCCTGTCGCCAAGACGCGTCATTTTGTCGCCTATATAACCCTTCTCGGTAAGGGGACAATATTCCGGAACCGATCAGAGGAGTATTTCGATGCTGTCCCCTACCGCGGTATCCCCAGTCGTCGTGCGCCACGTCAATCCGGCCAGCCTCGCGAGCGCGCCGGTCCGGCAAACGGCGGCACGCTGCTCCGTCTGCGCCATGCGCCATCTGTGTATGCCGCAAGGACTTGCCTCCGACGAAGTGCCCAAGCTCGAAGCCCTGATCTGCAGCGTGCGCAAGGTGCGCCGCGGCGAAGCGCTTTACCGCGCGGGCGACCGTTTCGACAACCTCTACGCCGTGCGTTCCGGTTCGCTCAAGACACTGATCGTGCATCGCGACGGCCGTGAGCAGATCACCGGGCTGCAACTGGCTGGCGAGGCGCTCGGCCTCGACGGCATCGCCACCGACACCCATGCGTTCAGCGCCGTCGCGCTGGAAGACAGCTCGATCTGCACGCTACCCTACGCCGCGCTCAAGAGCCTGTGCCGCGAAACCGTGACGATGCAGGACCGCCTGCACCGCCTGATGGGCGACCAGTTCAACCGCGAAGCCGCGCAGATGATGGTGCTGGGTTCGCTCTCGGCCGAGGAACGCGTGGCCAACTTCCTGCTCGATGTGTCGGATCGCAACTGGCAGCGCGGCTACTCGCACGCCGAATTCCATCTGCGCATGTCGCGCGAGGACATGGGCAGCTATCTGGGCATCACGCTCGAAACCGTGAGCCGCATTCTGTCGCGCTTCCAGAAGCGCAATCTGATCGACGCCCAGGGCAAGCTGATCCGCCTCGTCGATATTGAAGGGCTGCGCGCGCTGTAAATCCGGCGCGCGGCGAGCGCGGGGCCGACGGGGTTTAACGCGGTTATAGTGGCCCTGTCGCTTCCGCTTTGGGCCCGCGCGCCATGTCCGCTCAAACCTCCCCGCCCGTTCCTCCACCGGATTTCGCCAATATCGATGGCAGGCGCCTGGCCTGCTGGTCGTCGGGTAGCGGCTCGCCGACCGTCGTGCTGGAAACCGGGCTGGGTGCCGAAAGCGCCGAATGGCAGCCGGTTCAAGCGGCCCTTGATCACCGCTTTCGCGTGTTTCGCTACGACCGCGCCGGACGCGGCGCAAGCGAAGCCGCCAGCGGACCGCGCGACGCCGTCGCAATCATCGACGATCTCGCAAAGCTGCTCAACGCTGCAAGGATGCCCGCGCCATGGCTGCTGGTCGGCCATTCATATGGCGGCCTGCTGATGCGCCTGTTCGCCCAGCGCTTTCGGGCGCAGACCTGCGGCCTAGTACTCGTCGAGGCCATGCACGAAGCTCAGTTCGATGCGTTCGGCCCGGCGTTTGTCGAGCCCACCGCCGACGATTCCCCTGCACTGACGTCGATGCGAGCGCTCTGGCGCGGCGGCTGGCGCGATGCGCGCACCACGCCCGAAGGCATCGACTTTCCCGCGAGTTTTCGCGCGGCGCGCGCCGTTGATACGCCCGGCGCGCTCGGCGATTTGCCCGTGGCGGTGCTCGTGGCGACTTCGTTCGAGCACTCGCCTTTCTTTGCAGCGCAGAGGCGCGCCGACTTGCAGCGTCAATGGGAAACCATGCAGGCGAGCTTCTGCGCCTTGTCGTCACGTGCCGAACTCATTCGCGTACCGCAGAGCGAACACTTCGTGCAGCGCGACGCGCCGCAGGCCATCGTCGATGCGATCGAAGGCGTGGCGCGGCGCGCTGTTTAGCTTCAGCGGTATTTTTATTCAGGATACCTTGTCAATCGAGTCGTCGTCGAAAACGAGCGGCGCGATATCGACATTGGGCAACTGCTCCAGTATTGCGGGCGCAAGCAGCAGTTTTGTGGCGCGCACGCCCGCGCCCATCACGATGCGTTCGCGCATCATCACCGCGGCATCGACCAGCACGATCCAGTCGTCGGGCACGCCAAAAGCCGTGATGCCGCCGAACTCCATGCCCGTCAGCTCGACCGCCTGCTCGCGCTTTGCGAACGACAGACGCTGCGCGCCCAGCCGCGCCTTGACCGCACCGTTCACATCGAGCCGGCGCGAGCCGAGCGTCACCACGGCGGCATGATGCTCCGCGCCGTTGCGTTTGTAGCGCAGCACCAGCGTGTTCGCGCAATCCTCCAGACCGAAGCCATAGCGCTCGCTGAACTGCGCGGTATCGGATGCGTCGTCGTCCACCGTGAAAACCGCCACGCCTTGCGAGGGCAAGCGGGCCATGACGTTGCGCGGAACATGATGTTCGCGTTGCGCCTCGGGGACGATGTCGAGATGATGCGGGGCTTCCATAAGCGTGACGTCTCCATTGATTGACCGTTCTCACGGCGTATTTTATCGGTTGCGGTCCAGGCGGCGCTCGCACGCAACGATCCCTATAATGAAGGGCGATTCCGCGCTGCACAGCTGCGCACATCACTCACGCCACTACTCGCACCCTCGCGCACCATGACTATCGACCCCAGATTCTCCGAGCGTCTCTTCTCCTACGGCACCTTGCAGCTCGAACAGGTGCAGATCGCCACCTTCGGCCGCAAGCTCGACGCTCAGAGCGACGACATGCCCGGCTTCTCGCTGACCATGCTGAAAATCGAGGACCCGCAAGTGGTCGCGACGAGCGGCAAGACCCATCACCCTGTCGTTGCGTGGACCGGCAATCCCGCCGATCGCGTCAGCGGCGCGGTGTTTGCGATCACGCCGGAAGAACTCGCGCAGGCCGACGAGTATGAAGTCGCGGCCTACCGGCGCGATCTGGTCACGCTCGCGTCGGGTATGAAGGCGTGGGCGTACGTGGACGCCAGTTCACCGCGTCCTGACTGAGGTTTCGGTCGAAGCGCGCAGCAGCGTGCTTCGACCCGCCAGGCCGCTGGCCGCGCCGATCACGACCAGTTCGATAACGGTCTCAAGCGATGCATGAGAGATGGCCGTCCACGGGGTCGACGAACACGTCACTCCCCAGCAGCGATAGACAGCCACCGCGAACCAGCCCACGGTAGAAAAGACGGTGCCGATCGCCACGAAAGCCACCCGGCTCCGTATTGCCCATTTGCGGATGGCCATGACGCAAAGCACATAGGACGGCACCAGTACCGGCGCGAGCGCCACAAGCGCGACGGTAACAGCAAACAGAAATGACAACAGGAACAGGCCAGCGAAGAGATGCTGATCGCGTGCGGGCTCGTAACCGTTATCACGTAGCCAGTTCACCAGCGTGATTGCCGCACAGGCAAGACCGCCCGCGACGATTGCGGCTATATACGCCGCGATCGCGCGCCAGATCGTAATTGGAGGCTGCAGTTCCTGCGTCATGACGGTGCCCGTTCCTCTCGAACCCACCCGCTCGAATTGTCATAACCCAAACTCAACGCCTTGAATATCTCTCGCTTGCCCGAGCGTTTTTGGCCCTGAACATTTGGGTCACGGCGCTAACACAAGCCTGATGAAAGTCAGTGCGCCCCTGCCGCCTAGGCTCCCCGCTCCGGGAAGCCGACACGCCACGCACACGAGAGAAAACGGCGATGAGCGAAATCCGTCCTAGCCTGCTTGACGATCAGGCAGCATTTTCCGGCGATCACATCGAAGGATATTGCACACCATAAAAAACGAGCTGCGGGAATCGCTCCCGCAGCTCGTTTTTTACTGCATTCACATGCCTGCGGCGCCCCTTCGAACGCCAACCGGCATGTCAGCCGGATCAGCCCGCCAGATCGGCCGGCAGCTTGCCGCCGTTCGCAGCCAGCGCCGCCATCACCTGCTTGTGCAGCCAGATGTTCATGCTTGCGGAGTCGTTCATGTCGCCCGAATACTTGAGTTCCTGCGCGAGCTGCTTGCGGTGATCGAGGCTGCTGTCCACCCCGAGCGCCTTCATCGTGTCGACAATCGACACGCGCCAGTTCAGCGTCTGGCCGCTTTCGGACACGAGCTGGTCCATCACGGCGGCGACATCGACATCGGTCAGCGGCGCGGGAGCCGGCGCAGCTTCGGGGGCAGCGGCCTGGGCGGCTGCGGGGTCCGGCGTCGGCTCGACGGCCGGCGGCGTCTGGTCAGGCTTGGCCTTGTGAAACAGCTTGTTGACGATATCGCCGAAGATACTCATTTGCTTGACTCCTTTGGGGTTGCTGGTTGCCGAGGCGGCGCCGCGGCGCCGTCTTTGCCTCGTCAGGCGAAGTATGCCCGAGCATGAAAAAACACCATCCTGAAATGCCCTGAAATATGCCTGTCACATTAAGAACAGGCCAATGTTTGCGATCGATTCAGCCCAGAAAACGCAGCGCTCTCGACCGCATTCATCGCATATCGCAGATCAACTGCAGCACGGCCTGCGCGCGCTCGAACGGCAGTTCCCTGATCGACAGATTCACAGTGCCAGCCTGCTCGCTGTCGAGCTTCACTTCGATCTGCGGACCACCCGTCACGAGGCGCGGCAGCACCACCCAGCGATGCCCCCTCCACTCCGGGTTATGCAGCCCGATGCTCGCGAGCAGCGTGGGCATGGTGAAACTGTGCGCGGGCTGGGCGATGTCGTAAGCGGTTATGCTGCTCTGCGCATACGCCCCTTGCGACCGATAAGCCGTGCGATCCTGTCCACACTGGGCACGGATGCGTTCGAGCACGTCGATATAGCCCGGTATCAGACGCCCCTTGATTTCCTCGGCCAGACGACTCGCTTTCTTCGAGAGCGCCAGCGAAATCGTGCTCCGGTAACGGCACGCACGCAGGATTTCGAGGCTGAGGTAATCGGAAGCCCGCACCGGTGTGCCATCGAGCGCCAGCACGCCCTCTACCACGATACGCCCCGCCGCCTCCGGCGGAGAAAAGCGCAGGCGCAGCGTTGCGTCCCGATCGATATTGGGCAGGTGTACGACCCAGGCACGCGATTGCGGCATGGAAGCCGCATGATCGATTTGCGCGCACAGTGCATACGCAAGCACCTGGGCGTCGCTACTGTAGTCGCGCGCGGCGGCGGGCGTATTCATTGCCCAGCCGCCTGGCATTCGCCGCGCAGCAAGGCCCACTCCTCGCATTGCCGGCCATTGGGCAGTTTGCAGAGGCCCGTCTGGCCTTCCGCCGTCTGGACAATCTGCAGGGTGCCGCCGTTGTGAATGCAGTTGACCGATGCGGGATTGGCCAGCGCGGCCTGCTGCTGCGCGGGGCTTTGCGCGCTGGTCGGCAACGGTTGCGCGCACGCGGCGCTGACGTAGCAGGCGGCGATGAGCGCGGGGAGGAAGTGGATTTTTTTCATATTGGCCACCGTGTTGGCGAGCGTTTCGATCCGCCGCCGGGGAAAGCGCGTTGGCGAACCCCGGCAGCGAGCACGACGGGCTATTTGCAGAAACGCCGGATCAAAAAGCCGACGATCCAGGCCCGTGCATCCCTGACGGTACAGCATGCCTCGCGCGCCTGCGCGGCGGGCGTCTCGAATTCGGAATTTACTGACCCGCCGCGGTGCGGTTTATAGAAGCGCGATCAAACCCGGCGCTGAGGTGAAGCCGCGACTACTTTCTGATTGCCGCCGTCACCACGATGTATTCGCCGGGATGGCGCTGCTTGAGAAGGACCCAGGCCTGATCGATGGCGGCGTCGCCCGAAACAGCGTCGACGCGGATCGCGGAGCCGATGTCCGTCGCGGTGTTCACATGACGATGAGTGTATTTAACGATGAAAGCCGGCATATCTTCCTCGAATGGCTGTTGCGCTATACGCGAGCTGGACCTGACATCAGGTTTTGGGCGAGTGTAGCGCTGAGACCCTCATTTCGATACAGCGGCCCACACTCTTTGACACCTGCCACCATGCCAGCCCACCTCCCTGCGCCACCGCCACCCGTGCGACAGGTTGTAAAAATGTTGCCGATCGTTGAAGCACAAAGCGTCAGCCATGCAATTGCCGTGCCGTAAACGCCGCGCGGCCCGTCATCGACGAGCCGCGCATCACAGCACCTAGCCAGAAGAACGCTCTACAGCCTCGAATTGCCGAGTCGGCCATAAGCCGCGGGGTCGCGCTGTTTGAGGCGACGCGCCAGATAGACGCCGAACACGGCGAACACCGGCAGCAGCGCCGTCAACGCATAGGAGAGCGTTGCGCCCGCCCCCGTGAGCAGCGGGAAGTTGGCGACCGCCAGCATCAACACGACGGCCAGTGCGATACCCGAAATTACCGGGAACCACACCACGCGCAGCGCGCTTTCCTCACGTATGCGCTGACGCCGGAAGAACACGAACACCGCCGCCGACGCCAGCGTCATCAGGGCGATGATGCACAGCGTCGCGACATTGGTGAGCCACGAGAACAGCGTCAGCACCGGATCGGCATGCGCGACGATGAACACCAGCACCACGACAGCGGCGATCGCCGACTGCCACAACGATCCGCGATGCGGGCTGCAATGCACCGCATGCGTGTGGCCGAGCGACTTTGGCAGCAGTCCTTCGCGACCGCTAGCGAAGAAATAACGCGCCGCCGAATTGTGAAACGCGAGCAGGCCCGCATAGACGCTCGTGATGAAGAGCACGCTCATTGCCGCCGTGAGCGTGCTGTTCGCGTAGTGGTCGGAGAGCGTGTAGAGGAAGGTGGTCGGATCCTGCAACGCGTTCAGCGTCTTGACGATATCGTCCGCGCCCGCACCAATCACCATGCACCAGACCGAGAACGCATAGAAACCACCGATCAGCAGTACTGAGATATACGTCGCGAGCGGCACCGTGCGCTGCGGGTCCTTGGCTTCCTCGCTGTAGATCGTGGTCGCCTCGAAGCCGATAAAGCTTGCGAAGCAGAACAGGAAACCGAGTGCGGGCGTGCCGCCCAGAAACACCCGTGGCGTGAACGACACCGCATTCACACCATGCGCGCCGCCGCTTTTGAGAATCGCCAGATCGAGGATCAGCACCACCACGTATTCGCCCAGCACGAGCAGCGAAAGCACCTTGGCCGACAGGTCGATCTGCCGGTAGCCGAGCACGGCGATGCTCGCCATCGCCACGAGCGAGCACGCCCACCACGGCGCGTTCAGGCCGAAGTGCGTTTGCAGAAAGCCCGAGGAGACCGCGCCGAACATGCCATACAGGCCGATCTGCATGGTGTTGTAGCCCAGCAGTGCGAGCAACGCGGCAGCGCCCCCCGCCGTGCCGCCCAGCCCGCGCGCCGTGAACGCGTAGAAGCCGCCCGCGTTGGTGACGTGGCGCGACATCGCCGTATAGCCTGCCGCGAACAACAGCAGGATCGCTACGGTAGCGATGAGCAGCGCCGGCGTGCCCGCGCCGTTGCCGAGCATGATGCCGATGGGAAAGCCCCCCGCGATGGCCACGAGCGGCCCGGCGGCGGAAATGACGAAAAAGACGATGAAGCCCAAACCGAGGGCGCCTTTGCGTAGTTCGGTCGAGGGCGTGGGTTCTGCCGCGACGTTCATGTATCTCGCTCCGATGAGTGGTAATCGTGCCGCGGCTCGTACGATGGGCCGCGTGTCTGCAGCCACTGTAGGGAGCCAAAATTGCCGACCGGCAGCACAAATCGGCAAGCCGCGCTGAGCGGGGCCGGAACCAGGGTTAGTCGGGAGGAGAATCAGGCGCGAATCGGGTGCGAATCGGGAGAAAAGCAGACGCCAATGTAAGGGGAACGAAAACGGCGTGGAAAAGCTCAGCCCTTGCGCACCGTCTGCGATGGCAGTTCGCCGAACAGATCGCGATACTCGCGCGCGAAGTAACTCAGGTGCGTGAAGCCCCAGCGCGCGGCGGCGTCGCCGATCAGCAATTCGTCCGCGCTGGTCGAGCGCAGCAGGCGATGCACGGCGTTCAGCCGAATCGAGCGCAGATATTCTACCGGCGTGACGTTCGCCACGCGCTGGAAGCTCGTCTGCAGCGTGCGGCGGCTGCAGCGCAGCATGCGGCACAGATCCAGCACGGTGAGCGATTCCTGGGTGTTGTCTTCGGTGATGCGCTCGCAGCGCTTGACGATGTCGCTATAAGTGGCGTGCGTGACGTCGCGCGAGGGCAGACCCGTCGCGCTTTCGAGCAGGCCGAGCAGCACGCTCAACATTTCGTCCTGGAAGCGCTTGACCGAGACCGCATTCGAGGCCGAATCCGCTAACGCCGCGCGCTCGCTCGCATCGAGAAAAGGCGCCAGGCGCTGACGCAGAACCTGCGCGGCTTCGGCGGGAAACGGCACCACGTTACGGCGCAACTGGCGCGCGGCCTCTTCGCCGATGGTCACGGCGACGAGTTCGAACATCGTCTCGGCGGGCAGGCTCACGCCCACGTAGTGCATGGCCTCGGGCGTGTAGAAGCGGAATTCCTCGCCGGGGCCGAGTTGCATGAGCGCGTAGCCATCGACCTTCTGGCCCTGGAAGGTGCCCACCACGGGCGCGTAGAGCGGCACGGCGAGCGAGGCAAAGCCCGCGGGCGAGACGCCGGCCTGCACGACACGGCGGTTGGTCTCTTCGCGGAAGAAATGAAAGTCGCTCGACGTGGCCTGGACGACGCGGCTCGCAAAGCGGCCCGGCGTCATCTGACGATAGACCTGCTCCCAGCCGCTCACGGCGAGCGAATGATCATGCACGTCGGCAAGCGCGCTGACCCTGAAATCCATCTGCTGTCTCCTGCATGAATCAACAGCATCTTAATCGATGAATTTTAATTGGCGAACTAAATTAATGCACCCGGGAGCGGTCCTGCCTGAAAAAATCCCTGAAATTCAGGCCTGCTCGAAGCCTGCGGCGAGCGCCTGAACAATGGCGTCGATCTGCGCGGTTTCGATCACCAGCGGCGGCGAGAGGATGATCTTGGTGCCCACCGGGCGCACCAGCACGCCGTGCTCGCGCGCGATTTCCGCCACGCGGTTGGCGTAACCGCTGGTGGGGTCGATCGGCTCGCGCGTCGCCTTGTCCTGCACCAGATCGAGCGCGACCATCAGGCCCTTCCCGCGCACATCCCCCACCGCGGCGTAACGCTTCGCGAACGGCTGCAGCGCTTCGAGCAGATGCTTGCCCTGGGCCGCTGCGTTGGCCGGCAGGTTTTCATCGACGACGATCTTGAGGTTCGCCAGCGCCGCCGCGCACGCCACAGGATGGCCCGCGTAGGTATAGCCGTGCATCAGCGCGCCGGTGAAGTCGGCGTTCTTCATGAATGCCTGTTCGATGCGCGCGTTAAAGGCCGTCGCGCCCAGCGGAATATAGCCCGACGAAATGCCCTTCGCAAAGCACATGATGTCCGGCTTCACACCCCAGCCGCGGCTGCCGAACAGACTGCCCGTGCGCCCGAAGCCGGTGACGATCTCGTCGGCAATCAACAGGACTCCGTATTTATCGCAAACCTCGCGAATCAGCGGCCAATAGTTCTCCGGCGGCACGATCACGCCGCCCGCGCCCTGCACCGGCTCGGCGATGAAAGCGGCCACAGTGTCGGGGCTCTGGAACAGGATCTCGCGTTCGAGCATTTCGGCGCAGATACGGCCCAGTTCCTGCGGGTCCTGCGTGAACGGATTGCGATAGAGCCACGGCGTTTCCACATGAAAGCAGCCGGGCAGATTCGGCTCGTAGTTGCGGCGGAACACGGTGTTGCCGTTGACCGACGCGCCGCCGAAATGCGTGCCGTGATAGCCCTGCTTGAGCGAGATGAACTTGGTGCGATCGGCCTGACCTTCGACCTTCCAGTACTGGCGCGCAAGCTTGAGCGCCGACTCCACCGCGTCCGAGCCGCCCGAGCTGTACATCACGCGCGTCATGCCTTCGGGTTCGAGCATATCGATCAACAGACGCGACAGCTCTTCGGCGCGCGGATGCGAAATGCCGTCGAACAACTGGAAGTATTCAAGCTCGTCGAGTTGCGCTGTGATCGCCTCTTTGACCTCGCGGCGGTTGTGGCCAATGTTGACGTTCCACAGGCCCGCCACGCCATCGACAAGCTGCTTGCCATGCTCGTCGAACACGAAACAGCCGTCGCCGCGCACGATGCGGATCGGGGTGCGCTGCTGCATTTCGGCGGGGTGAATCATCGGATGCCAGAAAGCGGAATTTTCCTTGCTCATGGTGTCTCCCACAATGTGCGTGTTCAATGCGCGATGCAGATGGATTTGGTTTCGGTAAAGCCTTCGACCGCGTACTTGCCGAATTCGCGGCCGATGCCCGATTGCTTGTAGCCGCCGAACGGCATCGACGGATCGAGCGGCACGTGGCAATTGACCCAGACCGTGCCCGCCTCGATGCGCGGCACGAGATTCATCACCGCGCGCAGGTCGTTGCTCCAGAGGCTTGCGGCAAGACCATAGGGCGAGTCGTTGGCCTGACGCAGCGCCTCGGCGGCATCGTCGAAGGGAATCAGCGCCAGCACCGGGCCGAACACCTCGTCGCGCACGAGCGCCGCGTCGTGCGGCACATCGTCGATCACGGCGGGATTGACGTAGTAACCCGGCTGATCGACACGCGTGCCGCCGGCGAGAAAACGCAGGCCGTCGGCATGAGCGCGCGCGATGTGCTGCTCCACGCGGTCGCGATGCTGCGCGGACACCAGCGGATTGATCTGCGCGTTGGGGTCGAGGCCCGCGCCAAGCGTCATCGAACGCGCGACATCGGCGAGACCATCGGCAATCTGCCGATACTTGCTGCGATGGATATAGATGCGCGACGCCGCCGCGCACACCTGCCCCTGGTTCAGAAAACCTCCTGCAAGCGCGCCCTGCACGGCCTGATCGACATCGACATCGGCCAGCATCACGGCCGGATTCTTGCCGCCCAGTTCGAGCGAAAAGCGCGTCATGTTCTGCACCGCCGCCGTGCCGATCAGTTTGCCCGTGGGCGTCGATCCCGTGAACGAAATCTTCGCGATACGCGGATGCGCGGCCAGCGCCGCGCCGCATTCGCGCCCGCCTGTGACGACGTTGAAGACGCCCGGCGGAATGCCCGCCTCCACCGCGATCTCCGCGAGGCGCAGCGCCGTGAGCGGCGTTTCGGGCGATGGCTTGATGACGATCGTGCAGCCCGCCGCGAGCGCGGGAATCAGCTTCCACACCGCGATCATCAGCGGGAAATTCCACGGCACGATGCCCGCGACCACGCCGACCGGCTCCTTGCGCGTGTACGCCGTATAGCGCGCGCCAGGCGGAAACGGGATCGACACATCGAGCGTTTCGCCTGTGATCTTGGTGGCCCAGCCCGCCATATAGCGCACGTATTCGACCGTCGCGCCCACTTCGATCGCGCGCGAAATGTTGATCGACTTGCCCTGCTCCAGGGTTTCCAGTTGCGCGAGATCTTCAGCGTTGGCTTCGATCAGGTCAGCCAGATGCAGCAGGATGCGCTCGCGGTCGGCGGGACGCAGACCGCTCCAGACACGCGCCTCGAACGCCTCGCGCGCGTTGCTGACGGCGCGATCGACATCGGCGGCGTTGGCGTCGGGGACGGTGGCGATCACCTCGCCGGTGGACGGATCGAACACATCGACACGCTTTGCGCCCTGCGCAGGCTGCGGGCCGCCGTTGATGAAGAGGCCGTGTTCGCGCGCGATGAATGCACGCACGCTGTCGTTGACTCTGACCTTCGCGTCGCTACTCATATCTTCAATCTCTCGGGCAAAAAACAGGCAAAGTAAATGGGCAATCAGCCCGCGCGAACACGGGTAAGTGATGCCGACTTTAGGGGCGCAAGCGCACGGGCGTTAGCGCAAATTGGCAGATCGCCATGCGGTGCGGGTAAACGTTCATCGCGTTCGTCGCGTTCATCGGCTGTCGTCACGTTGGCCAGACGCAGCATTCGAAGCCTTCGCGCTCGCGAAACGGCCGTTCGGGCATCAGCACGGCTTCGGCGGCGTTGACCTGCATGAGCAGGACGTGGCGCCGGCCGTCGTCGTGCGCGACGATGGCGAAAGCCGTGTCGTCGATGCCGTGCCGGAAACGCGGATCGACAGCGACGATGTCCGGATCGTCGTGCAGGCCGCGGCAGCGTGCGGCATCGGCGATATTCCAGCAGTCGGGCAGGCGCAGGAGCACGTCTGGCACGTCCTCCTCGCGCGAAATCACCACCGCGCCCGCGTGCGCGCAGCGACGGAACCAGCCCTGCTCGTTATCGCGCTCGACTGCTACTGCCGCTACTGCGTAGAGCAGCAGGCCGCTTTCTTCATACGTAGCTGGGGCAGGCGTGTCGTTGTTGAGTTCTTCGTTGAGTAAGGGCGCGCGGGCGTTCATCGTCCAGTCCTCGTTCGATGGCAGGTCAAAGAAACAGCGCGCCGACCAGTTCCGTGCGGCTCGACACGCCCAGCTTGCGGAACATGCGCAGCAGATGCGTCTTGACGGTGGGCTGCGAAACTTCGAGATCGCGCGCAATGGCCTTGTTCGAGAGCCCGTCGCGCACGAGACGCGCGATCTGCTCCTCGCGGTGCGTGAGGCGCGGCGCTTCGGTGTCATCGCTCATCGCGGCAACATGCAGGGCGCTCTCACTGCGCAACACGGGCGCAAGCGCGAGTTCGAGCAAGGGCTGCAACGCGCCGGCGTGGTCGATCTCGTGCTGCGCGAACGGCACATCGGGCGCGAAGCGCAACAGCGAGAACGCGGCTACGGCGCGGCCCTCGTCGCGCAGCAGCACCTCCATGACATCCACCACGCGATGCGGCTGCAGGAAGCGCCGCCAGTACACCGACTCGCCGCGCAGCGCCTCGGGCAACTCGCCCGCGAGCGTGAGGACATTGCGGTGCTGGCGCAGATAGCGCGACGGATGCATGGGGTCCAGCACGAGATAGCGCTGCAGCCACGTACGATGCATGGTCTGCGCAAGGCCAAACAGATCGAAACTCGAAGGCTGCTGATCGGCGCCGATCCGATAGAACACGGTCGCGCCGGGGCGCACCAGCGCTGCGAGCGTGGCGACAGCCGTTTCCAGCGCGGCGGCGCGGCAGTGATCCCTGGGCATGAGTGGACTCCGTGATCTTGCGGAAGGTGGATATCGACGATGCTAGGCAGGCGGCGCGGCGGGGCGTGAGCGCTAATTGGCAAATGTGCAGCGCGCGCGCCTTTGCCTTGTCATCCTTTTGCCCGATAGGCCCATCGCCAGGCGCGTCCTAGACTGCCCGCACACCTACGCAGTGCAACCCTTTCAGGAGCCATCGAAATGACATCCCCCTTCTCCCCGTTTCCGCCCGCTCAGGGCTGCGTGGTTATCACCGGGGCGGGCACCGGCATCGGCGAGGCCTGCGCGAAACTGTTCGCGGCGCAAGGCGCGCGGGTCGCGCTGATTGGACGCCGCCGGGCGCCGCTCGAACGCGTCGCGGCGCAAATGGGGGGCCTGGTGCTGGAAGGCGATGCCGCCAGCGCGGCCGACTGGGAACGGTTTAACGCTGTGCTGGAGGGCGAAGGTGGTGTCGCCAGTCTGATCGCCTGCGCGGGTGGACTGGGCGCGGGCATCGCGCTGCAAACCAGCGACGATGGCTGGGCCACTGCGATGCGTGCGAATCTGGATACGGCTTTTGTGAGCGCGCGGGCTTGTTTGCCGCAGTTGATCGAGCGGCGCGGATCGATTGTGATGGTGGCGTCGATTGCGTCGCTTGCCGCTGGGCCTGAGGTTTGTGGCTATACCACGGCCAAGCATGCGCTGATCGGGCTGATGCGTTCGCTTGCGCGTGATTATGGGCCGCAGGGTGTGAGGGTGAATGCGGTGTGTCCTGGTTGGGTTCGCACGCCGATGGCCGATGAGGAAATGTTGCCGTTGGTTCAGCGCTATGGGGATACGGTGGATGAGGCGTATGCGCGGGTGTGTGCCGATGTGCCTTTGAGGCGGCCTGCAAGCGCTGATGAGATCGCTCAGGTTTGTGGGTTTCTTGCTTCGCCTGCTGCGAGTATCGTGACCGGGGCGGCGGTTGTTGCCGATGGTGGATCTTCTGTTGTGGATGTGCCTACTTTGGTTTTTGGGCGGGGATAGAGTTGTGGGTTTTTTGTGATTTATTGCGGGGTTGGCGTTTTCTTGTGATCTTGTCGGTCTATTAGCGTTGCCCCTGTGCGGGGCGGCAGTTACTTTTCTTTGCCGCGGCAAAGAAAAGTAACCAAAAGAAAGCCGCTCACACCGCTAGTGTGACGCCGTCCACCACTTGCCCATTAACGGAGTGGTGACTGGGCATTGTTCGCACCACTCGCCGTAAAACGAAGTGACAAAGGACTCATTCATCCCGCTGCTCGCTTCGCGCCCAGCGGTTGGGTCTGCAAGGGAAACCAACAGTGCTGCGACGGTTTTCCGGTTGTGCCCAACGGGGCGCGTAGCGGCCCCGGATGTGCGGGCGTCACCACTTTGTTATACGGCGCGTGATGCGAGCAAGACCAGTCACCACTCCGATATTCGGCAAGTGGTGGACGGCGTAACACTGGCGGTTTGAGCGGCTTTCTTTTGCCTACCTTTCTTTGCCGCTGCAAAGAAAAGTAGGTGCCGCCCCGCACAGGGGCAACGCTAATAGACCGACACGCTCACAAGGAAACGCGAACCCGCCATAAAATCAACCCAAAAACGCAGCCGAAGCCTCCGGCAAAACAGCCCCACCATCAACCACAATAGTCTGCCCGGTCACATAACCGGCCCCGGCGGAAGCCAGATAAAGCATCGCAGCGGCAATATCCTCCGGCTCCCCCAACCTCCCAATCGGCACCGCCCTGGCAATTCGCTCATTAAGCATAGCGTCCCCAAGATTATCCATAGCGGGCGTCCGAACCATTCCAGGCTCAACCCCATTCACAGTAACGCGATACGGCGCAAGCTCCAGCGCAGCAGCACGAATAAACCCATTAACTCCAGCTTTCGAAGCCGCATAATGCGCCAGCCCGGGATAAGCCACCCGAGGCCCCGTAACAGACGATGTCACCAGCAACCGCCCTGCCCCCCGCCTGACAAACGCAGGCAAAGCGGCCTGAGCCAGCCAGAACAACGCCCCCAGATTCACTGCAAGCGTGCGCTCCAGCACCTCCGGCGTAATCGCAGCAAACGGCGTAAGCGGAAAATACGCCGCGTTATGCACAACCACATCGAGCCCTCCAAAATCGGCCTCGACTTGCGCGATGAGCGCACTAATCTGCTCACGCTCAACCAGATCGACGTCATAGACTCGATGCTTTCGCCGCGCCCCATCCTCCATCGCGCCCACCCACTCACGCGCCAGATCGCCCTGCAGATCGGCAACAGCCACGCAAGCGCCCTCGCGCGCAAACGCCTCGACTATCCCGCGCCCTATGCCCTGCGCACCGCCCGTCACCAGCACAGTGCGCCCTTCAAAAGCGCACGTCATACCGGATACCGCGTAACGTTAAGCACCTGAGCGTGCGCGCCCACCGGAAAATTCGACAACGCATCAAAACGGCTGCCTTGATATCCGAAGATCTTGCCATCGGTCTTCATGCGTTCGAGGTCGATCATGATGACGCCAAGCGTCGGCACGATCTTCTCGCGCCACACAAACAGATAGAGCTTTTCGTCGATGGCGATCGTATGGCAACGGTCCACATCCGCCAGCCCCGCTTCGACGCCGGAGAGGCACTGCCACGCATAAAAATTCTCGTTCAGATAAACGTGCTCGTAGCGCTCCGTCGCGCTATACGTATAGAGATTGCGCATGCCGATCAACTCACGCGTGGGCGCATGCAAAGCGGCCTTTCCCGGCTCTATGCCATCGCCCGCCGTGATACGGCCGTGGTGCAATTGCACCTGCACGCCGGTCAGTTCCATGCCGCGCTCGACGCGGGTGAAAGCATCGATGTGGGTTTCCGTTTCGCTCGGCAACGCGCCGACGACCACCGTACACAAAGCCCGCGGCAGATCGAGTACATAGCTCGTGGAAACGTTGCGCGCGCGGCCTTCGTCATCGACAAGCGCTTCATCGGCGCCCACGTAATCGACGAAATAGATGCCATTGCGTACCGAACTCACGCGGCACTCATGATGCGCACGTTCATGTTGCGCGCCGCTGTTGCGTTCGACTTCCACGCGCTGCGCGCCCACGAAATGCAGCGTCGTAGCGCTTCCATCCGCAAATTCGAGCGTAAAGCGGCGGCCCTCGAGATCGCCCGTGGGCGCGAGGCTATGGCTATCGGGCGCGAAACCGTCGGCGAGCGCGCCGACCTGAATAAAGACGGGTTGGGACGACATGATAAGGAGGACTCCGTAAATTGACTTTGAGGGCCGCTCGCTCATTGCCAGAATGCGGCGGCGCGACTCACACTTTACGGAGCCGCCCCGCCGTGCGGCATCAACCAGAAGGATGACAACGCGCGCAATCGGCAACCGGCGCAATTAGCCCGCAAACGTCTGAGCCATTTCGTCGATCAACTGGCGCTGGAACGCCGCGAAACGCGCGCTCGGCTGCTGCAGGATGGCCAGTTCGAGCATCGGGTCTTCCACGCGGGTGCGCACATCCGCGAGCGTTTCCACGATCGCATGGCCGCAGAACGGCACATAGGCCTCCGAATAGCCGCCTTCGTGCACCACGACCAGACGGCCGCCGCAATGGCGCTCAGCGGCGTCGCGCACGAGTTGCGTCATGGCGCGATAGCTTTCGCTATGCAGCAGCATGCGGGCAAGGGGATCGACGGCGCTCGCGTCCAGCCCGCTCGCCACCACGATCAAATCGGGCTTGAAGCGATCGAGTGCGGGCAGCACGATGCGCTCGAAGGCGTACAGATACGCGTCGTGCCCGCCGCCCGGCAGCAGCGGGATATTGATGTTCGCGCCCTCGCCGCGCCCCGCGCCGCGCTCTTCCGCGCCGCTATAGCCGGGCGGAAAACAGCCTTCCTGATGCAGCGAAATCGTCAGCGTGTTGGGATCGTCGTAGTAGATCGATTGCGTGCCGTTGCCGTGATGCACGTCCCAGTCGATCACTGCAACGCGCTCGACGCCGTGTTTCGCACGCGCCGCCTCGATCGCAACCGGAATGTTGGCGAGCAGGCAAAAGCCCATTGGCTTGTCGCGCAGGCAGTGGTGGCCCGGCGGGCGCGAAAGCGAAAACGCGTTCGCCGCGCGGCCGGCAAGCACCGTATCGACGGCGCTCATGGCAAGACCCGCCGAAAGCGCCGCGATCTCGTAGCTGCCCTTGCCGAACGGCGCGAGATCACCCAGATCGCCGCCGTTCGCATCGCTCGCCGCCTTGAAGCGTTCGAGGTAGTCGCGCGGATGGATGCGCCGCAGGTCTTCGTCGCTAGCCGCGTTTGCGCTGCCCATGTCGAGCGACGCCGCAAGCCCCGACGCCTGGATCAGCGCCAGCAGGCGGCGCTTCGATTCGGGCGATTCCGCGTAACCGCTCGCGGCAGGCGGCTGCACCCAGCCGCCGACGGGAAAGAACAGCGCGTGCGTGCCGCCCGTGTGCCAGAAAGTGCGTTCGTCGGTAAAGAAGGCAGTTTTGCTCATGAGGTTCTCTTGCTGGTGGTGGTTCTTGATTCGAAAATCGGTAATGGAAATCACGCGCGTTCGACGCGCAGCAGGCAAACACACGACACGACGCAGATCGCCGCCGCGCTGGCGAACAACGCCGCCAGCGACGCGCCCGCGTCAAGAAGCACGCCCGCGATCAGCGGTCCAGCCGCAAGGCCCGCGCCAATCACGAAGTTCAGCGATGCGACCAGCCGACCCGAGCGGTCATGCTTTGCGGCGGCGGCGAGGATGAAGGGCAGCACAAAGGTCCAGGCGAACTTGAAGGCGAACACGGCGGCCATATAGCCCGATGTGCCCGGCTGCGTGGCGAGTCCCGCCAGCGACACGGCAAGGATCGCGTAGCCCGCCAGCAGCATCGCGAAGCGCGCCACCCGCCCGCCGATGAGCGACGCACAGCCCGCGCCGACGATGCCCATCACGCTCGCGGCGGCGAGCACTTCGCCCGTATGCGCAGCGTCGAAGCCCGCGAGCGCCGCGGCCTTGCTCGCGAAGGTCCACACGCCGCCAATCGCCACATAGAAGGCCAGCACGCCGCCGATCACAAACGCGGCGTTCAACGCCGCGCGGGCCGCCTGCGGCTCCAGCACAGCGGCAACCGCGCCGCCCGCGTGCTTCGCGCGGCCCAGCGCCGGATCGAATCCGCGCACAAGCGGCGCGGCGCACAGCCCCAGCACGCCGAGCACGACATAGAGCGCACGCAGGCCGTAACCCGCGAACACATGCGGCAGCAGGAACAGGCCCACCGCGCCCGCTACGAGCTGGCCGACGACCCACAGTCCATAGACGCGATCGCGATTCGCACTGGTCGCGGCGCTCGTCATGCACAACACCATCAAGGTGCCGCCGCCAAGCGCCGTGATCGTGCGCAGCGCGAGCAGGCCTGCGAAGCCCGGCATCGCCAGCGCAGTCGCGAAGTTGCCCACGCAGAACAGCGCCGTGGCGACGGCCGCGACGCGTCGAGCGTCGACACGACCGAGCCACAGCAGCGAAGGCAGCGTCGCGCAGCTAAACGCGCCCAGCTCGACGAAAAAGTACGTGCCGATCTGCGACGCTGATAAGCCCAATTGCACGGCAAGCTGCGCCGCCACTGCGGGCGCAACCAGCAACAACAACGGCGTGATGGCCGCGAACACGATGAGCGAAAGCAGCGTCGAGCTCGCGAAACCGCTCGGCCGCGCTTCAGCCGAAGCGGTCGCCGCAAAGGACGGAGAAGGATTTTTCATGGCGTAGTGGTTCCCTTGAATGGGCCGCGAGATCAGAACGTATGGGACATGCCGGCCATCGCGCCAAACTGCGAGACACCGGCGACGGGCAGCGAGTCGTATTCGTAGACGGGCTGCGTGCTGCCGCCCGTGTTGTGCGAGTAACCGAGGTTCAGATAGGCGAAGGTGCGCTTCGAGAGCGCGTAAGTACCGCTGGCGATGTAAAGCGTCGGATGCCCGACGCTCGGCGTGCTGGAAAACGTGTGATAAATACCGGCCGCGAAACCCAACGCCGGATCGAGCCGGTAACGCGCGCCGCCCCAGGCGACTGTTCTGGCCGGTTCGAGCGAGCCGGTCAGGCGCTCGCCGCCGCCGTAGAGCGACAACTTGTCGATGTCCCAATGCGCGGCAAGCACGCCAACCACGCGCTGCTCGGACGACGTGTCCGCACTCGACGACACCGCACCGTACGACTGGTGGATCACCGCGCTCACGCCAAAGCCGTTGCCCGCGTATTGCGCGCCCGCCTCCAGCACGCGACCCGAGCGCGAGTTGCCGGCCACGCCGCCCGTCGCGGCCAGCGCTTCGCCGCTAAACCCGGCGATATCGGGGCTTTGGTATTTGACGGCGTTATCGATGAAATTCGCCGCTAGCGGCACGAGCACGCCCTGACCGCTGTACGCGGCATAAAGCAGCGGATCGTAGAAGACCGTGCGATCGAACAGCACGCTGAACTGACGCCCCAGCGTGAGCGTGCCGAATCCGCCCTTGAGCCCCACCCAGGCGCCACGGAAAAATGCCAGCCCTGGCACTGTGGCCGTGCCGTCGTTGAGGTTCAATCCCTGTTCGAGCCGGAAGATCGCCTGCATTCCGCCGCCCAGATCCTCACTGCCGGTAATGCCGATCTGCGAAGGCAGCACCCCGTAGTTCTGCAGATTCACGGCGCTGTGCTCACCGTCCGCGTGCGTGCGGTACTGAATGCCCGCATCGAGAATGCCGTACAGCGTTACGCTCGACTGCGCATGCGCCGCGAAGCTGATGCCGAGCGTTATGGCTGCAGCCACCGCTCTCATGCGCACGCGCCGAAATCCATTCCATCGTTTCATCAACCGACTCTCCAAACCGTACGACGTTGTTGTCATGAAGCGCTTTCGTCCGATGGCCGCCGTATCGGCGGATGCGGATCTGCGTGCAGTGTCGGTAGCGGGAAAAATCGTGAACAGTCGTTCAAGTGAACGCTGCGGAAAACCCTGATGCGGCAGCCAGGCTCATAAACACGGGCGCGCGGCGCATTGAGTGCGATTGCCAGATGTCCCGCGCAATGCTGGACCCCGTTCAAATGCAGGGGGTGCGCGTGTCCTTCAAAACGCTGTTCGCCGAAAATCGGCGGCACGTATAATCGGTCGGGAATCCGCAACACCAGAAACAAGAGACGCAACGCAAGACACGACAAAAGCATCGCAGAGGAGGAGCGCTTGACACGCAACGCAGACCGGCCGGTGCCCTTCGACAGTGCCTCGGACATGCCCGCCGCGATCGCCATCGACGCCTATGCGCCAGGCGCGCCTTCCACGCGCAGCGCCGATTTCGAGGGCCCGTTCTGCAGCGACGGCAGCGCCGAGCGCGACCTGAGCGTGCTGCTGCTCGACCTCTACGCGCTCGCCAACCAGACCGGCATCGGCGAATTCGAAAACGGCTTTTTCCGCCTGCTCGGCGCCTTGCTCGATTTCGACGCGGGCTGGACCGGCGTGACCACGCATACGCCCGGCGGTCCCATCATGCACAACAGCTTTACGTGGGGGCTGCCCGACTCGTTCTTTCCGGAGTGGGTCAAAGTGCGCGACTGCGATCCGCTTGCGATCGGCACGCGCGGCGTTTATGGGCGTGCGATGGCGATCTCCGTCGTCGATCCGGAGGTGCCGCCGCGCTTTCGCAATTGGGCCGTCAAGCACGGGCTCGCGCAACTGATGGTCGTGACGGCGCACGACCATCGTTTCGGACTCACGACTTTTCTTTCGGTATATCGACGGGCGCTGGACAAGCCCTTCAGCGTCGGCGATGCGCGTAAAGTCGCGAACGTCATCGCACATCTGGCCGCCGCCCTGACGATCAACCGCTCGTTCCAGCTCACGCGCGAACGCGGCGCGACGCCTGAAACCTCGCCCGCGCGCGCGATCTGCGATGCGTTCGGCGCAGTGCATCAGGCCGATAAGGCCTTCGAAGCCACCTTGCGCCAGGACTGGCCGCTCTACGCCAATCAGACCTTGCCGCAGCCACTGATCGACTGGCTGCACGGCGGCGCCGCGCATCCGTACACGGGCGAGCGCGTCGCCGTCCACTGCGTGCCCACGGCGGGCCTCTTTCAACTGGAAGCGCGCACGCGTTCCGCACTCGACCTGCTCAGCCCGCGCGAACTCGTTGCGATCCAGCACTACGGCGATGGTCTGTCGCACAAGGAAGTCGCGCAGCGCATGGGGATTTCGCCGACCACTGTGCGGCACTATCTGCGCTGCGCGTATCGCAAACTGGGCATGCACGACAAGAGCGAGATTCCGCGCCTGCTTGCGTCACCTCGCTACAACACTGCGCCCTAGAAGCGGTGTACGATGCCCGCCGTGACCACCAGTTGCCTGCGCGTACTCGATGGCGTAACCCCATAGATCTGCGCCGGCGCGTGCCTGCCCTGTTGCGCGACGCCAATCAGATAGAGTGTCGTACGTTTCGATAACTGATACTGCGTACCCAGGTTGAGCTGATCCCAGCCCGGCTCAGCGCCTGCCGTTCCTTCGCCCGAATATCTGCCGTTGGTGCGGATATAGGCCACGCCAGCGAGCCACGCCGGGCTCATCTGCCACGTCATGCTGGCCTCGTAGTTGTCGAGCGTAAGCGCCGTCGCGTCGAGATAGCGATACTGCACCTTCGAATAAAGCCCCGCGAGCGTCACCGTGCCGATGCGATACGACGCGCCCGCCAGCCAGATGCGCTGGCGCTGCACGCCCTCACCGTTCACAATGCTGTTGCTGAAGGTGTTCGAATAATCGTCGAAAATGCCACTGCCTGGCGCGCCCAACGCCCCTGCCGCCTGCGAATCGGGCCGGTCGGCCTGCACGAATCCAACGCCCACGGAAGCCGGCCCCTGCGTCCAACCCGCACCTGCTGCGATCACGCGATTGCCCGTGAAGTCGCCGGCTTGATTGCTGAAGCCATAGGTAGCACCAAAGCTGAAGCCTGCAAAAGTCGGGCTTGCGTACTTGACGGTATTGCTGACCTTGAAAGTGGCATTGGTGTTATCGGCGTCACCCACATGCGCGCCGATATAGCCCGCCCAAGTTTCGTTGGTCGCAAAGCCAGACACGAAATCGACGGTCGAATCCCATTGGCGGCCGAGCGTAAGCGTGCCGTAGCCGTCATTCGCCATACCAACGTAGGAGACGTTGAACGCGCGCCCAGGACCGTGCCCATTGTCGATATTGAATGGGCTCATCAGGCGGAAAACCGCGCGCGTGCCGCCACCCAGATCCTCCTGCCCCGACAGGATCCAGCGCGATGACGAAAGCTGCCCGCTTGCCGTGGTCCATTGCGAATGACCGCCCGCGTTGTTCGCGTACAGCAGGCCTGTATCGAGAATACCGCCCAGCGTGACGCTGCTCTGCGCGTGCGCAGCAAGCGGACCGAAGCACAGCCAGGCGCCGAGCGAACCCGCGAGCGCGGTCCTCACGGTCAGGGAACGTGATTTCACGAAAAGATCTCCATAAGATTGGACTACTAAGTTGTTATTCGAATCGATACCGCGGAATCAGAACGACGCGGCAGCGTCGTCAGACTGACCTGCTGCCGCGTCCGATTGCCATCGCTCAGGAAGCGGGCAATCTCAACACCGTGCGAAATCCGATGTGGTTGGTGCCCATGGTGAGATCCTGCGCGTGCCGCGCGCTCGGGCGATACCGCTTGCAATAGACCGGAGAGCAGAGAAACGAGCCGCCCTTGATCGTGCCGAATTGCGTACCGCGCGCGCGGGCAACAAGCGCGTCCTCCAGGTCGACGGCGGGCGCCGGCGGCGGTTCTGCGGCCTTCTGCGCATGCGTCTGCTGCCACGGGTCTTTCACCCATTGCCAGACGTTGCCGACCATGTCGTACAGCCCATAGCCATTGGCTGGAAAGCAGCCGACTGGCGAAGTCGAGACAAAACCGTCCTTGTCGGTGTTCTGGAATGGGAACGCGCCCTGCCAGGTGTTGGCCATCAGCTTCGATCGCAGCGTGAAGGTGTCGCCCCACGGATAGACCGCGTTCTTGCCGCCGTGCGCCGCGTACTCGTATTCGGCCTCGCTCGGCAGGTCGCGGCCAAGCCATCTGGCGTAGGCCAGCGCATCTTCATAGGCGATATGCACCACTGGATGATTCGCAAGCCCGTCGATCGAGCTATCCGGCCCATCCGGGTGCCGCCAGTCCGCGCCGGGGATGTAATGCCACCACTGCATCGCGCCTACCAGAAGGTCTTTCGGCGGCAGAAATACGGTGGAGCCCGGGCGTGTCATGGCCTTCGGCACGTCAGGATAGCGCGCGGAATCGAGGCCACGCTCCGCGAGCGTGCGATAGCCTGTCGCCGCGACGAAACGCGCGAACTGCGCGTTGGTCACGTCGTAGCGGTCGATCAGGAAGGCGCCTACTTTCACGGCGCGTGCAGGCGCTTCCTCGGGATAGTCGCTGTCCGAACCCATCACGAAAGTGCCCGCAGGCACGTTCACCTGATCGTCGGCCTCGCCCGACGGCGGCAAGCCGCCGAAAGCCTTGCACGCCTTCAACGAGCCAAGCGCAGGCGTAGCGGCACTCGCAACGGCCGCCACCCTCGCCTGGGCGCGCGGCGTCCCGCCAATGGTCGCCGCCACCAAAGCCCATACAAGCGCCGCGCCCAGTACGGGCAGCGCCGTCGCTTTGCATCGCGCCTTGATTTGCGCGCGCGATTTCGCTCCGCTGAATCGCACCATGTCAGTAATCCGCACGCGGATAGGACGTGTCGCGCCCCGTCTCCACGACGTTATTCTGCTGCACGTATTGCGACCACTCGGTCAGCAGTTCCTCGACGACCTCCGGGCGCTTAGCGGAAAGATCATGCAGTTCGCCGCGATCGTGGGCGAGATCGTACAGCTGCCAGTGACCCTTGCCGTTGTCGTACGAATAGACGAGCTTCCAGTTGCCCTTGCGCAGCGCATTGCGGCCCATCAGCTCCATTCCGTAGACGTAATCGGCCACATGCACGCGCTTGCGTTCGCCCGTAAGCCAGGGCTTCATCGACATGCCCTGCATCGGCAGCACCGTCTGTCCGTGGAATTCGATACCAGGCTGATGAATGCCGGCAAAGTCCAGAATGGTGGGCGTGAAGTCCTTCACCGTGAGCATCTGTTCGGCCTTGCCCGGCTGGATATGGCCAGGATACGTAATAAACGACGGCGAACGAATCCCGCCTTCGTTCGTGTAGGCCTTGAACAGACGAAATGGTTGCGCGCTCACCTGTCCCCACGCCGGACCTTCGAATACGAACGAATCGGGCCTGCCAATATTGTCGAGCGAATTGTTGAAGTCGTGCGCGATCCATTGCGCGTTGCCGCTATCCTTGTCCCACTCGTTGCCTTCAGGGCCGTTATCGGAGAGGAACACGATCAGCGTATTGTCGTACTGGCCGCTCGCCTTCAGATAGTCGATCAACCGCCCGACGTTGCGGTCGAGTTCGCTCACCATTGCCGCATACGCTTCGAATGTGCGCGCCGAACGCGCCTTCTCTTCGCCGGTCAGTGCGCGCCAGGGTTTCGTGCCTTCGGGCAGTGGCGCGGGTTTGGTATCGGCGGGCACGAGCCCGAGTTGCTTCATTTTGTCGATGCGACGTTGCGCGATCACGTCGTAGCCCACGTCGTACTGGCCGCGAAAGCGGCGCAGCGCTTCATCGGGCGCCTGCAGCGGCAAATGCGCCGCCGTATAAGCCGCATAAGCAAAGAACGGACGGCCGTCGCGCGACTTGTCGCCAAGATATTCGATCAGCTTGTCGGTATAGCTGCGCGACGAATAGAAGTCCTCGGGCAAATCGACTTTCTTGCCGTCCTCGCGGTAGGTCGGCTCCGGCGAATCCGAGGTGATACGCATTTCCTTTTCCCTGAAGTGCGCCGCGCCGCCGTTCATGAGCGCATAGGAGCGCATGAAGCCGCGCTGGTCGGGCCGCATGCCGGCACTCGCGCCAAGGTGCCACTTGCCCGCCATCACGGTCCAGTAGCCGCCATCCTTCATGATCTCGGGAAGCGCCGCCACGCGATGATTGAGGCCGCCCTCATAACCGGGATGATTGACTTCCTCGGGCGTGAGATGCGGTGTGATCATCTCCGCCATGTTGCCCACGCCCGCGAGGTGATTGTCGATGCCCGAAAGCAGCATCGAGCGCGTGGGAGAGCAGGTCGGCGCAACATACATCGTGTCGAGCAAACGGCCCTGTGAGACCAGGGCGTCGAGATTCGGCGTGGGAATTTCGCTGCCGAATGCGCCGAGGTCGGAACGTCCCAGATCGTCGGCGACGATCAGCAGGACGTTGGGGCGCGCGGGATTCGCATTCGTCTGGACATTGGCGGTGCGATCGGCAACCGCCGTGGAAACAGGCGTTGCGGCCTGAGCGAAAGACAGGGTGGCGAGAAGCGCGCAGCCGCTCATTGCGGCCGCTGCATGAGTTTTCAGACCCAAGGTCATCTCCGTTATCGTGGTTATGGTGCGAGAGCATCTGATTCGCGCTTCTACGATACGGAGCCAAAAAGGCCACGCAGTATCACAAATCGGCAAACCGTCTCGAAGGCACTGTGAATACCCGCGCACACACCCTTGCACAAGGGGGTTTTCCCTTGCATGCGTGCATGCGCATCGTTGAACGACGCACATGTCGATCAAATCGCCCGACGCAAAATCTGGACGACCGTGCGCAACGCTTGCATCATGAAGTCACGCCATTTCGAGATCGTCGACATGAAGGGCAAACTGGGCACGATAGCGGCGGGGGCGATCGCCGACGTCCTGGTGCTGGACGGCGATCCGCTCGCGGACATCAACGTGATTGCCGGCGAAGGCGAGCGCGTGGCTTATGTGCTTCCGCGCGGCAAGATCGTGAAAACTGGCGATAGCGCACACTGAGCGCACGCGCGCTACGCGTGCGCCTCCAGCACACTTGCGCAGACGCGATTGCGGCCGCTCGCTTTGGCGACGAGCAATTGCGCATCGGCGGCCTCCAGCAGCTTTTCTACGCCATGCTCGATGCCTGGCGTGGCCGTGACAGTCGCGCAACCCACGCTGACCGTCACTGCGCCCGCCTCGCTCTTCGCGTGTGCGATGCGCAACTGTTCGACCGCGTGTCGCACCCGCTCCGCCAACTGGGCGGCTTCCTGCGCGTCGGTATCCGGCAGTACGACCGCGAACTCTTCGCCGCCGTAACGCGCGGCCATATCCTGCATGCGCCGCGCCTGCCCACCGATGGCCTGCGCGACGCTGCGCAAGACTTCGTCGCCGACAGCGTGACCGTATTCGTCGTTGAAGAGCTTGAACCGGTCGATGTCGATAAACAATATGGATAACTGACGATTATTCCGGCTCGCGCGTCGCCATTCCTCGTCGAGTCGGCTATCCAGCGCGCGGCGGTTGCTCAGCCCCGTTAGCGCGTCGGTCAGCGATATTTCACGCAGTTTCTCCAGCGCCTCGTGACGCGAGCGCAGCGCGCTCTCCAGCGCCATAGAACCAAGCGCCAGCGTCAGCGCGAACGTCAGCGCCAGTGCGCCCTGCCAGATCACCTGCTGCCGCCAGATGCCCAGCGTCTGCGCGGTGGACGGCGTCGCGATCACGGCAAGCGGCGCGCCGCTAATATGCGCTACGCAGCATTTCACGCTTGCCGGATCGATATGGCCGATCGCACCGCCCGATCCTTTCTGCACGGCCAGCGACGCGGCGCCGTCGGGATGCACCGCATTTGCCAGCACCAGTCCGTCATCGCGCACGACGCGTACCGTATCGACATCGCGCGATTCAAAACCGCTGATAAAGCGCTCAACGCTGTCTAGCCGCACCACCAGCACGGCAACGCCCGCGAAAGCATGGCCAGGCGCTTCGATGCGGCGTGCGAGCGCGACCGAGCGCCTGCCGTTGCGAATGCGCGAAGCGAACGGCTCCGAAACATAGAGCCCCTGAGAAGCGCCGCGCGCGAACGCCTGAAAGTAGTCCCGATCGCGCAGATCGACCTTCGCCGTCAAGGCGTTGTCGAGCGGTGAATCAAGTGGGGTTTCGAGCATGCCGTCCGCACTGACGATGAAAGCATCGTCGAGCAGCTCGTGCGAAATTGCCTGACCGAAGCGGATACGTTCGCGAACGTTATCGGTCATGGGCGCTGCCGGATCGCTCGCCGCCGACACCATGTCGGCGAGCAGCGCGGCGTGGATGTTCATGTTGCCGCTCAAGCCGCCCGCGACCAGCGATGCAACGCTCTGGGCGCGCTCGCTAGCGCGCTCGACGCGGCCTGCGCGGTCGGCCGTCAACCATGCAGTCGTGCCGGAAAGCACCACGATGGCGCACAACACGCCCGCGGCCGAAATCAGTTTGGGATGCGCGTCAAGGCCTGCCAGCAGGCCGCGCGACAAGCGTCGCAACCCGCGGCGCGGGCGCACGAATGGCGCAGTGACACTTCGGAGGGACATTGTTTCTCCTTATGCTCAGGTCGAAGCCCTTCCCTAACGTGATTGTTTGCGCTGCCGCGCCGGATCGCGAATTCGCGATATCCGCGCTATGCGCGCCCGGCAGCGCGCCATCGGCAACAGACTTTACACGTTGTTACCCGCGCGTAGCGGACGTCTGCACGGGCTTTCCTTATACTCCGCCGCATCCGCTACCTACAGACGGCCCGCCGCGCAGCACGCGCGCAGCGCCGCAGAAAACACCGTGATGCCCATGCTCTCTACTCGCTCCGCTCTGACCGCCGCGCTTGTCGCCGCTACCGCCGTTTCGCTGTCCGCCTGTGTTGCACCGGGCTACGGCCCCGGGTATTCGTCCGGTTATCCGTCGTATGGTTCGCAACAAGGTTACCAGGGGCAGCCAACCTACGCACAACCCGCTACGGTGCAGCAACCGGCCTACGTACCGCCGCCGCCACCGGCGCAGCCCTATGACACGCAAAACAGCGGTCAGTACAGCGGCCAATACAACAACACACCGCAATACAACAACCAGTACGGCGCGCAATACGGCACGATCGCCGCGATTCACCCGGTCAGCAGCGCCACGAGCGCGGGCGGCGTCGGCGGAACGGTCGTGGGCGCATTGGTGGGCGGCGTGCTCGGCAACCAGATCGGGCGCGGCCACGGCCGCGACGCCGCAACGGTGATCGGCGCGCTGGGCGGCGCTTACGCAGGCAACCAGATCGGCCAGCAGATGAGCGGCCCGGCCGGTTATCGCATCGACGTGCAGTTGAGCGACGGTTCGACACGCGCCTTCGACGTCCCGACGCCGGGCGATCTGCACCCCGGCGACCGCGTGCAGATCAATGGCAGCCAGCTTTCGCGTTATTGATTCAAAAGGAACGCCCTGCTCGACGGCAGGGCGTTTTTTTATCTGTCGAATCAATCAGGCCGTTACACGCGAGCGTCGCGCAATTCGCGCCGCAGGATCTTGCCGATATTGCTCTTGGGCAGGCCATCGCGAAACTCGACCAGTTTGGGCCGCTTGTAGCCCGTCAAGCGCTCCTTGCACCAGTTGAAGATCTCCGCGTCGGTGAGCGCCGGGTCTCTTCGCACTACGAATATTTTCACCGCTTCGCCCGAATGGCGATCAGGCACGCCCACTGCCGCGACTTCGAACACGCCTGGATGCTGCGCCACCACGTCTTCGATCTCGTTCGGATAGACGTTGAAACCGGACACGAGAATCATGTCCTTCTTGCGGTCCACGATCTTCACGAGACCGCTTTCGTCCATCACCGCGATATCGCCCGATTTAAAGAAGCCATCGGGCGTCATCACGTTTGCGGTTTCGTCGGGGCGCTGCCAGTAGCCAGCCATCACCTGCGGGCCGCGAATGCACAACTCGCCCGCCACGCCCGTGCCCAGCACATTGTTATCGTCGTCGCGAATCGACACTTCCGCCGAAGGCAGCGGCAAGCCAATCGCGCCGCTCCAGCTCACCGACACAGCGGAGTTGCAGGTCACGCAGGCCGAAGTTTCGGTCAGACCATAGCCTTCCACGATGGGTACGCCGGTTTTCTCGAACCAGCGCTTCGCCACGGCTTCCTGCACGGCCATCCCGCCGCCCACGACTGCGAAAAGCTGCGACAGGTCGAGCTTGTCAAAGTCGGGATGATCGAGCATCGCGTTATAGAGCGTGTTTACCGCGGGGAACATGGTGATACGGTAGCCACGCAGCGTCTCGATCATGCCGGCCATATCGCGCGGATTGGGAATCAGCACCGAAAGGCCGCCGGTATGAATGCTCAACAGCCCGCACACCGTCAACGCAAACACGTGATAAAGCGGCAGCGCGGCAACCGTCACGTTCTGCGTGACATCGGGGCGCTTCGCCCGCGCCGGTTCGAGCCACGCCTGAGTCTGCAGCAGATTGGCGATGAGATTGCGATGCAGCAGCGTCGCGCCCTTCGACACGCCCGTCGTGCCGCCCGTGTACTGGAGGAACGCGATATCGTCGAGACCCTGCTGCACGGGCTGAAACGGCCGACGCGCGCCCTCGGCGATTGCTGCGTTGAAACTCGTGTGGCCCGGCAGACTCCATGCGGGCACCATCTTCTTCACTCGCCGAACCATGAAGTTCACGAGCCACCCCTTCACGCCTAGCAGATCGCCCATCGTTGCGACCACAACGTGTTTGATTGACGTACGTTGCACGACCGCCTGCAGGGTGGTGGCGAAGTTCTCCAGCAGCACGATGGCCTCTGCACCACTGTCCTTGAGCTGATGTTCGAGCTCACGCGGCGTATAGAGAGGATTCACGTTCACCACCACATAGCCCGCGCGCAGGATGGCGGCCAGCGCGACTGGATATTGCAGCACGTTGGGCATCATGATCGCGACGCGTGCGCCGCGTGCGAGGCCCTTCGATTGCAGCCACGCGGCGAGCCGTTGCGACAGCACGTCGAGTTGCGCATAGCTGATCGACTTGCCCATGCACGCAAATGCGGGCCGCTCACCATACTGCCGGAAGCTCTCCTCGAAAAGCGCCGTGATGGAAGCGTAGCGGGACAGGTCGATTTCGGCCGGCACGCCCGAGGGATAGGAATTCAGCCAGGGTTTGTTCATGGTGTGGCTCAAGTTAAGCAGAAGGTTTGCCGAATATGCGTTTCGCGTGCTTCTTAAGGCTGCGCGCCACGCAGCGTCTGCACGATTTCCTGTAAGCGCTGCGGCGAGGCATCGGCCGGTGCAAGCGGCTCGCCCACGCTCAGCGTCAGGCGGCTCATCGTGCGCAGACGCAGCGGGCGCGGCAGGCGGGCCTGTTCATCGCGCGAAAATACGCTGCCCCACAGGCCTTGCAGCGCCATCGGCACGACCGGCGCGGGCACGCGGCGCAGGATCTCCGTGACGCCATGGCGAAACGTGTTCATCTCCCCCGTGCGCGTGAGCTTGCCTTCCGGGAAGATGCATACCAGTTCGCCTTCAGAAAGTGCCTGCGCGCAGCGTGCATAAGCGCGATCGAGCAAGGCGGCGTCTTCGTGCGCGGGTGCGATCGGAATCGCCTTGACGTGGCGGAACAACCAGCCGGCCAGACGCGAGCGGAAGATGCGGTGATCCATCACGAAGCGGATCGGACGCGGACTCTCGGCCATGATGACGATGGCATCGACAAAACTGACGTGATTGCAGACGAGCACCGCAGCGCCTTCATGCGGAATACGCTGCGTATCGACGCGACGGACACGATAAAACGTATGCACCAGCACCCAGGCGATGAAACGCAGCATGAATTCCGGCACGAGCGAGTAAATGTACACGGCAATCAATATATTCAACAGCCCGGTCACGAGGAAAAGGCCCGCAATACTCACACCTGCCGCGCCAAGCGCCACGCCCATCAGCGCCGATGCAATCATGAACAACGCATTGAGAATATTGTTCGCCGCGATGATGCGGGCGCGATGCGTAGGCTTGCTGCGACTCTGGATCAACGCATAGAGCGGCACGCTATAAAAACCGCCGAACATCGCCAGCAGGAACAGATCGGCCAGCACTCGCCAGTGCGCGGCGGCGCGCACGAATTCGCCTACCGATTGCAGATGTGCCTGCGCCGGCAGCGCGTGGCTCGCAAAAAACAGATCGATAGCGAACACACTCATGCCGATCGAACCCAGCGGCACGAGGCCGATTTCGATGCGTCCACGCGAAAGACGCTCGCACAGCAACGACCCGATGCCAATGCCCGCGGAGAACGTCGCCAGCAGCACGGTGACGACATCGGGATTCGCACTGAGCACGTCCTTTGCAAAGCCGAAAAATGACGAGAGAAAGGTCGCGCCCACAAACCACAACCACGAAATGCCGAGCAGACTGAGAAACACGCTGCGATCTTCGCGGGCGATCTTCAGATTGCGCCACGTCTCGCCGAGCGGATTCCAGTTAATGCGCAGATCGGGTTGCGGCGCGGGCGACGCCGGCACGCGCGCCGACAGGATGCGCACCACAATCGCCAGCGCCACGCACAGGCCGGCCAGCAGCGTCGCGCCGTGCGCACCCGCAGCAGCGGCCGCGCCTCCCGCCACCGTACCCAGCAGGATTGCAACGAAAGTGCCCATTTCGACGAGGCCGTTGCCGCCCACGAGTTCTGCATCGGCGAGGTGCTGCGGCAGATAGGCATATTTCACCGGTCCGAACAGCGTTGAATGCAGCCCCATGAGAAACGTGCAGAGATAAAGCAGCACGGCGCTATGCAACATGAAGCCCGCACCGCCGATCAACATCGCGACGAACTCGAAGCTCTTTACGAGACGCGTAAGCGTGGCCTTGTCGAAGCGGTCGGCAACCTGGCCGGAGGTGGCCGAAAACAGCACAAAAGGCAGCACGAACAGCGCGGGAATGACAAACGCGGCGGTCTTTGCATCGACACCCGCGAAGCTTGACGCCTCGTAGGTCACGAGCGACGTGAAGCCGATCTTGAAGGCGTTGTCGTTGAGCGCGCCAAGAAACTGCGTCCAGAAGAACGGCGCGAAGCGGCGCTCGCGCAACAGAGCGAACTGCGAGGGTTCATCACGGCGTTCGCGGCTTGCGGTAGAGGTCATGAGAGGCTCGTGAGCTTGCAGAATGATCGGTCAGAGGGGCGCGTTGCAGTTTGCCATCGGAATCCCGCACCCGGCGAGAAGTCGGGAGCCAGTATGCCGACGAGGATCAAATAAGATGAAAACTCGTGCTAGAGTGGCCTCAACTGCAACCTGACGTATCAATTTTTTATACTTTTCGATGAGCCAGACTGCCCAACTGGTCGAAACGCTGAAGCGCCAGCTACGCGCACGGCGACTGACCTATCGCGACGTCGCGCAGGCGCTGCGCGTTTCCGAACCCAGTATCAAGCGGCTTTTTTCGAAGGGGCGCTTCACGCTCGACCGGCTCGAAGAGGTGTGTGCCCTGCTCGGCTTCACACTCGCCGAACTGGTGCAGGAAGCGGCTGCGACGGTGCCGCAATTGCGCATCCTCACGCAGGCGCAGGAGGCGCAGCTCGTCTCGAACGAACGGCTGCTGCTGGTGACCGTCTGCGCGCTCAATCACTGGTCGCTTGACGATATCGTCGCAACCTACACCGTCACGCGCGCGGAATGCCTCAAGCTGCTGCTCGCGCTCGATCGCATGGGCCTGATCGCACTGCTGCCCGGCGATCGCATACGCCTGCTGGTGGCGCGCGATTTCGACTGGATTCCCGCTGGACCGATACGGCAGTATTTCAAGGCGCGTGGGCTTGGCGACTTTCTCGAAGGCAGCTTCGCGGGCGCGGGCGAATCGCTTGAATTCACGCAAGGCATGCTGACCGAAGCGGCGCGCGCGGAGTTATCGGTGGAATTGCGGCGGCTGCGCAGCAAGTTTGCGGCCTTGCATGACGAGTCGGCGTCGGCGCCGCTCATGCACCGGCGCGGTACGGGCTTGCTGATTAGCACGCGCGAATGGGAGCCGCGCATGTTCGCGCAGTTGCGGCGCGGGGCGCAGGAAGAGAAAAAAGCAAAGCGGCCATCCAGGCACACGGACGGCCGCGTAGATTGATCGTCGACACTCAGCCGTCGACAGGATTCACCGGCGTATCGAGCAGCAACTGATAAAACGCCAGATCGAGCCAGCGGCCGAACTTGAAGCCCACTTCGGGCAGCGTGCCGACATGCTTGAAGCCCAGCCGCTCGTGCAGCGCGACACTGCCCGCATTCGTCGCGTCGATGGCGCCCATCAGGGCGTGCACGCCGTTCTCCCGCGCAGCGGCGATCACCGCATCCATGATCACGCGGCCAAGCCCCCGGCCGCGATGATCCTGGTGCACGTAGACAGAATGTTCGACCGTGTATTTAAAGGCGGGGAATGCACGGAACGTGCCGTAACTGCCAAAGGCCAGCAGCGTGCCATGCTCGTCTTCCACGCCGATCACCGGAAAAGCGCCCGCGCGTTTGGCCTCGAACCAGGCGGCCATCTTCTGTGCGTCACGCGGCTTGTATTCGTACAGCGCGGTCGAGTTGATGATCGCATCGTTGAAGATCTCCAGGATCGCATCGGCATGACGCTCGTGGGTGCATTGCACGATGATGTGATCGCTCATTTCGGTGTCCTTTGTGTCGTGGATGCTGTCGTCAATGCCAGCGCGTAGCGCGCGGGTTTGCGTCCCGGGTTGTGAAAAACAATCTGTTGGTCGAGCACCATTGCCAGGCAATCGCCGGCGTTCAGCTGCCAGGCCGTCTCGCCCACGCTGATGGACATTTCACCCTCCAGCAGCCAGACCTGCTGATGCGTGACCGAGTGGCGCGTCACGTTATCGAAGGTGACGCTCTCGCCCGGCGGGAAGTGCACTTCGACCAGTTCGAGCGGCGAATCGAAACCCGCTGGCGACACATGACGGCGCAGGTAACCCGTGGCGGGATCTTTCCATGTCTGCTGGTCGGCGCGGCGCGCAAGCGGCTCCTGTGCCGCACTATGCGCATCGTCGGTGAAGAGCGTGGCCATCGTCACGCCCAGCGCATCGGCCAGTTTGTTGAGCACGACGGCCGTGGGGCTGATCTCCTGACGCTCGATCAAAGAGATCGTCGAGCGGCTTACTCCGCTGGCTTCGGCTAGATCGTCCAGCGTGTGGCCGTGCGCTTTACGCAGGTCGCGAACACGTTTGGCAAGGAGGGCTTCGACATTCATAAATCCAGTATACTGGATTTTTATTCCAGGGTGGTGGAAATTGGGGGGTGTCGCTGTGTGTCGCTGTCGATGTCGAGATTCAGGGCAGAAGGACAGCCGCGGGATATTGAGACCTAATTACGGCGGGCGAGCAGGTTGGTGAGCTTAGGCTAGCGGCGTAATGCGGCCAGAAGCCGCCGCTCGACCACTTCGGACATCGGGCGCACAAATGGCTGCTTTGCGTCGATGATGTGCCGGTCGTCCTATCTATCATTTCCGAAGCGCGCGCCACCGACGCCCAACTCACTCCGTTACACCATCGCCGCTGAATCGACCGCGTAATCCGTATACCCTCGTGCGTCTCCACCGTAGAACGTCGAGCGGTCGTACGGCGCGAGCGGCCTCCGGTTGCGAAGACGGTGCGGCAGATCCGGATTGGAAATGAACATCCGGCCGAAGGCGACCATATCCGCATGACCATCGGCAATGATCTGTTCCGCGCTATCGCCCGTGAAACCACCGGCCGCGATAACGGTCCCCCGATAGATGCGCCTGATGTCCTTCGACGTCACGTCGCCCTCCTGCGTGGCCTGCTCGACGATGCCGCGAATGCGGGGTTCGATAACATGCAGATACGCAAGCGCATAGTCGTTGAGACGGCGCGCCACATAGCCGAACGTGGCGTGTGGATCGCTGTCCGACATCGTTCCGTAGGTCCCGCTCGGTGACAGGCGAAGCGCCATACGACCCGGCCCCCACACGGCCCCGACGGCATCGAGCGTATCGAACAAAAAGCGCGCGCGGTTCTCAATCGCGCCGCCATACCGATCCGTGCGCTGGTTCGTGCCGTCCAGCAGGAACTGCTCGAACAGGTATCCATTCGCACCGTGCAGTTCCACGCCGTCGAAACCAGCCTCTTTCGCAAGTTCGGCGCCGCGGCGGAATTGCTCAACAATCGCCGTGATCTCGTCGATCTCCATTACGCGCGGCACGATCAGTTCCGCTTCGACGATGTTTCCGCTCCCGTCGCGGATCGCCGCATGTTCGAGCGATCGCAACGCCGACGGCGCAACAGGCGTCAGGCCGCCTGTGTTAGCCGGATGCGCCTGACGCCCCGCGTGCCACATCTGAAGGAAAATGCGGGCGCCCTTCGCATGTACGGCGTCGGTCACGCGCTTCCACCCTCGCATCTGTTCCTCGCTAAAGATGCCAGGTGCGTCGACGTAGGCAATACCGAGCGGCGAAACGGCCGTTGCATCGCTGATCAGCAGGCCGCCGCTCGACGCGCGCTGCGTGTAGTAGTCCACCATCAGATCGCCTGGGACGTTGCCATGTTCAGTACGCATGCGCGTGAGCGGCGCGAGCACGACGCGGTGATCCAGTTCGAAAGGTCCGACACTGATCGGGCTGAAGAGTTTGTCCATTTTGTTCACTTAGATGTTGATTCAAAGTATCGTAAATACTGCGCGGTATCTAGACGATGCCGAAGCCCATGACGCGGGCAAGCTCTGCACTTACCGCAGCGCCAGATAACGGCACGGATCGTTGCATCGACGACGGACGACTAATTACGATTCCCACTGCGATAGAAAGAATGGCGAACGCAATCAGCGTACGGGATTTCGACACGGCCTTTTTCATGCCGCCTGCCGGTCTTCGACGAGCGATTCGATTCTTGCGATTGCCCGTCCCACCGCCGGGCGATTCGATACAGCGTCGTACCAGCGCTGCACGTTCGGCGTGTCGTCCAGCGTCAGGTCCGGGAATGTCCGGCGCCAGATCCACCCGAAATGTGCGATGTCAGCGATGGAGAAGTCATCGCCCGCGACGAAGGTGCGTGCGGAAAGCACAGCGTCGAGCAATCCGAGCTGACGACGGGCTTCCTGCGTGAAGCGATCCAGCGCATGCTCCGATGAACCGGACGGCGCGGAGCGCAGAAAATACCCCGCCTGCCCGAAGGCGGGACTGAGGCCGGACGCATGCACAAACAGCTGCTCGAAGGTGCGCGCGCGCGTCACCGGCTCCTGCGCGAGCAGCGCGCCGTGACGCTCCGCGAGATAGACCAGGATCGCCGCGGACTCCTCAGCGTGAAGCCACGCTCTTCGTCGCGAAGCACCGGCACCTTTCCATTCGGATTCAGGGCGACGAAATCGGCGTGCTTCTGCTCGCCCTTCCTGACGTTCACCGAATGCAGTTCGTATTGCAGACCGAGTTCTTCGAGCGCGATCGGCACCTTGACGGAATTCGGCGTGGAAAATGCGTAGACCTGATACATGGAATTGACGCCTGAAACCGTGAACGGGATGACGTAACTTTCGGCGATTGACGTCTGCCCCGGAAGCACCGTCGCGGCGATAGAAGTTATTCCGTACCGGCATGGGCACGCCTTGTGCCGGTCGCGCGGTGTCATCGCGATGCTGGCGCGGAATGCGGAAAAGCACGCCGCCCCCCGCTCCACTCACCGCCTCAGGCTGCTGTATAGTTGCGCGGTCGTCCGCGTGGAATGCGATATCGCTCGCGCTCGGCAACGCTGCGACGCCCTTTTTCCTCACTCCCGAGACCCCGCCCGCATGGATCGCCTGGCCGCAATGGAAACCTTCGTCGCCGTCGTAGAGGCGGGTTCGTTCTCGGCGGGGGCGCGTCGGCTTCAGATTGGACAACCCGCCGTATCGAAGTCGATCGCTCAGCTCGAAGAGCATCTGAACGCGCGCCTCCTGTTGCGCTCGACCCGCGGCCTCACCCCCACCGATGCTGGCCAGCGCTTCTACGAACACGCGTGTCTGGCGATCGAAGAAGCCGATCGCGCGGAACATTCGGTGCGTGAATCGTCGGAGGGGCTCGTCGGAAAGCTGCGTGTGGGCGCCGCCGTGACCTTCGCGCGGCTGCACGTCATCCCCACACTTGGCGCTTTCCTCGAGCAGCACCCGAGACTCGATGTTGAGATCGTGATGGACGATCGTCCGATCGATCTGCTCGAAGAAGGCGTCGACGTCGCGTTGCGCATGGGCCGACTCGACGACTCCTCGATGACCGCGCGTCGCGTCGCAAGCGGAAAGCGCCTGGTGGTCGGCACGAAGGCGTACTTCGCACGGCATGGCGTGCCGCATACGCCGGCTGAGCTCAGTCAGCATCGGGCGATCGTTCATGCCATGCGCAGCGGTGGAGACGCGTGGGCGTTCGGACACGTGGACGGCACCGAAGTGGCCGTCACGGTGTCGGGCCGCGTACGGGTCAGCGCGGCCGAAGGGATGCGCGCCGCCGTCCTCGCCGATCTGGGACTGGCTGTGGCCTCCGAATGGATGTTCGCCCCGGAACTCGCGGACGGCTCCGTGCAGGCGGTGCTCACGGACTGGACGTTGCCGGGCGTCGACGTATGGGCGGTCTTTCCTTCCGGGCGGATGGCAACGACGAAGGCGCGCGCTTTCGTCGCCTTCGTCGAAAGCCTGTTTGCCGGACAGACGGACAACTTGCCTTCAGATTCCGGCCTTGCCGATTGAGGCGCCACCGTCAACGAAAAGCGTCTGCCCGGTGATGAAACCCGCGTCATCGGAGAGCAGGAATGCGATGGCCGCGGCGATCTCTTGCGGCTTGCCGAATCGCCCCATCGGCACGCCTGACAGATAGCGCTGTTCGCCTCCGCTCCCAGGTGGATTGTTGGCGCGGAACAACTCCGTTTCGGTGGGACCGGGTGCCACCGAGTTCACTGTGACGCCTGTCGTTGCAAGTTCCAGCGCCCACGTGCGGGCGAAGCTCACGAGCGCGGCTTTTGCAGCAGCGTAGGCCGTGCGTTGCGTGATGCCCAGAATGGTGAGGCTGGAGATATTGACGATGCGCCCCCAGCCGCGCTCGCGCATGCCGGGCAAAAACGCCTGCACGCTCTGGATGGCCGGATGAAGATTCACCGAGAAGACTTCGTCGAGCACATCGAGATCGACCGCTTCGACACGTTGCGGCCGGACCAGCCCGACATTGTTCACGATGCCGTCGACGCGATGGCGTTGTGCCAACTCGCGCAGTGCCGCGTTGGTGGCAGCGCGATCGCCGAGGTCCAGCGTGATGAGCTCGCCAGGAAACGTCGCGTGCGAACGCGCGATGCCGATGACCTGATGCCCTGCTGCAACGAGCCGCTCGCTAAGCGCGAGACCGATGCCTTTGGTCGCGCCCGTTACCAGAAAAGTGCGCTTTGTCATGATGATCAGTGGGGTGAAATAACGTTGGCGAAAAGAAAAACCGCCCGAAGGCGGCGATGACCTGCGCGTTTGCTTACACCTTTGCTTGCGCGCGCTCCAGGACCGGGAACATATCGACCGGATCGGGACGATGCGTGTAATCGGGATTCACTTCCGAGTACAGCACGATGCCATCCTGGCCAATCACGTAGCGCGCGGGCATCGGCAACGTCCATGAAGGATCGGCGTTGAACGCGGGCAGATCGTTTTTCAGGGCCTTGTAGAGATCGACCAGATAATCTGGCAGCGCGAAGCGCAGGCCGAACGCGGCACCGACCTCGCCATTCGCGTCGCTCAACACCGGAAAGCCGAGCTTGTTATCGCGCACCGACTTGCGGCTGTTCACGGGCGTTTGGGGCGAGATGGCCACGACGTTTGCCCCGTATCCTTCGATCTGCGGTAGCACGTCGTTGATCGCCTGAAGCTCGATGTTGCAGTACGGGCACCACACACCACGATAGAACGTGATGACGAGCGGGCCGCGACGCAGCAGCTCCGCCGACGACACGTCGTTGCCATCCTGATCCTTGAGCGTGAAGCTGGGCGCGCGCTCGCCCGCCTTGATTGCGCGTACCGCCTGTCCGCTTGCGATCAGTTCGGCGGTGGCGCGCTCCATGATCGGGTGAATCTCGGGCGGTGCGTAGTACGGCGGCTTGCCGCCCTTGAAGTCCGCCTTGAACGCGTCGAGTTTGTCTTGCAGTGACATGTCCTTCTCCTGTGTCGGGTGATCGAGTAAGAACCTGCGCTCAAACGCTGGCCGCGACGCTCGTCTGCGGCTTGGTCCACTCGTTGCCCTTCATGAAGGCGTCGTAAGGCGTATGCACGATGTGATTCGTGTAGTTGCTCATCACCTTCGTCGCCACGCCGAGAATCACCTCGAACACGTTGCGGCGCGTGTAGCCGGCGGCTAGAAAAGCGTCGATGTCGGCATCAGTAGCAAAGCCGCGCTCACGCACCACGACGGTCGTGAAGCGATGCAGGGCTTCGAGCTTCGCGTCGGGAAGCTCGGTACCGGCGCGCAACGCGTCGATCACGGCCGGGTCCATCTTGATCATCTTTGCGAGCGTGCTGTGGCCGGCCATGCAGTAGTGGCAGTCGTTCTCGAAGTTCGAGGTCAGATAGACGACCTGCTGTTCGTGCGGCGTCAGCGTGCTTTTGGAAAACAGGTCCCAGAGCGCCGAGTAACCGGCCAGCAGTTCGGGCGAGTCCGCCATGAAAGACTGAAGATTGGGGACGAAGCCGAAAGCGGCTTTCGTGCCTTCGAGTAGGGGCTTCGCGTCGGCCGGCGCGGTGTCGATCGTGTAGGCGTTGAAGGTGTTCATCGTTGATTCCTCAGTGGGGTTGACGGTGAACACATGATCGCGCTGACGCCGCGCTGCAAGAAGGCAGGCGGCGGTGATAGAACTTATTCCTTCGGGGAATGGCCAGCCACGTTTGCAAGCACCAGCGACGTCGCGTTGGCTGGCGTGCGCTGTCTCACGCGATGCTCATCGGGTGACCGCCCGCAATAAGCGTGTTGGCAACGCATCCGGCTATCGGTCACAACTCTCAGGGCACATTTCGTCTCACTCATCATCGCGGCACTGCAAGCCGGAATCTGTCGCTGAACTGCGCCGCCGGAATGTCCGCTTCTGTTTGATTTTCGGACTTTACTTACCTCTTGAGATCAAGGGTCGCGACGGGTCGGGCTCGTGCCTTTTGTACAGGTCGCGCGCCGGAGGCAATCGTCGAGCTCGCTCGTCGGACGCTAGCCGGCCATGAACCGTCGTCCGACTTCGTCGAAGCCTTGACGCTGGAATGTCTCCTTCACCGCTTCGAGCCGACGCTCGATCCGCATGCCGCTTACTCACGATGTCTGTCCATTCACACATGAAAATTGCCGGACTAGTGCGCCTGAGTCGCAGGATAGAATATCCAGTACAGACCATCTCTTAGGCTCGGGGCCCGGTCACTGCCAGGCGCCGGGAGACCGAATTAATGCGAACCCCGACAGCGGAAAAATCCATCCCGATCGGCGCGCTCAACTCGCTGCCGGCGGTCATGCGCGAGCACGGCACGGACCCTTGGCAACTGCTCGAATCGTTCGGCGTGAACCGGGAGGCGATGGCGTCGCCGCTCGATCCGCTGTCGACGGTGACACATGGCCGGATTCTCGAAGCGGCGGCGAAGAAGATCGGCTGCGAACATCTCGGCCTGCTGCTCGGGCAGAAGGCCGCCCTCGGCAATGTCGGGCCACTGCGCTTTCTCGTGCTCAATGCGCCCACGGTGCGTGAAGCTGTGGAAAACCTCATCGAGTTCTGCGGCGTGTGGTACCGCGGGCTGCATGTGCGCATGAGCGAGGAACACGGCTATGCGTGCATCTCGCTTTCTGTCGATAGCGGCATTCCGGGCGCGAAGCATCTGCTTACGGCGTACCTCGCCGCGAACGTGCGTATTCTCGAGCTGATTCTCGGCCGCTCGTGGCATCCAACGCTCGTGAGAATCGCGTACCGCAAGCCGAAGTCAAGTGCGCTCTACGAGCGCTATTTCCAGGCCCCGGTCTGGTTCGGTCAATCACAATACGAAGTGCTGTTCCCGCAGGCGCTGCTCGATCAGACGAGGAAGAGTCACGATCAGGAACTCGGCCGCTTCCTGCGTCAGCATATGACCGAGTTGCGCTCGCAGCAGGCCAACGATTTCAGTTCGCGGGTGCGTCATGTCATCGAAACGCTCTTGCCGGACGGCTGCACATCCACCAAGGTGGCAGAGTTTTTCGCGATCCATCGCTTCACGCTTTATCGCCGTCTCGATGAGCAGGGAACGAGCTACGAGGTGTTGATCGAGGACGTAAGGCGCAATCTGGCAGATCAGTTGCTCGCGCAAACCGACCTGCCGATCGCCGATGTCGCAACGCGGCTGGGCTACGACAGCCAGGGTAACTTCACGCGCGCATTCAAACGCTGGCACAGCGAGACGCCGAGCAGTTGGCGCAAGCGGCCACGCACGCAAACGCAGCACGACAAGTGAACGTCCTCGCGCGGCGCAGTTACTACCAGTGGACCGATCAGAAGTTGTGACGCATACCCATCATGACGGCCGTAGTGCCGTTGCCGGGCGCGACGGGCTGACCGTAGGTGATGGTCTGCGTCATGTCGCCGTGATTGTTGACCCAGCCCACCTGCGCATAAACCAACGTTTGCTTCGAAAGACTGTATTCAGCACCGGCAGCCACTTCGAGCGAGTTGTTCGTCGAGTGGTTCCTGTCGGTGATGTAGTAAGCGCCGCTCGTGATCCGGAAGGCGGGCGTGAGGCGATAGCCGAGGCCCAGCGAATAAAGGTCGAGATTGACCATGTTGCGATGGGCAGGATTGGACCCGTTGCTGTACGAGCCGGAAATGGAGAAGTCGTGGAGCGTATAGAGCGCGCCGAAATACCAATAGCGGTTATTGTTCAAGCCCGTTGGTACGGAGCTGGCGCCCGGATTGGTATCGTGCCCGTTGTAATAGACTGCGGCAAGCTTGAGCCCGTAGCCCGAGTATTTCAGCACTGCGGACTCGCGCGTGTTGCCCTGCAACTGCCCGGCAACGCCACCCGGTGCATATTCCAGCTCGGCCGTGACGCCGTGATATGCGGGCGAACGATAGATGAGCGCATTGGAATCGTACAGCGCGCCAATCGGCCCGTTCGTGCTGGTGCCCGGCCATCCCGCCGCCGTGTTCAAGCCGAGCCATGCGCCAAGAATGCTGCCGAAATACTGTGAGGCACGAACATCCGTGTCCGCCATCGCGTAGATCATTGGCACGATCTGGCGGCCTGCCGTGATTGAGCCGAACGGGCCGCTCACGCCCACACTCGCGATCTGGTTGAAGAAGCCCGGCGCGCCCGCCGTGTCCGAGAGCCCCAGTTTTCCCGTGCCGGAATCCAATACGCCCTGAAGCTTGAAGGTGACCTTGTAGCCGGCGCCGATATCCTCGACGCCCTGCATACCCCAGATGCTCGAATAAATGCCTGCGTCCTTGTAACGCCAGATCGCACCTTGATTCTTCGCTGCTGGACTGAACGAGGCCGCCGAGGTGCTCTGGTAAAGCAGTCCCCCGTCGATCGCGCCGTATAACGTGACCGACGATTGTCCATGAGCTACGCCTGCGCACGTCGCTGCCGTCATCGCGATCATCAACTGCTTTTTCATGTCGTCTCCTTTGTTATGGTGATGCCACTGCGTTTTCTTATCGGTGATCCTTGTCGTTCGGCATTTCGCGTCGACTTTCTGCGGCGCAGCCGCCTCCCTGCGCCCGATGAGGGCGCACGGGGTCATCGCTGAGAAGTTGGGCAGGCGGTTTGCGAAAACCTATCTTCTGCGTTCGCGCAGTGCGCTCGCCGGGATCCCGGCCAGCACGACAACTGCGCCCACGATCAACATCGCGCCGATAAAGTCGAACGCGAAGTAAAGGCTGCCCGTGGACACGCGGATCTCGCCCACGACCATCGGACTGACCAGCGCGGCAAGCGAGCCCACACTGCTCACGAGCGCGATCCCGGCCGCCGCCGCCCGGGTGCTGAAATACGCAGGCGGAATGGTCCAGAAGACGGGAACCGCCGCGAGGCAGGCGCCGGCGCCGATCGCCATGCAGATCATCGACAGCACGAGATGCGCACTCAGCAGATGCATGAGGAGAAAGCCGAGCGCCGCCGTGAACATCGTCGCCGCGAGGTGCCAGCGGCGTTCCAGCCAGCGATCGGAACTGCGGCCGATCAGGTACATCGACAGCGCGCCGATCGCATAGGGCGCACTCGACACGAGGCCGATGCGATGCATGTCGTGCAGGCCAGCGCCTTGCAGCAGTGACGGCATCCAGTACGCCACGGTGTTGGTGCCTGAGTAGATCGTGAAGAACACGATGCCTGGCAGCCATGCGCGAACATCGCGAATCGCCGTGCGCAGCGAGGAGCCGTGCGGCGCACCATGCGCTTCGTCGCTACGCAGATTGGCGATCACGATGGCCTTCTGGCGCTCGCTTAGCCACTTCACGTGGGCGGGCTGATCGTCGAGCCAGAACCACGCGAACGCGCCCAGCACAACGGCAGGGATGCCTTCGAGGAGAAAGAGCGCCTGCCAGCCCCTGAACGCGTGCCAGCCGTCGAGCGTCGTCATGATGAGGCCCGCGATCGGACCGCTCACCATGCCCGCGACAAAGCCCGCCATGAAGAAGATGGACGTGACGCGGCCGCGCTTCCACGAGGGAAACCAGTAGGTCAGGTAGAGAATCACGCCCGGAAAGAATCCCGCCTCGGCCACGCCAAGCGCGAAGCGCGAGACGTAAAGCTGCAAAGGCGTGGACACGAGGCAGCTCAGCATGGTGACGAAGCCCCACAGGATCATGATTCGCGTGAGCGTGGCGCGCGCACCGACACGCTGCATGTACAGGTTGCCTGGAATCTCGAAGAGAATATAGCCCACGAAAAAGGCCGTGGTGCCGATCGCATAGGCGGCATCGCCGAGGGCGAGATCCTGCGCCATGCGCAACTTCGCGAATGAGATGTTGATACGGTCGATTGAGTTGACCGCATAAGCGAGGAATAGAAATGGCAACAGGCGCCATGTGATCTTTCGATACGCCAGTCGCGATTGTTCCGACGACGCCGACTCACTCGCGGTCTCGTCCTCGATGGCAGCTTGACTCATGATTTCTCCAGCTACAGCAATGGGGCGACGGCAATGCGCCGCAAAGATTGAGGTCCCGCACGCACGTTCTTGCCGACGCGTCGTGCGGGAGGCACGGCCCCTTCAAACAATTAACGCTTTGCGTGCTCGTGCCCCAGACATTCGGCATCGAGCAACGGCACGGCGAGCTCGCAGGCTTCGATGCCCTGCAGACTCACGATCTTCAGCACTTCGAGAATCTGCGCGCGCGTGGCGCCCAGTTCCAACGCGGCCTTGATGTGCCGCTGCGTGCCGTGCGAATAGAGATGAGTGAGCGCCGCGTCGCCTGCAATGCAGAGCAATTCAATC
>NZ_DASZJJ010000203.1:0-1598 GCF_035948235.1 Paraburkholderia sp. | reverse complement strand
TCGGGCAGGCGCGCCATCGTGCCGTCGTCCTTGATGATCTCGCAGATCACCGAGGCGGGCGTGAGGCCCGCGAGCGCCGTGAAGTCGCAGCCGGCTTCCGTGTGGCCCGCGCGCACGAGCACGCCGCCCGGTTGCGCCATGATCGGGAACACGTGGCCCGGCTGCACGATGTGCTCGGCGCGGGCGTCGTGAGCCACGGCCGTCTGGATCGTGCGCGCGCGGTCGGCGGCGGAAATGCCCGTCGTGACGCCCTCGGCCGCCTCGATGCTCACCGTGAACGCGGTGCCGTACTGCGTGCCGTTGCGCGAAGTCATCAGCGGCAGGTTGAGCAGCTTGCAGCGCTCCTGGGTGAGCGTGAGGCAGATCAGCCCGCGCCCGTGCTTCGCCATGAAGTTGATGGCTTCGGGCGTGACGAATTCAGCCGCAATGACGAGGTCGCCCTCGTTTTCCCGGTCTTCTTCGTCGACAAGGATCACCATCTTGCCGGCTTTCAGTTCGGCGATGATCTCTAGGGTGGAGGCGAGCGTCATGATGGGATTCTGGCTGGAAAGCGCACATTTTACGCCACGCGGGCGGGCGCGTCGCCCTGAACGGGGACCACACGGCTGGTTTTGAGCGCTACGCGTGCACACGCGGGGCTGCGCCCGCGTGCGCCCATGCGCGCCGGGCACGGCATGGCGGGGCGCGAGGCGCGCGCACATTGGCCGAACGGCTGACTGGGCAGCGCGTGGCGTCGCCGCGACAATAGTAACGTTTGACGTTATTAACGTGAGGCGTTATTATCGTGGCGATTACATTACCGCAGACGGAGTGTGACCATGGCACGGGAAGTACCGCTCGCCACGCCGGGAGAGATCCTGAACGAAGACTGGCTCAAGCCGCTTGGCATCAGCCAGTACGCGCTCGCTAAAGCGATCGATGTGCCGCCGCGCCGCATCAACGAGATCGTGCTCGGCAAGCGCGCGATCACGGCCGATACGGCGGTGCGCCTCGCCGTCTACTTCGGCACCGACGCGCGTAGCTGGATGGAGCTGCAGGCCCACTACGACACGGAACTCGCCCGCGAGGCGCTGGCTGACGTGCTGGCGCGCATCCAGCCCCACGCGCGCGCCGAAGCCACCTGAGGTCGTCTGAAACCGGCGTCGGCGCGAGTAGGTGAAAACGCTCAGCGCAGGACCACGTCGTCGGCGAGTCCCTTCGTCAACTCCAGCGCCTGGCGCTCGAACAGACGCCGGTACAGGCCGTTCTCGCGACGCACGAGCGTGTCGTGCGTGCCTTCTTCGGCCACGCGTCCGCGCTCCAGCACCAGCAGGCGGTCGAGGGCGCGCACGGTCGAAAGCCGGTGCGCTACCACGACGGTCGTGCGGCCTTCCATCAGCCGTTCCATGGCCTGCTGGATCAGCACCTCGCTTTCGCTGTCGAGGCTCGACGTCGCTTCGTCGAAGATCAGGATCGGCGCGTTGGCCAGAAACGCCCGCGCGATCGCCACGCGCTGGCGCTCGCCGCCCGAGAGCTTCACGCCGCGCTCGCCCACCAGCGTTTCGTAGCCGCGCGGCAGCGCCATGATGAAGTCGTGCGCGCTTGCCAGCTTCGCGGCG
>NZ_DASZJJ010000202.1:0-31043 GCF_035948235.1 Paraburkholderia sp. | reverse complement strand
CTGAGCGTCGATATCCTGCGCGTCTAGCACGCGCTCGACACGATCCGCACCGCCCGCGACGAGCCGCTCGCCCACGCGACGGCGCGCCACCCGCTCGATGGCCAGGCTGCCGACGAACACCGCACGATGCGCGAACCACTCGCGCAAGGACAAGGCTGGCGGGCTATTGCAGCACTTGCCGCAGGCGTTGCAGGCGAGTGACCAGCTACCTCCTACCACGGCCGCCGCACCGAATCCTGGTAGCGCGTGAGGATGAAATGCGCGACGTCGTCGGAGTGCCAGGCCGCGACCAGTGCGCTGACCCATGCCGCGTGCAGATCGCTGTCGCGCACGGTCAGCACCTCGGCAAAAGGCGAGCGCGCATCTTCATAGCTGATGCTGTCGCGCGCCGGAAAGAGTCCCGCGCGCGCGGCATCCTCGCTTGAAATCGCGACGATATCGGCGCTGTCGAGCGCCTGCACCAGCCGCTCGCGCGGCACGGCGACGATCTTCAGATGCAGCCGGTTGCCGGTAATGTCGCGGGTGGTGGCGTGCAGCCCGGCGCTGTCGCGAAACATGACGAGCGTGTCGTTCTGCAGCAGCACAAGCGCGCGGGCCATGTCGCGCGCGTCGGCGGGAATCGCCACGGTCGCGCCGGGGCGCAATTGCGCGAGGTTGCGCAGACGCCGCGAGTAGAGCGCCATCGGCAGCGTGATGGTGGGCGCCACGCTGGTTAGCGCGTAGCCGTGCGCGGCGCGCGTTTGCGCCAGACGCGTGGCGTCCTCGAAGCTGGCGGCGTCGATACGGCCTGCCGCGAGCGCCGCGTCGATACCACTGGCATTGTCGAATACCACCACGTCGAGCGCCAGGCCGCGTGAGGCGGCCACGCGTTTGACCTCGGCCATGATCTGCGCCTGCGTGCCGGGCGTCACGCCCACGCGGATCGTTGCGGGCGCAACCGAAGGTGCGATATCGGCATGAACGGGTGAACACGCCAGACTGAACGCCGCCGCCAGTGTGGAAGCAAAGACAGCAACGCGCCTCATGCCGGATCCCTCAACACCGTGCGAAAGCCGATATGCGAAGCCGCGAGATCCGCTTCCTGCTGTTCACGCGACGAGGCGCGATAGCGCACGCAGTAATCGCGCGAGCACAGGAACGAGCCGCCCTTGATGACCATGGCGGTGTCGTGGCGGCGCGAAGCGGGCGCGACGGCGGCGGTGTCGCCGTTCGTATGCGACTGATGCGGGCCGCTATAGACGTCCTTGGTCCATTCCCACGCGTTGCCGATCATGTCGTACAGGCGGAAATCGTTGGCCGCGTAGCAGCCCACTGGCGCGAGTCCAGCGTGGCCGTCCTCGCCGGTGTTGAGCACCGGAAACACGCCTTGCCAGTAGTTCGCGGCGGGCTTGCCTTTATCGTCGACGGGCGCGGCGTCCAGGCTCGCGTCGTTGTGGCCGGCCTTGCCCGCATATTCCCATTCGGCCTCGGTCGGCAGATCGCGGCCCAGCCAGTGCGCGTAGGCGAGCGCGTCGTGCAGCGTAACCAGCGTCACCGGCAGATTGCCTTTGCCCTCGACATTGCTGGCCGGTCCTTGCGGATGTCGCCACGATGCGCCATCGACCCACGACCACCACGCCAGATCGCGTGAGTTCATTTCCTCGCGCGTGGGGACGTGAAAGACGGCGGCGCCGCCCTGCTTTTCGGCTTCGCTTACGTAACCCGTGGCCGCGACGAAAGCCGCGAACTGCGCAATCGTTACGTCGTGCTGATCGATCCAGAATCCCGTGACGCGCGTGTTGCCGCCGCCATCGGGGCGTTCGTCGGGATAACCGCGCGTGCTGCCGAACACGAACGCGCCGCCGTGCAGATGCACCATGCCCGCCTTTGGATCGTCGCGCCAGCGCACGGGCAGGCCGCTGTAGCGCTCGCATTGCTTTTCGTTGCCAAGCGCGACGAGCGGACGGCCTTCATTGAGCGTGTCGAACGCGGAGCCAGGCGAGGTGCGCGCGCTCGCCTGCGATTCGTAGGTGAAGGCGAACGCCGCCGCGAAAATCGCGGCGCCGAGCGCCGCGCCGGTGAGCCAGAAACGCATCGCCATCCTTAGTAATAGCCGTGCGGCTGCAACGGTTCGACGCCGCCTACGCTCGTCATGTAGTCGTTCCATTGCTGGATCAGCGACTGGATTACCGAAGGATTCTGCGTCGATACATCGTTGACTTCGCCACGATCGGCGGCAATGTCGTAGAGCTGCCAATGACCGTCGGCGGGGCCAAGCGGCGGTTCGGTCCAGAGCGCCTTCCAGCGGCCGTCGGCGCTGCGCAGATAGGCGCGGCCATAGGCTTCGTCGCCAAACGCGGCGGTGTGGACTTCGGCGGTGCTCGTGCCTTCGATCAGCGGCAGCAGCGATTTGCCCGTCACCGGATACACATAGCGATTGTTGTAGACCACCTTGCCCTTGTTCTGGTCGACGCCGGTCAGCGCGCTGACGAGCGCAGGCGCGGGCGTCGAAGGCGGCGTGACGCCGGCCACGTCGAGGAAGGTCGCGGTGTCGTCGGTGACGTGCGTGAAGACGCGTAGCGTCGCCGCCTGGGTGGTCTGTCCCGGCAGATGCGCGATGGTCGGCACGGACACGCCGCCTTCCGCCGAATAGCCCTTCGTGTAGCGGAACGGCGCGGCGCTCACTTCGGCCCAGCGCAGACCGTATTGCAGGCGTTGTGCGTTCTGCTTGCCGTTGTCGGTGCCCAGCGCGGAATACGTGGGCTCCTGTGCGTTGGCGGTGTCGGTGGCGGTGGGGTCCGCGCCCGAGTCGATCGGCCAGCCCTCGGCGCCGTTGTCCGACTGGAACATGATGAAGGTGTTGTCGTACTCGCCGATGTCCTTCAGATGTTGAATCAGGAGTCCGATGTTGTAGTCGAGATTTTCGACCATGCCCGCGTAAATTTCCATGTAGCGCGCCTGCGCTTTGCGTTCGGCGGGCGAAAGGCTGGTCCAGAGCTTGTCGACGTTGCCCTGACCGTAATCGGCATAACCCGCCGATGCCGGATGCACCGCGCTGATGTATTTCGCGCTGGCGGTGCCGTTGTTCGCCGTGGCGGGCGAGCGCGTGAGCGTTTCGGCCAGACCTGGGTTCGGCTGGAAATCGGCGGGAATCAGGCCAAGCGCCTTTTGCCTCGCGATACGCGCATTGCGGATCGCGTCGTAACCCGCGTCATAGACGCCCGCGTATTTATGCAGCCACGGGTCCGGCACCTGCAGCGGCCAGTGCGGTGACGTATAGGCCGCGTAGGCGAAGAACGGCTTGCCGTCGCCCTTGTGCGAGTCGATGTACGAGATCAGCTTCTGCGTATAGAAGTTGGTCGAGTAGAACACCGCCGGATTGCCGCCCGTGCCGCCGGGCTGGCCGGGTTGCCCCGGCTGCACGTACTGGCCGTCTTCGGTGTAGTTCTGCGAGCCGGCGGGTTCGTGCGCGAAGTGATTCGTGGCCGCGCCGCCGAGCAGCGCGTAGCTGTGCTCGAAGCCCCATTGATCCGGCGTCTGGCCGCTGCCCGAGGCGCTGCCCACGATGCCCGAACCCAGATGCCACTTACCCGCCATGTAGGTGTGATACCCCGCGTCCTTGAGCAGTTGCGCGACCGAGAGTGCGCGATCGTTCAGATAGCCCTCGTAGCCGGGCAGACCTTTGCGCTCGTCGGTGGGCACACCCATCGTGCCTTCGCCAACGAGGTGGTGATCGGTGCCCGAAATCAGCATCGAACGCGTGATCGCGCAGACGGTGCCCGCGTGGTGATTCGTGAGAATGCGGCCCGAGGCGACCAGCGCGTCCAGGTTGGGTGTGTTGATTTCGCCGCCGAACGCATGAATATCCGAGTAGCCGAGATCGTCGGCCATGATGTAGAGGATGTTCGGCTGCTTGTGCGAAGCAGCGGTGGCCGCCGCGCCGGTCTGCGAGGTGACGGAGTCGGAGCCGCCGCATGCGCCGAGCGCGAGCGCGCCGGCGACGGCTGCCGCGGCGAGGCGTAGATGCGCAGCGGGACTCCCTGATGGGCGGGAAGGGGTGCGAGAAGCGCGAGCGGCTTTGGCAAGCGCTTGGAGGGCGGCCGGATATCTCATCGTCGTTGTTCTAGTACTTTTGTTTATTGGAGCGGCGATCTTAGCGGCGCGCGCGCAGGCCCCAAAGTCGGATTCGTCAGTTGCTTTGCGGGTGGGGTGATATAGCGCGACGGGACGCGCGGCAGCGCCACCGGTCACTTGAGATGGATGACCGGTGGAAGGGGCCTGCCGTTCTGGTGGCGTGGGCTGGCGGCGTGAAGAGTAACCGCCGCAGAGGTTATTTCAGGCAGGAACGAGCGGCAGCACGACAACGGCCGACTGCGCAGCCGCATCGCCCAACGTGGTGCAGAGCACTGGCTGGCCCTTCGTCTGGGCCCGGTGCGCGGCGAGCGCGACGGCGAGCAGCGCGCCCGCTGCGTGAGTTCCGCCGCAGCCGCCGTCGAGCGCCAGCGTGTCGACGAGCGGCTCGAGATCGGGGAAGCGCGAGCCGGCGAAGAGTGCGAGTTCGACCGCATGTGTGGCTTGTGCGCCCTTGTCCGCAACGACGCTGCCGATCGCGTTTGCTGCCACGCCGGCAAACTCCATGGCGCGATCGGCGGTCGCTTCGAGCAGCGCCCCCGCCGCGTTCGAGGCCGGTGCGTGGGGCTCATCGACCGGTTTCAGTGCTGGGCGGGCGATGATTGCGATGGGCGTTTGTGCTTTGTCAGCAGCGTCATCCGCTGTCTCGTCCGGCGCGCGCCGGGGCTCAGTGGAATCCTGCGTTTGTGCGTGTAGGGCGATCGCGGTGGCCGATTCGCCGGCGATCTCACCGTTCTGGTTCGAGGGCGTAAAAAGGTAGCCCGCGCGTAGCGCTTCGGCAATCGTATTGTCGTCCAGAGAGGAGTGCGTAGCCGCGACCACATGCCAGCGCGCTGCATGCGCCGTTCTCGCCTCTGGCGCCTCGTGGCCGAGCGCCATGATTGCAAGATCGAGCTGCGCCAGAGCACTCGCCGCTGTATGGCCTTTTACCGGCGTGACGCCAACGAGCAGGTGCGGCCACTCTTGCGCTATGCGTGCCTGCAGGTGCTGCGCGAGCGCCACACACAGTGCACTGTCCCAGCGCGGATCGACGATAACGTCGAACTGCACGCGGGAATCCGTTCCGGTCAGGGGATCAACAAGCGCGATATGGCCAAGTAGCCCGGCCGTGTCGAATACCACTTCCTCGAGCAGTGCGAGCGCGCGTAGCGTGTGGTCGGCCAGCGGGACATCGCGATACTGCGCTTGCCAGACCTCGCGCAGTGCTGCGAGATCCTCGTCGTGGAGCGTAGCGACGCGCGCAGCGCGCACGGGGAATCCCTGATCGTCTTTGAGCCGGGTATCGAGCGGCGCCCGAGCGCCTTCTGTGAGTGCGCTATCGATTGCAACACCCGAACTGCCCTGAGCCGAGCGCACGGCGATGTGCGCAATGGCGGCGCGCAGGTGCTGCGTATCCGGCGAATCCTGTTTTTCACCGACCTTGGGCGGTGGGGTATCGGCCCGAGGCACGATTGCGGTTTGTGAGCCAGCGCGTGCGCGCAGAGCGAGGATCGCGCCGCAAATGATCGCAACAGGCAGCGCAAAAAGATAACCGAACACATGTGCAACGCCCGGAATCTGACGGGTCGAACTCCACCAGACAAGCGCAACAATCCATACGACGACGAAAACGCTCACGCAAAGCGCAGCGCGTTTGAGGAACGGCGCAGTCATGGCTAAATGAACTCGGGAAGGTGTGCACAGTGGGCCGCCCGCAGGCAGACCCCAACTCCGGGCGCACGGTGCATGGTGTGCATGTGCTGCATCAGCCGATGCTCGACGTTGCCTGCGTGGCGATCAGCGACGCGCCGCACGACGTCTTGTCGCCATGGCGCGCCACGGCCTTGCCGTCGACCAGCATGGTGTCGTCGCCTGTGACAATGGTCGTGACGTTCTGGTGACGCGGACATTGAACCTTGTCGCCTACGCACGCGACGTTGCGACCGTGCACCTGCATCATGCCCGATGCAGTGATGACCGTGCCGCCATGGTCCGTCTTGTCGCCCAGAAGAATGAGTGCGCGCCCCATGACATCCTCGTTGTTATGTACAGCCGCATGCATAACGCCTTTTGGCGTTTTGCATGCTGATTCGTTGACGTTAAAACTGGTGATGAACGACCGCTATTTTGCCGAAAGCCAATGAAGAGTCTTTGGAAAACGCTGTGATCGAAATTATTGTGCCGTGCCAATATGCCAGCGTCGCAAGTTTATCTACCGATTCATGCAGCGGCAAGTGTGATCTATCAGTATATTTTACGTGCAGGTTAATAATTCAAAGAATAAATTACCGCTGTTAGCCGGGTAAGGTATGTGCGGACGATGTGGGGCGGAAATTACTCATTGAATCAATAGTGTGTGGGATTTAAATCGAATTAAATCATGGCGGGATGCCAAAAAAAACAGATAGAATCGTGCTCCGCAAGATGGCACATATCAAAGGCTGTTGAAACTGGGTATCGTGATTATCAAGCTTGTGCGGCGATGCGCCATGCATCAAGCGCCGCTGATTTCGTTATGCAAGGCCTCTGGTATTGAGGGGAATCTCCTTGAATGGCGGTCGCTTTAATGACGATCTAAGGGAAAAATATGGGGGCGCAGGATCTGATCTCGGCCATGACTGGCGGTCTTGTACAAACAGGACGGCTGATCAGGCTCGATACGCCGCTTGGCGAGAGCGTACTCGTGCCGCAGCGCTTGATTGGCCGCTCGGCTATCGGTCGTGATTTCGGCTTCAGGCTCGATGTGGTTTCGACGAACGATAACGTCGAACTCAAGAAACTCATCGCGCAACCCGTGACGCTGTGGCTCCAGCAGACGGACCAGAGCTATCTGCCCCATCACGGTTACGTGCATACCGCACGCCGCCTTGGAGCGGACGGGGGGCTGACGAGCTATCAGCTCGAATTCGCGTCGTGGCAAAACTTCCTGCGCTTTCGCAAGGATGCGCGGATCTGGCAGGACAAGACCGCCGACGCCATCCTCTCGGACGTATTCAACTCGCACCCGCAGGCGCGTGGCGCATTCCGCTTTTCCCTGCAGGCCGCATTGCCGCAACGTTCTTTTTGCGTGCAATACGAAGACGACTGGAACTTCTGCCAGCGGATCATGGAATCGGAGGGGCTGATCAGCTATGTCGAGCAGGCGGCCGACGGCAAATCGCACACGATCGTCGTCACTGACAATATCGCTGCGCTGCCGGCATTGAACCCCCAAACCGTGGATTTTTATCGTTCCGGCGTAAACAGTGAAACTGATGCGCTGGTTCAATGGAGCGGCACGCGTGCGCTGCAAAGCGTAACTTTGACTACGCGCACTTACGACTACAAGTCGCCCGCTACGTCGCAGAATCCCAAGGGCACATCGGTCCCTACGCTTACCACGCAAGGCGATCTACCTCAGCAAGCCGAAGTCTACGAATATACGGGCGCCTATACGTACGGAGCACAGCCGGACGGAGACAGGCTTTCGCGAATCCGGATGGAGGAGTGGGAATCTCGCGCAAAGCGCTTCGAAGGCGCCGGTGCGGTGCGACGACTGGATGCCGGGCGTTGGTTCTCCCTGTCTGGCCATCCAGAGCACGACACGGACAGCGAGCAGAACCGGCAGTTCGCGATTATCGACGCGACCTGGTACATCGAAAACAATTTGCCGGTATCGGCCACGCAAAAGCAGACGTTCGCGCACAGCCTGTGCAGCGAACTCGCTGCGATCAAGGCGGCTCACCAGGGCGAAAGCGAAGCGTTGACGGTCTCGGGCGCGGACGGCAGCGAAGGCTTTCTGCTGGTGAAAATCGAGGCGCAACGCAAGACTGTGGCGTATCGCATGCCGCTGGAGCATCACAAGCCGGTCATGCAGATGCAAACCGCGATTGTGGTCGGGCCTGCAAACGAAGAGGTGTACACCGACTCGCTGAATCGCATCAAGGTGCATTTCCATTGGGATCGCCTGAATCAAGGCGATGAAAATGCATCGTGCTGGGTTCGTGTGGCGATGCCCGATACGGGCAGCGGCTACGGCGGCGTGCATGTGCCGCGCGTGGGCGAAGAAGTGATCATCAACTGGCTCGATGGCGATTGCGACCGGCCGATCGTGACGGGACGGGTCTATAACGCATCGACGAATCCCGACTGGCACACGAACGGGATTCTCTCCGGCTACAAGTCGAAGGAATACGGCGGCAGCGGGTACAGCCAGATGGTGCTGGACGACGCCACCGGCCAGAACCGCATGCAGCTCTACAGCACGAGTGCGAACTCGCAACTACACCTGGGATACCTGATTGCGCAGAATGCGAATGCTCGGGGTAGCTATCTGGGTAGCGGTTTCGATCTGAAATCGGATGCATTCGGCGCGGTGCGCGCGGGCAAGGGCCTGTACGTCAGTACTCATGCGAAGAACGCGACGAGCCAGCAACTCGACGTGAGCGAGGCGCATACGCAACTGTCGGGCGCGCAGGACATGCTCGACGCGCTTTCGCAGACCAGCGAGACGCATCAGGCTGAATCGCTGCAGGACGGCGTGAGTGCGCTCAAGACGTTTACGGGCGCGACGCAGTCGAACGTACAAGGCGCGAGTGCAAGCGGCGGCAATACCGCGGGCGGTGGCACGGGAAGCGCGAATGCATTCAGCGAATCGCTATTGCTGATGGCCAGTCCATCCGGTATTGCATTGTCGACGCAACAATCCGCGCATATCGCTGCCGATCAACAGATCGCCCTTGTGGGTGGTCAGAACGTGCAGGTGGCGACGGGCAAGTCGCTCATTGCGAGCGCGAAGGAAAAGATCAGCCTGTTCGTGCAGAACTCGGGCATGAAGCTGTTTGCGGGTAAGGGCAAGGTGGAAATTCGCGCGCACGACGACAATGTCGAACTCACCGCGCAAAAGACCGTCAAGTTGATCTCTGCGACGGAAAACGTCGAAGCCGCAGCGAAGCAGGAGATCCTGCTGACTTCCGGCGGCGCCTATATCCGCATCAAGGACGGCAACATCGAAATTCACGCACCGGGCAAGATCGATATCAAGGGCAGCCAGCATAGTCTCAGCGGTCCGGCGAGCACCAGCTATCCGTTGCCGACTCTGCCGGAAGGGGTGTGCAAGGATTGCCTGCAACACGCCGCACAACTGAAGACGGCCTTCACGCCGCGTGTTTGAAGGGTAGAGCCATGACTGCTACGAATGTCGATCAATTATTCGCCGACCTGCTTGCGTGGCAGGCTTCGGTTGAGACGCCGCCGGCGACAGGCGGGCGCTACAGCCTCTACGCTCTGATCGATGGCGTTCTCGATGCAACGCTGCTTGGCGAGGCTGACCGCCACGGGATTGCCTGGCGCGGACTTTATCCGGAGTCGATGCTTGAATCGCGCACGCCTGCGATGGGCCCACTGCTCGTCGCGCTCGACCCTGCTCGCGCGGAACACGAAGCGTTTATGCGTCTGCTGCTCAAACGCGCGCAGACACAGGATCTGATGGTGTGGATTGCGTCTCGACAGCCGATTGACGCCCTGGCCATTCATCTGCAGGCCTACGCGGAGGTTGTGCTGCCCGACGGCCGTCGCGCGCTTTTGCGCCATTACGATCCGTCGATCCTCGAGATCCTGGTGTCGGTGTTCGATGAGCAACAGCGCGCCGATTTTCTGGCTGGGGTGCGCGAATACCGCTATTGGCGTAGTGGCTGGCGCAGTGTGGCCGGTGTGGATGCCGATACCTTGCCTAAGGCATTGGTCGACACCATCGTGCTCACGCCTGCGCAGTTTGAGTTGTTATCCAATGAGAGTTTTGCCGAGACGCTTTATCACCGGCTAAAGGACGAGTTGTTGCCGCCCGCAAGTGCGATGGACAGCCACGATTGCATCACGACGATTCGTGCATTGCTGGCGCGCGCCGCGCAAACGCATGGTTTGAAAAGCGAGAGCGATCTGGCCTATTTCACACTTCTCGCGCTTAATGTGCATCCGTCGTTCGATACGCACGCGCAGATTGCAGAGACGTTGGCGGCGCAAAGCGATAGCGACGCGCCGCTTACGGCGAAGCTCGAGGGAATTGACGCAGTGGTTTGGGATGAATTGCTGCGTGAGCGGGATGCAGCGGTAGCGTGAACCCCGCCTGAAGCTATCAGCAACAACAGATAATCGCGACGGAATTGTCGCTAATAGAAAGACTAAACGATGACACAAACGACTTCTCATCAACGCTGGAATTTTCTTCGACGTTTGCGGGACGCGTTTCATACGCGTGGGAAATTCCGTAACGTTGCGCTAGCTGCGATGCTTCTGGGCGGCGCTGTCTGGAGTCATGCGTGTGTTTCCGGCGAGGATGCGTATGGCCCATATAGTGTGATCGGCTACAACTACACGGATCGGCATATTTCCAGTTTTTATGTTAACGGATTTGCCGGCGGCTCTTCCGAAGCACACCAGTCGGGTGGCGGGGGCGGAATCGTATGCTGCTTCAGCATTCCAAAACACACGAAGCAGCTTCATGTGAAGGTCGAGCTTGAGTGGACGAAGGCGCAGTATCTGGCCGATGCTCCGCACGATACATTTGAAACCGATATACCCGTTCCGCCTTTGAAGAATAAACACGACGGCTTTATCGAGTTCCATTTTCTTCCAAACCGGCGCGTCGAGGCTGCGTGGGTGAATTTCCCGACCAATCCGGACATCCCGGGTACGCACTGACAAGGACGACACGATGGCATTCTCATGGCTGAAAGCGCCTTCGACGGCTGAAAGCGCAACGTGGTCGGGCGCTGCGTCGCCTGGCGGAGCCGATCGTGCGCAGCGGGCAGCCAGCGTGGCGAAGGCATTGCCTGATTCACCTCCGGATGGCTGTTATCGCTGTCAGCAGGAAATTACGATCAGCTTCTTTTTCGATGGCTTTGGACATACTTCCGGGGACACCGAGGAACTCTCGAATATTGGCCGGCTGTATCTTGCCCACGAGCCCACGAACGAAAAGACCGGTATTTATCGGCTTTACATTGAGGGGATGGGCCGCTTGCTGTCCGATGATCCCACGGGGATTGACGGTGCCCTGGGCGCGAAATTCAAAAGCGAGGTACAGGGCTTTCTGAAAGGTCAAGCGACGGGAGCAGCGAAAAAAGGCGCGACGGACGCAGCCAAAAAAATTGCCGCCGACTGGAAGGGCGGCGACGTACGGGGGAAGGTCAAATCATCGATGATGGATGCGTTCAACCCCAGGAAAATTGCCGAGAATCTCAGCAAGGCGACGACTTATGTCCCCATGGTCGTTTCGTCAGCGATCAAGGTGGTTGCAGATTCCTATCCGCCGATTCGCGACAGCGAGATTGCTGCCGCGTATATGGGCACCGGTTTCGATGCGCGGGTCGATAAGGCGACAATCCTGTTCAAGCAGATCGTCGAAAATGCAAAGACCGACCCGCGCCCGCTGAAAACCATCCGCATATCGATGTTTGGATTCGATCGTGGAGGCGTCATTGCCCGCAAATTCTCCAATGATCTGATCGATAAGGTTTGCACGAAAAAAGACGGAGCGGTGACCTATAAGGGCATCAAGGTCCAGTTCGACTATATGGGCCTGGTCGATTGCGTATCGAGCGCCTACGCCGATTCATTATTCAGCAAGGTGCTGTCTCCGGTGCTGTCGTTCATCCCGGGAGAAGGTCTGGTGGCGAAGATCACGACCAAGGGCATTGGCGTGATTGTTGGTCTCGCGAAGCAGTCATTAGGCCAGTACGACACACCGGGCGAATTCAAGCGTGTGACCCATCACGTCGCCGCAACCGAACTGCGCTTCTACAAGGATCTCGACTCGCCGCGCGACTCGAAGAATGCGGCGAATCTCGTTGAAATTGTTTATCCAGGCAGTCAGGCGGATGTTGGCGGCGGCTTCAAGGATGGCGAAGAAGACAAATCCTCGGAACTTGCACGCGTTTCAGCGCAGAACATGCTCAACGAGGGTTGGTCTTACGGCGTGCCGTTGCGTCGTCTCGATCAATTGGAGGCGCAAGGTCTGTTCTCCGTGCAGAAACAGATTGCATTCCAGAAAACGGTCAATGTCGGCGGCAAGAACATGAATGCGGGTGACCTGTTCGCGGCCTATACCGCACAATTGCGCGCTGGCGGCAGGGCTCAGCTGGAGCAGCATATGCTTGCCCACCAGAAGCTATTTGTCTCGTGGGCGCGGGGCGTGCATGACCGCACGCATGGGCCGAGCCAGGGGGACCTACTGTTCGTCAACACGGTGGACGCAAACGTCTACAACGCAATATTCGACGGTGAGACACCGCAGTACGACACGCGCGCCGCCTACTACGACCGCGTCGATCACGGCACCGAGCAATCAAATGCGTTCTACCAGTCAAAGCGCGTCGACGATATTTCCGATCCGACCGTGCGCGAACTCGCTACGGCGTGGGTCAAACCGCTGAAGCTTTCGCCGGAAGTGATCGCTTTCTTCGACCACTTCGTCCACAACACCATCACCCGTTTGAACAATGTCTCGCTGGGCGACGGCGTGTTCATGCAGTTGCGTTCTATCGACGATGCCGGCGCGGTAGCCCGTATCAAGAAAGAGGCTGCTGCCGCCGCAGAGTCGGCAGGCAAGGCGATCGGCGATGCTTATCTCAACGCGCCGCCCTCATATATGCCAATGCTTTAACCATGCCGGGGGCATCCGGCTTTCCTTATTGCCAATGCCCCGGTGTGAAGGAAGGAAACTCAATGAAAATTAACTGGATTGCAGGTGCTTTGCTGGCTCTCACGACAAGCGGAGCCTTTGCCGCAAACTGGGTCGCGCTCGAAAATGACAATCTACTGAACGTCTCCATCGACCCGTCGTCCCTCGTTCGACAAAAGGATCACACGCAGGTCAAGGTCAAGGTCGTCTACGCCGATCCTCAACCCTACCCGTCACATTCGTTCCCGGTGAGAAGCCAGGTTTCGCTATGGACGTTCGACTGCCCGGGTCGAACCTGGTCCATGGGACAAACGACGACCTATGGGCCACAAGCGGGCCAGGTCGAAGTGACCCCGGAATACCCCAACATCTACGACGATGTCCCGCCTGACTCCATGCAGTATCTCGTCATGAAACACGTTTGCAGCAAGTCCTGATTCCGGCGATATCGCCAACAGGTTTGAACGGCGTTACAGCGCACGCGGACCCCGCGCGACGCTGCCGGTCTCAGCGCTTACAATACGGCCAGTTCCCCCAACTGCGCCACAAAACATGACCCGAGACCCCCGCCTCACCCTCAACGCGCGCCAGCAGGAGCTGCTCGAATGGGTGCAGCGTGACGGCTTCGTGACCGTCGACGATCTTGCCGCGCACTTCGACGTGACGCCGCAGACCATCCGCCGCGACGTCATCTGGCTCGCCGACATGAATCTGCTGCGTCGCTATCACGGCGGCGCCAGCCTGCCCACCAGCGCCGAAAACGTCTCCTACAGCGCGCGCCAGCAGATGTTCCACGACGAGAAGCGCCGCATCGGCGCGCTCGCCGCCTCGCATATCCCCGATCAGGCGTCGCTCTTCATTAATCTGGGCACCACCACGGAGGAAGTCGCGCGCGCGCTCAACCGTCATCGCGGCCTGCGCGTTATCACGAACAACCTGAACGTGGCGAGCATGATGAGCGGCTATCCCGAGTGCGAGGTGCTCATCACGGGCGGCATCGTGCGGCCGTGGGACAAGGGCATTGTGGGCGAGCTGACGATCGATTTCATCCGCCAGTTCAAGGTGGATTACGCGATCATCGGCACCTCGGCGATCGAAACCGATGGCACGCTGCGCGACTTCGATACGCGCGAAGTGCGTGTGGCCGAAGCGATCATCCAGCACGCCCGCACCGTCTATCTGGTCACCGATCATTCGAAATTCGGTCGCCCGGCGCTCGTGCGCCAGGGCCACCTGAACCAGATTCACGCGCTCTTCACCGACAAGCCGCTGCCCGCCGACATGGACGAAACCATCGCCCAGGCCGGCACGGCGGTGTATGTCGCGCAATAAACATCGCTCGCGCCGGCGGTTGAAATGAAGCAAAGCGCGACGGGTTGCTCAGTCGAAGAATCGATGCGTCTGCTGGGCGGTCGCTGGCGGCTGTTGCTGGTGTCGTATCTGCTCGATGGGCCGAAGCGCTTCAACGATCTGCGCCGCGACATGCCCGGGATTTCGCAGCGCATGCTCACGCTCGATCTGCGTGCGCTGGAAGACGCGGGACTGGTGCTGCGCACCGTATTTCCGGAAGTGCCGCCGCGTGTCGAATACCGGCTCAGCGACGACGGCATGCGGTTGCTGCCCGTCGTCGAGGTCATGCGCGAGTTCGGTCTCTGGCTCAAGAGCCGCGTTTCTTCTGACATAGAAACGAACATCGTACGAAAATAAATCGAACATTTCTGTGTCCGTTCTGCTTCCTGACAGGCGGCTAACACGCTGTCTGAAGCGCGTTTTCTCTTATCTGCGTAACGCCATCCCCCGGGAAAACCCCAGTTTTTTGACCCTTTTCGTCCCCAAACGCCCGCTTTTCCCCACTTTCCCCTCGTTTCATCGGATCGAACTTTACTTTTTCGATTTTGTTCGTTAGATTTCGCATTCGAACATTTATGGTTCGTATATGGACTTGCATGGGGCCCGATCAAGGGCATTGAGCCAAGCCCACAAACAGGGCCACAAACAGGAAACGCAGGTGACTCAAGAGAATCGGTACGATCTGCTCGTCGTGGGCGGCGGGATCAACGGCGCGGGCATCGCGCGCGACGCAGCCGGGCGCGGGCTGTCCGTGCTCCTTTGCGAGCAGGACGATCTGGCTTCGCATACCTCGTCGGCCAGCACCAAGCTGATTCACGGCGGGCTGCGCTATCTCGAGTACCGGGAATTCGGGCTCGTGCGCAAGGCGCTGCAGGAGCGCGAGACGCTATTGCGCGCGGCGCCGCACATCATGTGGCCGCTGCGCTTCGTGATGCCGCACATGCCCAATCTGCGTCCGGCATGGCTGATTCGCATCGGCCTGTTCCTTTACGATCACCTCGCGAAGCGCGAACTGCTGCCGGGCTCGCGCGGCATCGACATGCGTCGCCACGCGGCAGGTGCGCCGTTGATCGATTCGATCCGTCGCGGCTTCGTGTATTCGGATGGCTGGGTGGACGACGCGCGCCTGGTCGTGCTCAATGCCCTCGATGCGCAGGAACGCGGCGCGCGCATTCTCACGCGTACCAAGCTGGTGGCCGCCCAGCGCGTGAAAAACGCCACTGGTGAAGCCGAATGGCAGGCCACGCTGCGCCGCGCCGACGGCAGCACCTTCGACGTGCGCGCGCGCGCCGTCGCGAACGCGGCCGGTCCGTGGGTGGGCGAGGTCCTGCACGGTGCGATCGGCGGCGACGCGCAGCATAGCGTGCGTCTGGTGAAGGGCAGCCATATCGTGACGAAGCGTCTGTTCGAGCACGACCATGCCTACATCTTCCAGAACCCCGACAAGCGCATTATTTTCGCGATTCCGTACGAGCACGATTTCACGCTGATCGGCACGACCGATGTGGAATATCGCAGCGATCCGGCCAAGGTCGCGATCGACGGCGACGAGACGCGTTACCTGTGCGAGTCGATCAATCGCTATTTCAAGCGTAAGATCTCGCCCTCCGATGTGCACTGGACCTATTCGGGCGTGCGTCCGCTGCTCGAGGAAGAGGGCGCGAAGAACGCTTCGGCGGTGACGCGCGACTATCGGCTCGAGCTTGACGACACCAACGGCGCGCCGCTGCTGTCCGTATTCGGCGGCAAGATCACGACCTTCCGCAAGCTCGCAGAAGAGGCCGGCGACATGCTGGCAGGCGCCCTCGGCAGCAAGGCTGGCGCATGGACGGCGGGCAAGCCGCTGCCGGGCGGCGACATCGCCAATGCGCGTTTCGCACCGTTCGCCGAGAGCCTCGCCAAACGCTTCGCGTGGCTGCCCGCACCGCTCTCGCTGCGCTACGCCCGCGCGTACGGCACGCGCGCCGAGCGACTGATTGGCGCGGCGAAATCGCTCGACGATCTGGGCCCGCAGATCGCGCCCGGCATCTATGAGGCCGAGCTGCGCTATCTGCGCGATACCGAATGGGCAACCTGCGCCGAGGATGTGCTGTGGCGCCGCTCGAAGCTCGGCCTGCATGTGGCGTCGGGCACGCTGGAGGCCGTGACGGCCGCGCTCGAATCGTGGTTCGCCGCGAGCCAGGCGCGCACGGCCGTGCCACATTGAGGCCACGGCTGGCAACGTCAGGCAGCAACGCAGGTGGCAACGCAGGTAGCAACATCGCGCGCCGCGTAATCCGTTAAAGGCGCGGCGCGAATCACAACTACGTACGGATGGAGATAAGAGACATGCAGGATCAACAATACATTCTCGCGCTCGACCAGGGCACCACGAGTTCGCGCGCGATGCTGTTCGACCGCCAGGGCCGCATCGTATCGACCGCCCAGAAAGAGTTCGAACAGATTTATCCGCGTCCGGGCTGGGTCGAGCACGATCCGCAGGAAATCTGGTCGACGCAGGCAGGCGTCGCCGCCGAAGCCGTCACGCGCGCGGGCATGAACGGCACCAACATCGCTGCTATCGGCATCACGAACCAGCGCGAAACCACCATCGTGTGGGATCGCGAAACGGGTCATCCGATCTATAACGCCATCGTCTGGCAGGACCGCCGCACGGCCGACTTCTGCGACCAGCTCAAGGCGCAAGGCCTCGAAGAGAAAGTGCGCGCCAAGACCGGTCTGCCGATCGATTCGTATTTCTCGGGCACCAAGATCCGCTGGATTCTCGACAACGTCGAAGGCGCGCGCGAAAAGGCGCGTCAGGGCAAGCTCGCGTTCGGTACGGTCGACAGCTGGCTCGTCTGGAACTTCACCAAGCACGAACTGCACGTCACGGACGTGACCAACGCATCGCGCACGATGCTGTTCAACATTCACACGCGCCAGTGGGACGACGATCTGCTCGAAGCGCTCGATATTCCCCGCAGCATGCTGCCGGAAGTTCGTTCGTCATCCGAAGTTTATGGACCGACCAAGACGACGGTGTTTGCATCGAAGATTCCGCTTGCGGGTATCGCCGGCGATCAGCAGGCTGCGCTGTTCGGCCAGATGTGCACGCATACCGGCATGGTGAAAAACACCTACGGTACGGGCTGCTTCCTGATGATGAACACGGGCGACAAGCCCATCGAGTCGAAGAACAACCTCGTCACCACCATCGCCTGGCAGATCGGCGATCAGGTCAATTACGCGCTCGAAGGCAGCATCTTTATCGCAGGCGCGGTGGTGCAATGGCTGCGCGACGGCATGGGCATCATCAAGAGCGCGTCGGAAATCGAGGCGCTGGCGGCCAGCGTCCCGCATACCGACGGCGTGTATCTCGTGCCCGCCTTTGCCGGTCTGGGCGCGCCGCACTGGAACGCCCGTGCGCGCGGCTCGCTGTTTGGCGTGACGCGCGGCACGACCTCGGGTCACCTCGCGCGCGCGGCGCTCGATTCGATTGCGTATCAATCGCTCGACGTGCTCGCGGCGATGGAAGCGGATTCGGGCATCAGCGTGGGCGAGTTGCGCGTGGACGGCGGCGCGAGTGCGAACAATCTGCTGATGCAGTTCCAGGCCGACCTGCTGGGCGTGGATGCGGTGCGTCCGCAGATCACCGAAACGACCGCACTGGGCGCGGCGTATCTCGCGGGTCTGGCGATCGGCTACTGGAAGAACGTGGACGAACTGCAAAGCCAGTGGCATGTGGACAAGCGTTTCTCGCCTAGCATGGCGGCTTCGCAGGTCGATGCATGCCGCGCGGGCTGGCAGCGTGCGGTGCGCGCCGCCAAGGCGTGGGCCGACGACACGCAGTGACATCGCGCATGCGCGATGTCATGGAAGCAAGGCAGTAGAAGTATCGTTGTAGAAACAGGGCATCCCAAGTAAATCCAATCACACAACAATAGCGCGCGGGCAGCGGGCCGGAGCATCGGCCACGCATGCCCGCTGCACAATAAGTGAGACAACCAAATGTCACCCTATATTGCGGAATTCATCGGCACAGCTATTCTCGTGCTACTTGGCAACGGCGCTGTCGCCAACGTGCTGCTTGCCAAAACCAAGGGCCGCGGCGCGGACCTGATCGTCATCGTGATGGGCTGGGCGATGGCCGTGTTCGTGGCCGTCTATGTAACGGCGGCGTATAGCGGCGCGCACCTCAACCCGATCGTCACGATCAGCCTCGCGCTGGCGGGCAAGTTCGCGTGGTCGAAAGTGGGCGGTTATATCGCCGCACAGATGCTCGGCGGCATGGCTGGCGCGTTCCTCGTGTGGCTGGCCTATCGTCAGCACTTTGCCAACGAAGAGGACGCGGATCTCAAGCTCGCCGTGTTCTGCACGGGCCCGGCGATTCGTTGCGTGCGCCACAATGTCATCACTGAGGCAATCTGTACCTTCGTGCTGATTCTGGGCGTGCTGTATCTGGCTGCGCCGCAAGTGGGCCTGGGTGCGCTCGACGCGCTGCCGGTCGGTCTGCTCGTGCTGGGTATCGGCATTTCGCTGGGCGGCCCCACGGGCTACGCGATGAGCCCCGCACGCGATCTCTCGCCGCGCATCATGCACGCGCTGCTGCCGATTCCGGGCAAGCGCGACAGCGACTGGCGCTATGCGTGGATTCCGGTTGTCGGCCCGCTGCTGGGCGGCGTGGCGGCATCGTCGTTGTATCTGTATCTGCACGCTTCGCACTGAAGCGTTGCCTTAAGGCGTGATCTGCCGCGTCGGGATGGAGTTTGTCCCGGCGCGGTTTCCGTTTACCGCTGCACCGCCACGCACTTGATTTCCACGAGCAGGCCCGCACGCGCGAGTTCGGACACGCCGATCGCCGTCCATGCGCAGGTGCCGCGCGGAAACACCCGGTCCTTCACGGCGCGAAAGACTGCCATGTGCTCGCTCATCTGCACGTGATACGTCGTCATATCGACGATATCTTCGAACGTGCAACCCGCTTCGGCCAGCACGACGCGCAGGTTCTCCCAGCAGGCGACGAACTGCGCTTCGGGATCGGCGATCACTTCAAGTTCGGGCGTGCGCCCGACCTGTCCCGCACAGTACACAGTCGCGCCGACCTTCACCGCCGGCACATAGCCTGCGCGCTCAACAACCGCCTGCATTTGTGGCGGAACGATCAGTTCACGGTCGGTCATGCCTGGTCCTTTGCCGTGTGAAGTTTGCGCGCACGCGCGCGTAGCACCAGCGCGGCAGCGACGAATCCCATCAGCGCGCAGTAACGATAATCGGCGCCCAGGCTTTGATGATCGACGACCACGCCGCCCACGACGGAGCCGAGCGCAATCGCCACCTGTGTCGCCAGCGTGAAGAGCGCGGCGGCGGCCTCGCTTTCGCCACCCGCAACACGCCGATGCCAGACGTTCAGGCAGAGCGGCAACGCGCCCCACGCAATGCCCCAGATCATCACCCCCGCGAGCACCGTGAAGCGCGCGTGGTCCAGCGAGGGCAGCAGCGCGAGCACGACGGCCAGCAGCAGGATATTGCCGAGCATCGCCGCGCTGAGCCTGCGGCTCACATAACGCCCGGCGGCGAAATTCGCGACCAGCGCGCAGAAGCCATAAGCGAGCAGCACCCAGGTGCCGGTATCGCCGGAGACACCGGCCTGAAGCAGCAGCGGCATCAGATAGGTGTACGCGCCGAAGTGCGTGATGAACACGATGAGCGTGAGCGCAAGACTCAATTGCGCCTCGCGTTGGCGTGCGAACGCGGCGAAACCGCCAAGACGCAGGCGCGATTGAGCGGGCATGGGAGGTAGAACCACGATCTGCGCGATCAACGCGATGGTGGCCAGCACGCCTGCGCCGATAAATGCGCCGCGCCAACTGAAGAACCCCGCGAGCAAGGTGCCGAAGGGCAAGCCGACGATCATCGCCAGCGCCGCGCCGCCGAAGATTGTCCCCGCTGCGCGATGGACGTGTTCTGGCGCGACAAGACGGCCCGCAACAGCCAGGCCCAGCGACCAGAACGCGCCAAGGCTTGCACCCACCATCGCGCGGCTGACCAGCAGCATCGCAAAGCTGTTGGCGAACGCCGCGATCAAACAGGCCGCAAGCAGAATCACGGACAGGCCGATCAGCACGCGTCGCCGGTCAACGCGGCCCGCGGCGATCATCACGCCCGGCGCGGCGACGGCGGCGAACAGCGCGGGCGAGGTCATCATCAGCCCGGCCTGGCCGTCCGAGATGCCGAAGGTGCGCGCGACTTCGGGCAGCACGCCCACGGGCAGGAATTCGGTTGTGACGCTGGCAAACGAGCCGAGCGCAAGCGACCAGACGGCCACCCAACGGTCTTTATGGCGATTATTTGTTTGGTTGGCGCGCGATGCGTGCGCGCATTCGATATCCGACATCGGGAGTGATCAGCTAAAGGCTGCGGCTGGCGCGCGGATTCGAAGCGCCGCCAGGGGCGCGTCCACTGAGGAGTTGGGAGCAACTGCACGCAAGCCGCGAGGGACAGATTGAAAAAACCTCAAGGCTAGATTGTACAGGTCGCTTACATTCCGGTTTCGGCAGTGGCCGCGTCTGCACGCCGATCAACTTTCGAGCCAGTCCTCTCCCTGCGCCTTCATCTGCCGTTCGAGTTCACTGCCTTTAGTGGCGAACACGCGCTTTACCGGAAAGCCGCCTTGTTCGAGCAGCCAGCCAAGCGCCGCATATTCACGCGGTTGCTTGCGCACAGCCTCGCGATCGATCTCGACGACGCCGCAAGGAAACGTGAAATACGCGTTGTCGTAGATGCATTGACGCCGGACGATCTTCCACACGCCCGCGCGCTTTTCCACCAGATCGTAAAAGCGGCTATGCGCGACGCAGCCGAGCTCGAGCGCGACGTTTTCGCCGATGATCATCGCATTGGTTTCCACGATCGCCTTCGCGCCGTTAAAGCGTATGACCGGCTGGCCGACGAAATGCTTGCTGCGCATATCGGATTTGCCCATGCGCTGCGATCCTGCGACGAAATCGGTGGCGGAGCCTTCGAACCAGGTGACCTCGATGGTGCCTTCGGGGTGGAACAGGTTCGCGAGCTGACCCCATTGCGCGAGATCGCGGTGCATCCAGCCGTTCATCAGATCGGCAATGTCCTGGCGGTCCTGGAGTGTCGTTTGCATGAAAAGTGCCTCTTTTACTGGGGGAAATAAATGTCTCTCCGGGCAGTATGGGTACCGCACATCGATCAGTAAAATATATTGTTATGATCGTTCGATCAGTTCAGATGATGAAAGGAACGTGAATGGAACTACGTCATTTGCGCTATTTCGTGGCATTGGCCGAGACCGGGCATTTCGGCCAGGCCGCGCAGCGCCTGAATATCGTGCAGCCCGCGCTGAGCATGCAGATTCGCGATCTCGAAGAGGAGGTGGGCGGTCCGCTGTTCACGCGAACCCGTCAGGGCGTGTTGTTGACAGCGGCGGGCGAGGTTTTGCTCACGGAAGCGCGTCGGACGCTTGCGCAGGCAGAGCACGCGCGCGATGCGGCGCGGCGTTCGCTGCGTGGTGAAATCGGCCGCGTGCGGGTGGGCTTCGCGGGCAACGCGGTGCTGTCCGGCATGCTCACGGAAGCGCTACGGCAGTTTCGCGCGCGCTTTCCGCACGCGCAGGTCGCTGTGCAGGAAATGCCGCCGAATCTGCAGGAAGATGCGCTGGTGAAAGGCGAAATCGACATCGCTTATGGCACCGTTGAACCGCTTGCGGAAAACCGCGCGCTACGTTGCGAGCGCATCGGCAACTGGCCGATGGTGGTGGCGATGGCGCAGGATCATCCGCTGGCAAAACGCGCCCGCGTGCCGCTCAAGGTGCTGGCCAATGAGCAGATCATCGCCTTTTCATCTGACGATGGCGACGCGGGCCTCGTTCATTTGCGCGCGCATCTGGGCATCGCGGTGGAGCCGGCGTTTCGGGTGTCCAGCACGCTGAGCGTGCTGGCGCTGGCGGCGGCCGGTCTGGGCGTGGCGCTGGTGCCGCGCTCGGTCGAAGAGATCGTGCTGCCAGGAATCACGTACCGGAACGTTTCGGATGCCGGATCGGCTGGCTTATTGCTGCTCAGCCGCGCCGACGAATCGTCGGGCGCGGTGGTGGCCTTTCACACGTTGGCGCTTGAGGTCGCACAAACGCGTAGCGCGGCTGCGCTCAAGTCCCGCCGTTCAACATGAGCGTCGCTTCGGCGTTGGAGAGCGCGTAGCCGTAAAAGCGCTGATAGAACTGTTGTGTCTGCAACTTCATAGACGGTTGCTCCGCATCCTTGAACGCCTCAGGATGCAGCGTTCGCGCGGCCCAGCGCACTTCGAGCGCGGCCTCCGGGCCGTAGCGGTCCCACGGGAATACGCCAGTCGGATTGCGATAGACGCGAGCATTGCGCACGGCGTCGAGCGTTTGCCAGAGCGCACGCTGCGGCGTCGCGTCGATCGATCCCGCGTTGGCCGCGAGAATCACGACATCGGGATGCCACGCCAGCACCTGCTCGATCGACACCGGCTTGAGGTTGCCGCGCAAGCCATCGGCGGCGTTGCGCGCGCCGGCCGCGCGTATCCACTGATCGACGATGGTGTCCGAGCCATCCACCTTCAGCGGCATGAGCGACGCCACATGCAGCACGCGCGGCGTCGTATGCCCGCCATGTGCGGCGAGCGCCTGGGCGGTGTCGCGCAGCGTCGCCTGCAAATAGACACGATAGTCCCGCGCGCGCTCGCGGGCGAGCGGCGTGTCGAGCGTTTGCGCCGTGAGGTCGATGCAGCGAAGCATCGAATCGTAATCGTCGAAACTCACCGGCACGACGTCGAGCCCCAGCCGCTGCATCGCGCCGATGGTCGGGTCGCCGGCGCTTGCGAAGACCACGTCGGCGTTCAGGCGCAACAGGTCTTCCGCGTTGACGGTTGCGCCCGCAACGGGTTGCGCATGCGCCAGCGCAGGTGCGACGCGGAACATCCACGGCAGCGCCTGGGGCCGGGCAACTGTCGCCACCACGTCGCTGGCGGAGCCGAGCATCGTGACCACGGCGTTGTGCGCGTACCAGAGATCCGCAATGCGGGTTTTAGGCTGAGCTTGCGCGGCGAACGCGCAGGAACCGAGCGCGGCGGCCGCAAGCACACGAGCGAGGCGAGCGAATCTCATAGGTCGAACTCCACGGAAGCTGTGACCGTGCGCGGCGCGCCGAGCTGCGCCGTGGCATTGCCCGACCCCGTATAGCCGTTCAGGCCACCAGGCACGATATTGGTCCAGTAGCGGCGGTTCGTGACGTTATCGACAGACAGCCGGAACGTCACCGCCCGATCCATGATGTCAGCGAGATAACCCACGCCCAGATCGAGCGTCGTGTATGAGCCAACCGACCAGGTGTTGGCGTTATCGGTGGGCCGCGCGCCGACGTAGTGGACGTTGAGGTTGGTGAACAGCCCCGGCACTTGTTGCACCTTGTACTGCATGAGCACGTTGAGCGCGAATTCAGGCAGGCCGACGATGCGTTTGCCCTCAGTGCTCGCGTTACCCGTATCGAACAGGCGCGGATCGAGCCAGGTCAAGCCGCCGAACACCGAGAGATTGCGCGTGGCGTTGCCGTCCAGCATCAGCTCGATACCGCGATTGACCTGATTGCCCGCTGTGCCATACGTGCCGTCCGCAAGCGTATAGGCGTAAGGCCGCGTGATGCGGAATGCCGCGACGGATGCGTTGAGGCGCGCGAGTGCGAGCTTGTAGCCCACTTCCCACTGCTTGCTGCGATAGGGATCGAGAATATTGCCCGCGTTGGTCGAGCCTGCGGGCGCGGTATCGCCTTGCTGGAGACTGTCCGCATAAGTCACGTAGAGGCTCTGGTTCTCGCGCGGCTTGAAGATCAGGCTCGCCGCGCCCGATAGCCCCTGATTGGCCGACTCGCTCGTCTGCACGCCCTTCACACTGTAGTTGTGCGTGGACAGCCAGCTCTGGCTGCCCGCGAGCAGCACGGACCAGTGCGGCGAAAAGCGGATATTGTCGCTCGCGTTGAACGACTGTTGCGAGCTTTGCGCCGACTGATAACGATGCTCGAAGTCGGGCACGCCGGTGAGCGCGAACGATTGCGGATTCGCCAGACTCGCCGTGCCGAGCGTAGTCGTTGCGCCCGCAACGGGATTGAAGTTGTCCCACACGAAGCCGCTCGTGCCCACGCTGATGTCGTGCTGGACGCTGCCCGTTTCCACGTGGCCGCGCAGATAGAGCAGGTTGCTCGTGATCGTGAAGCGGCTGGCAGTGGCGGTGCCAATCGTGGTGGTGTAAGCGCCCGTGGTGGCGATCGTGTTGGTAGGCGTGGTCGATTCGCGGTCGGCGATCTGGCGCAGCACCGCCGCCTCCACGTGCCAGTTCGGCGAGAAGTCGTGCTTCAGGCGCAGCGATCCGGTATCGGTGGTGTCGTCATTGCCGCCGTTGGCCGAGCCCCAGACTGCATTGGTTGGATCGAGCGCTGCCGGAAAATGCGCGCCGGTCGCCAGCGCGAAGGTTGCCGGGAAGCCCTTGGTGACGTAGTGGTAGTGGCTAAAGTTCGCTTCCACCACGGTATCGCGCGAGAGATGGAAGTCGAACGCCACGCTGGCAAGCTGGCGGCGCAACGAACTGTGGTCTGTGTAGCCAGTGCCGGTTTCGTCGAGCAGCGTGAGGCGGTAGCCGATGGCCTTCGACGGCCCCACGCGATCCGATACGTCGAGGCCACGCGTGAAGCGCGTCTGCGTGCCGTAGCCCAGCGTGAAATGAAGCTGGCGCTCGTCGGTTGGCCGCTTCTGGATGTAGTTGAACGTGCCCGCCGGATTGGCCGGGCCGTACAGCGCGCCAGCCAGACCATTCAGGACTTCTATTCGATCGAATTCCTCAAGCGGGTAATCGGTGGTCGACACCACATTGAGTCCGTCGATGCGGCTGTTTTGCACCACGCTGCCCTGAATGCCGCGGCTCTGCGGGCGGGCGCCGTCGCCCTGGACCGAAGGCAGCAGACGCAGCGCATCGGGAATGCTCTTCAATTGCTGATCCGCGATCACTTCCTGCGTCACTACGTTGACCGTATAAGGCGTGTCCACGCGCTTGAGCGTGCCAAGCGGCCCGAGCGTTGCGGTATCGCTGCGCGGGCTGTTGGTACTGTCCGGCGTGGCGCTGGCGCTCACGGCGACGGCGGGGAGCGTGGTCGTTTTTGTATCGGCTGGCGTGGTTTTATCGGCGGAGGCGGACGGCGCGCTTTGCGCGTGGGCGTCATGCGCGGCGGCGAATGCGCACGCGGCTGCGAACGCGAAGGCAGCGCAGTGCGACGGATGTCGATAGGTCATCGGGTACTGGAGGGCGGCAGTGAGGAAAGCGGTGCGGCAGCGCGAAAGTAGCGCTGGCCGTCGATGTCGAGTTGTTCGACCTGGGCGCGATAGAGCGCGCCAACGGTTGGTGCATCGAGGACGTCACGCGGCGGCCCGTCGGCAACGATGCGTCCGCCGTCCAGCAGCGCCACGCGCGTGGAAAGGTTGCAGGCGTCGTCGGGGCGATGGTTCGTGTTGACGATCGCATAACCATTGGCCGCGAGCGCCGCGAGGCGCTCCAGCAGGCGCAGATGATGACCGAAGTCGAGGCCCGCGAACGGCTCGTCGAGCAGGAGGATGCGCGCGCCCTGCGCGAGCGCACGCGCCAGCATCACGCGCTGACGCTCGCCGCCCGAGAGTGCGCCGTAGTCGCGTTGCGCGAGATGCGCGATCTGCATGTCGTCGAGTGCCGCGGCCACGGCCTCGCGATCTTCCGCGCGCGGCGCGCGCATGAGACCGCGATGCGGCAGACGCCCGAGCATGACAATCTGCTCGACGGTATAGGGGAATTGCGGCGTGTGATGCTGCGGCACCCAGGCCACCTGCTGCGCGATCGTGCGGCGCGCCTGGCGCTGCAACGGCTGGCCTTGCAGATGCACTTCGCCGGCCGTGGGTGAAATGAGGCCGAGTAGCACGCGTAGCAGCGTGCTTTTGCCCGCGCCGTTCACGCCGAGCAGCGACACCAGCTCGCCCGCGCGCACGCCAAAGCTCACGCCGTCGAGCACGCACGCGTGCGCGCGCCGCACGACGATATCGCGGCAGGCCAGCGAATGCGGATCGCTCATGGGCCTAGCGTCCATCGCGGCGCAGCGTGCGCAGGACGGCCACGAACGCTACCGCGCCGCCCAGTTCGGTGACCACGCCCAGCGGGATTTCCGCGCTGGCGACGCTGCGCGCGCAGGTGTCGGCGAGCATGAGCGCAATCGCGCCCACGAGCGCACTCATCGGCAGTACGAATCGATTCGACGCGCCCACCAGCGGTCGCACGAGATTGGGTATCAGCAGGCCGATCCAGCCGATCATGCCCGCTAGCGCGACCGTCAACGCACTGACCAGCGTGGCGAGCGCCATCACGCCAAAGCGGATCGTGTGCACGGGCACGCCCAGACTGCGCGCTTCGTCGTCGCTGAGCGTGAGGCCGTCGATGAGCGGAGCGGCGAAGCACAGCAGCAGCGTGCCCAGCGCGAGCGGCGCGGCGGCCCACGCAAGATCGTGCCAGCCGGTCTGCGCAAGCGAGCCGAGTAGCCAGTACACGATGGCGGGTAACTGGTTGAGCGGGTCCGCCACGTATTTGAGCAGCGAAACGAGTGCGGAAAACAGTGCATTGCTTACGAGGCCGCCGAGCAGCAGCGAGAGCACGCCGCCGCGCTCGCCGCGTGCGTCCGCGATACCGCCGATCAGCGACGCCGCGCCCACGCCAACGGCCATCGCGAGGATGCCGCCCACGAACGCGCTCGCTTCGATCCACATGGCGTGCGCGCTGCCGCTGCCTGCCACGATGGCGAGCGCCGCGCCAAATGCCGAGCCGCCGAGCACGCCGAGCAACCCTGGCGAAACCAGCGGATTGCGAAACACGGCCTGATAGGTCGCGCCCGACGTGCAGAGCGCCGCGCCGATCAATGCCGCAGCCACGAGGCGCGGCAGGCGCGCGTCCATCACCACGGCATGCAGTAACGCGGCGTGCGCGCTATTGGCGAGCGGCGCGTGCAGATGAAGCGCCGCGAGCAACGTCAACGCGACCTGTCCCGGTGCGAGCGGCAGACGGCCCACACATAGCCCGAGCCACGCGACGAGCGGCACGCCCGTGAGCGCCAGGCGCAAGGCGACGGTGCGTTTGTCTAGCGGCTTGAACGCGAATGGAATGAAAGTTGACGACTTCGATATCGGCATTGCGATGAGAGAGGCGACGCATCATGCGCCGCGCTTCTCATTGAATTTGGCAAAAAGCCAGGGGATAAGCTGAAATAAGCGGCTGTGCCGCCTGCGGATTCGAAATATCTTACCGGATATAACGTTTTTGATCCGACAGAAAACCGGTGCGACAAATCAGCGCGCCGATATTTGAAGTGCCTGGGAATAATGCGTGAAGGTGTGGTGTTTATTGCGAACAGACAGATCGCGTGATTGCCGGAAATTCCGATGCGCCTGGGTTACCAAGCACATAACCGCAGCGCGAAGCGGATACTTCAGCGCGATTGGACGGTGCGAACGGATATGAATTCTTCTCGTCGGTGGCGGTCGTGCCGTTGAGCCATGCGCGATAGAGTTGCGCCTTGATCTGGATAGGCGCAACGCCGTGCCGCCCAGCAGGGTCCGCTGCTGCATGGGCTGAAACGGAGGTCAAGGCCGGCAGCGCGGCAGCAAGCGAAAGCAGGCAAAGCGTAAGAGCGCGTTTCATGGTGAATTTCCTCTATGGCGGGTAACAAAGGCGGGTCAAGACTGATTTTTGTGGCGAATGAACAGAAAGTCGTCGATTCGCACTGCCTATTTTGACTGCCCGCCACGACAGCGTCATTGCCGGCGAATTAAACTTTCTTTAGCGGCATGGATGTTATGTATGCGTTCTTTCACAAAACTAAAAAATTTTTCATGTTTGTGTATGGCCGGTTTGCGATACTGGGCGCGAAGGCGGGGAAATGCGGGGAAATACGATGAAAATGAGTCTCTGGCGCAGCACGACATTCCGGCTGCTGATGATCTATGCGCTGGTGTTTTCGGCATCCATGTCCGCGCTCGTTTATCTGAATTACTGGCAATCGGCGTCCTATACCGCACGTGAGGCCGACTACAACATCAACTGGCAATTCGCGTATTTTTCGGCGCTTGCGCCAGCGCAGGTGCCCGCGCAGCTCGACGCGCATATCCGCAGCCAGATCCAGCGCCCGGTGAACTTCTACGGTCTATTCTCGCCGGACAAGCGCTGGCTCGCGGGCGATATCGCGCGCATGCCGCATCACCTCACCGAAAACGGCGTCGGCGTCTGGGACCGGCCGTTTCTGATCGGCCCCACCACGGTTCATCCCCAGTATTTGCGCACGCGCGTGACGCGCCTGCCTGATGGCGATCTGCTGGTAGTGTCGCGCGACGTGGGCGAAATGGCACGTTTGCGCGAGACCATGCTCGGTGGTCTGGCGGGCAGCGCGGTGCTGGTGATGCTGGGTGGCCTGGGCGTGGGCGTGCTGGTCTCCACATCGCAGTTGCGTCGCGTGCAGGCGGTGCGCCGTGTCGCGCAGCAGATCGCGGCGGGTGATCTCGACGCGCGCTTGCCCGACGGTGGCAGGGACGAAATCAGCTGGCTCTCGCAGATCGTCAATCACATGCTCGACGAAGTATCGCGCCTCATGCATGAGGTCAAAGGCGCGTGCGACGGCATCGCTCACGATCTGCGCACGCCGCTCGTGCGCGTGCGCGCGCATCTCGCCCGTGTGCCGCTGGAGCGGCTCGATGGCGATCACGCGAGCCTCGTCGATCAGGCCACGCGCGGCGTCAATGACGTGCTGCGGCGCTTCACGGCGATGCTGCGTATTTCGGAGATCGAATCAATGCGGCGGCGCGCAGGTTTCGGCGATGTTGCGCTGGATAGGCTGTGTGCCGAAGTGGCCGATCTCTATCAGCCGCTCGCCGCCGAAAAGCATCTCGACCTGACGCTGCAACTGGAGCGTGTGCCCGTGGTGCGCGCCGATTACGCGCTGCTGTTCGAAGCGCTCGCCAATCTGCTCGACAACGCCATCAAGTTCACGCCGTCAGGCGGGCGTGTGGGTCTGCAGGTCTCGATGGGGGCGCAAGGGCCGAGCGTGCAGGTGAGCGACAACGGCCCGGGCATTGCGGAAGCGGAGCGTATGGCCGTATTCCAGCGTTTTTATCGCAGCGAGCGCACGCGCGAGGCGCCGGGTTCGGGGCTGGGGCTTTCGCTGGTGCAGGCGGTCATGCGCATGCACGGTTTTGGCCTGGCGCTCGGGAACGCGCGGCCGGGTTTGCGCGTAACGCTCGATTGCTGGGCCTACGCTGGCGCGCGCTCCCGCGAACAAGGGGCGAAAGACGCGCAGTCAATGAGCTGAAAGTCGTTTGGGCCGGTCACTATAGCCATAGTGCACGCGGTGCATGCGCGAGGCGGTGTGGGTGTTCCGTCCCGCGCATGCATAAGCCAGGCGCTTTAAAGCACATTTAAAGCGTATTTAAACGTGCCTGGATGAAGCGCAGCCTTACTGCGGAATCACGAAGAGCATCGCTGCGAACACGGCATAGAGCCAGCCTACATGCGTGAGCTGACGGCTCTTGACCTGCGGGGCGCGGAACGACCACTGCAGGAACAGGATCGCGAGCATCGTCATCACGGCGGCGAGGATCGACGGCGAGCCCAGATGCCACGGCGTGAAGAACAGGCCAAATGCGGTGGGAATGGTCGCCTGGATCATCATCGCGCCGCTGATATTGGCGAGCGCAAGGCGCTCCTTGCCCTGACGCACCCAGATGATCGCATTCATGATCTCGGGCAGTTCGGTGGCGATCGGGCTGAACAGCACCGCGGTCAACTGCGGGCTCAAGCCGAGCCACGGTCCCACGGCGCTAATCTGTTGCACGAACAGGTGCGACGCGAAGAAGATCACCACCAGCGCGCCGAGCGTCTGCAGCAGGATCCACACCATGGCCGGATTGGCGTCGCGCGGGCGCAGCTTGAGCGGTTCGAGATCGCCGCCTTCTTCCTCTTCCTCGCCGCCATCGTCGCTCAGTTCTTTCCAGCAATAGAACGCGTAGGCCGCAAGGAACGCGATGCCCAGCAGCGGCTTGAAGTGGAACACCACGAGGCCAAGTCCGATCTTCGCCACGAAGATTGCGAGGAACCAGAGCTGGTCGCGGCGCAGGCGTCGCGTATTGGCGTCCACCATGCCGGCGCGCGCGCGGCCCGCACGAGCGGCGGTCGCGAGCAACGCGACGCCTACCACCGCATAGGCAATCGTGCTGAGCGCGAGCGGGCCGCCAATGGCCGCACCGATGCCGATTTCCTTGTGCGCATCGTCGCCGCCGAACGCCACGGCCACCAGCGTGACCACGCTTTCAGGCAACGCGGTGCCGAACGCGGCGAGAATCGTGCCGGTGGCGGTCTGCGTGATACTGAGCTTCTGCCCGAGCCATTCGACGCCATTGACGAAGGTCTCGCAGGACAGATAGATGATGCCGGCAGCGGCAATGAGCAGGGCGAACGTCCAGATCATGACGCACGCTCCGGGTGGTGGAAGCGGGAATTGAGGGACATTGTTGTAGTGACATTCCACGGGCCGGACGGTTGGACCAATGACGCAATCCCCCCGCCCAGCCCGGGTGTAAGGGATGACGTCATAGGTCTCGTCAGGCCGAAGAACGGCTGCCGGCGCCATGGCAAATCTGCCAATTATGTTGACGACGGCGCCTCGCACATTGCGCGCAAGGCAGACTACTCCCCTAAGACCCGCGCATTATAGCGTACGAATATGACGTTGCCGAGTGTTGGCGACGTATCGGGGAGAAACCCATGAAAAAACGCGCATGGCGCCCGTATGGCGGCATGCGCGTCAAACGCGGCGCGCATGGCAGCGCGCCGCATCGTGCTTTCAGCTTTCTGGTCTGACGAATCAGAAGTGAT
>NZ_DASZJJ010000201.1:0-7522 GCF_035948235.1 Paraburkholderia sp. | reverse complement strand
GTGCTCGCCAGTGGCGGCTTCGAAGGCAACCCGGAAATGCTCGCGCAGTACCTCGGTCCGCGCTCGGTCTATCTGCGCCCCGTGTGCAAGGGCGGTTACTACAACAAAGGCGAAGGCATTGCCATGGCGTTGCGTGCGGGCGCCGCACCTAGCGGCGAATTCGGCAGCTACCATGCGGAGCCGGTCGATCCGCGCTCGGGGGTGTCGGAGCCGTCGATCTTCGTATTTCCATACGGCATTCTCGTCAACAAGCGCGGTCAGCGCTTCACCGACGAAGCGCCCGGCACGGTCGACGCCTGGTATGAGCGCGTGACGCGCCGCATCTACGAGCAGGACGAAGGCATCGCTTACGTGATTCTGGACCAGCGCGTGAAGGACGTTCCGAACTATCGCCTTGCGATCCGCACCGACCAGCCCGCGATCGAAGCGCCGACGCTCGAAGCCCTGGCGGCGAAACTCGGCGTGAGCGCCGAAGCACTCGCGGCCACCGTCGCCTCATACAACGCCGCTTGCCACGAGGGCCGCTACGATCCGCTCGCGGCCGATGGGCTCGCCACGCAAGGGCTCGAACCGCGCAAGTCGAACTGGGCGTTGCCGGTGGACCGTGCACCGTTCTTCGCCTATCCCATCATCTCGGCGAATGTCTTCACGTTCGGCGGCCTGAAGGTGGACGCCGCCGCACGCGTACTCAATACGGACGGCGCCCCCATCCCGGGCCTCTACGCCGCTGGGGAAACGATCGGCATGTACTACGGCAATTACACCGGCGCGACCTCGGTGCTCAAAGGCCTCGTGTTCGGCAAACTGGCGGGCGAGACCATCGCCAGCCGTTGTTAAGGGAGGCACGCGATGACGACATCCGATCTTCTGGTGATTGGCGGCGGCATGGCAGGCTTCTGCGCCGCGCTCGAAGCCGCAAACGCCGGCCTTACGGTCACCCTGCTTGAAAAACAACCGGAAACTGGCGGCTCGTCGGCGATGAGTGGAGGTTGCCTCGCCTTTGCAGGTACCGATCTGCAACGCGAGCAAGACGTGGAGGACAGCGACGCCCTACTGTTCTCCGACCTGCGCGAAGTCGGCAACTTCGACAACGACGAATCGCTCGTGCGCGCCTACGTGGATCACCAGCTCGACACGTACCACTGGATGCGCGAGCACGGCGTAGTGTTCGGCCCTTCCATCGAGACTTCGTCGGGACAATCGGTGCCGCGCGTGCATTCGGTCGATCCCGCCGACGCCGTGCGCAACCTCGCACGCGCCTGCGCGGCAACGCGCCGCGTGAGTGTACAGATGAACGCCGCGGCGCTGCGCCTCGTTCGCGCGGAACACGGCCGTTTCACAGGCGTACACGCATCGATTAACGGTGACAGCGTCACATTGCATGCGAAGCGCGGCGTCATTCTCGCGAGTGGCGGCTTCTGCCGCAACGCGCAGATGGTGCATCGCTATGCGCCCCAATACGACGACGCAGTGTTCATCGGTGGCGACGGCAACGTGGGCGACGGACTGAAGATGGCGCTCGAGTTCGGCGCGGACCTGCGCGACATGGCGTATATCAAGGGCACGTATGGCAAGCATCCGGTCGACGAAACGAATCACCATAGCTGCCTCGCCGTGTACAAAGGCGCAATTGCCGTGAACCAGGACGGCAAGCGCTTCGTCAACGAATCGGTCTCGTACAAGCTGCTTGGCGACGCCGCGATTCGCCAGCCCTATGGCGCGACGTTCCAGATTCTCGATCAGCGCATCATGGACAGCGGCGACGACCGCGTGCGCATTCTCGACTTTCAGCGCCGCCACGAGGAAGGGCTTTTCATCGAGGCGCACAGCCTTGCCGAACTTGCGCGCCTGATCGAGGTGCCCGAAGACGCGCTGCTCGACACGGTGGTGCAGTACAACGCCGCTGTCGAATCGGGCCATGACGAGGCGTTCGGCCGCAGCCATCTCGTTCATCACCATGGCGAACTGCGCCGCATCGAGCAGGCTCCGTTCTATGCGTATCCTTCCACGGCGGCCGTTTTCGGCACCTACTGCGGGTTGCGCGTGGACGCGCAAATGCGCGTGGTGAACGTATTCGACGAAACGCTCGACGGCCTCTACGCCGCCGGCGAAATCGTCGGTGGCTTTCACGGCGGCGCCTATATGACCGGCACGGCGCTTGGCAAGGCTGCGATCTTCGGCCGGCTTGCCGCCCGCAGCGCGGGCGCAGAGGAGCATTAGCATGCGGATCTGCGTAATTCTTGCGGGCGTGCTCGACCCCAAGTGGGCGCTTCCCCACGGCGATTGGCTGCATGACCCCGCGCTGCTGGACGCCATGGCGCGCAAGCTGAGTCCCTTCGACGAGGCCGCGCTCGAAGTGGCGTTGCGCCTGCGCGAGACGCTGCCGCACGCCACGCTCGCCGTCTACATGCCCGATGGCGTTGGGGCGGCTGGACTCCTGCGCGCGGTCGCAGCCCATAAGCCGGAGCACTTCGCCCTGCTCCCGGTCGCCGATGCGGCGCGCTGGGACCCCGCTGCGTTCGCCCGCGAAATCGCCGCAGGCTTGCGTGCTGCGGACGCGGGCTCGTTGTGGCTCACCGGCCGCGAATTCGGCGATCTCGACGACGGCACCTTCAGCGCCTGGCTGGCACGCGAAGCGTGCGCGCCGCTCCTCACGATGGCCGAAGAACTGCGCGTGGACGGCAACGGCACGCTGCGCGCCGTGCGCACGCGCAGTCATGTGACCGAACACGTTAGTGTGCCCGATGCCTGCGTCGTGACGCTCACCAACGCGCGCAGTAACCGCTTGCGCCATCCGCTCATGAAGAACGTGATGCTCGCGAAGAAACTGACGATTGATACCGTTGCCCGTCAAGACAGCGCCACTTCCCGCATTACGCCGGTGCAATGCGTCGCTACGGCCCGCGAGGCGCGCGAACGGTGTGTGCCGCTCGATGCCCGCGCCGGACTCGACGCACAACTCGCTGCCGTTCTTGAACTTCTCGATAGCGCATGCCCAACGTGACCATGACATCCCCTTCCCGCATCATCGCGTTGCTGCTCGACGAGCACGATGACGCCCAGCAATTCGTCAGTCATGCCAGGGATGTGCTGGAGATGGCCCAGCCCCACGCGCGAGAAGTCGTTGCGATGTGCGTGACGCGTACGCACCGTCCCGAACTCGCTGAACGGCTGCAAGGCCTGCCGCTTCACCATATCGTCTGCATCGTAGTGGCGGATTTGCGCGATCCGGTCCAGGCTGTCGATTTCGCCAGCGTGTTCGAGCGTGCCCTTCAAGCCTTCGCCCTGCAACACGGCGATGGCGTCTGCGCGCCTGCCGGTGCGCTCGGCGAGGAAGTCGTCGCGCGCCTCGCCGCCGCGTTCGACGGCTGCGCATTCGGCCGTGTTCAGCAGCTAGTGTTCGATGCGAACGACGCACAAGCCGACCGGGCTGTATTCGGCGGACGCAGTACGGTGCGCGTTCGAGCCGGACACGGACCCTGGTTTGCCGCCTTGCGCACGGCGCGCGCCTGCGCCGTGCCATCCGTGCCTGCGGTGCCTGCCGTGGCCGCAACGCTGGAATGGCGCGAAGCATCGAGCGGACCGCACGATGCCGGAGAAATCGTCGGCGTTGCCGGGGACGCCGCGCGCATACCAGTCGAGACGGCGCGTATCGTGGTGAGCGGCGGGCGCGGCATGCAGGGACCGGATGGTTTCGAGCTGCTCGCAAAACTCGCCTCACGCCTCGACGCGGCGCTCGGCGGCAGCCTGCCCGCTGTCGACGCGGGTTGGCTGCCGGTCACGCATCAAGTCGGGCAGTCCGGCAAGTTTGTTAGTCCTGCGATCTATCTGGCAGTGGGTATTTCCGGCACGCCGCAGCATCTTGCGGGCGTGAGCACGACGACGCGCATCGTCGCGATCAACAACGACGAGCAAGCGGATATCTTCAACATGGCGGATGTGGGAATCGTGGCCGACTGGGGAACATTTCTGCCAGCGCTCATCGCGCGCATGGATGCGACCCGTGACGCGCGCGCCAACTCGCGCTAACGTGCGGCAAGCATAAGGCAGCAAAACGATCTAACGAGGAAGCATGGACAGACTTTGGGCAATGGAAGTATTCGCGCGCGTGACGGAATGCGGCAGCTTTTCGCGCGCGGCCGAGTCGCTGAATCTCGCGAACGCAACAGTTACGTCGTGCGTGCGCAATCTGGAGAAGCATCTGGGTGTGACGCTTTTGCAGCGCAATACGCGCCATCTACGGCTCACCGACGCGGGCGAACGCTTTCATGCGCGCTGCAAGGTTCTACTCGAAGGGGTCCATGCCGCCGAGCAGGAAGCGGCGCAATCGCACTCGGAAGTAAGCGGCACCCTCAATGTCGAAGCCCCCATTGCGATCGGCCATGCGCTCTTGCTGCCGGCGCTGCCGTCGTTTCTTGAGCAGTTTCCCGCGTTGTCCGTCAAGGTCAATCTGACCAACCAGCCGCATGCGCTGATCGAGCGCGGGCTTGATCTCGCCATACGCATGGATGCGGTGGAAGACTCAGAACTGGTTGCCCGGCCGCTCTATAGCGCCCGCTACGTGGTATGCGCTCGCGCCGATGTTGCCAACGCCGTGCGCGACCATGCGCCCGCAGATCTCGATCCGGCGTTGTGCCTCGGCCTGCTTCCCGAAGGCCGGCCCGAGCCACAGCCCTGGATCTTCGCGCGCGACGGCGAGGAAACCGTTGTATCGCCGGAAGGCAGACTGTCGTTCAATAGCTCCGATGCTCTGGTGAGTGCCGCAAGCAAGGGCCTCGGCCTCATTTGCGTGCTCGATATTTTCGTGCGGCAGGAACTGGCCGATGGACGCCTCGTTGCCGCTTTCGACGACTGGGACCACGGCGGCCGCGCCTTTCACCTCGTTTCGGCAAAAGCGAGCTTTGTGTCTCCCAAGCTCAAGGCGTTCAGCGACTTCATGCTCGATGTCGTCGGCCCGCAAAGCCGCCCCAATCACCGCGATCGCATTCCGGTGCAACGCGCGCGTTAAATCGCGCATGCAGAATCACGCCGCCCATGCGTCGGTGCGCGGACGGCGTTTTCGCTATTTTGCACGCAGGGCGTCAAGCCCATAAAAGGCAAATATCTCGCGCACGCGCGCCTTGTCCGGCTTACCGGAGAAATAACCGCGCCGGCAAGGCCCATATGCGCCGGCGCGACGCAGATCGACAAGCGCTTCAGCATCCTTGACCCACGCGGCGAGCGAATCGACGACCGGCACGCCGTCGACTTCATGCACGCCGTTGCGGGCAAGCAGCACGTTTAGAGGTGCCTCGCCCGGAATGATGACCTCCGCGCCCTGGGCGATGAGGCGGCGCGCACTTTCCTGAAACGTCGCGATAAGACGGGAAGGTTCGCCGAACGCTTCGAGCACGTCGCTGAACTGGAAGCCGACGTGATGGGCGCCCGCGAACCGTTCGCCCAGGCCGTGCCGGACCGCGTTGTCGGCCACAAGCTCGGCCAGCTCGTCGATGAACACGAGCACGCCGAAACGACGCCCCAACTGGCACGCGCGCAGCATCGCGGACTCGCCGTAGCCAACCACGGGAATATCGATCAAAGCGCGCGTTTCGCGCAGCGCGGGCTCGGGCAAGGTGCTGATCGCGTAGGCGTCGAAGCCTTCTTCCTGCGCGCGCACGCCGGCCGAGAGAAACTGCAATCCGTGCAGATATTGCAGCGATGCATGCTTGATGTCGTCGCCTGGGTAATTCGTGCGATAGGTGCCCTGCGCCATGCCATGCATGGCAATTTCCGTGTCGGGCCGCGCGATCGCGCGAAAGTGCGCTTCAAGCGCCTGGCTGTATGCACCGAGATCGGAAAGGACGGTGAAGCTTTGATGCCAGATACGAATGCTCATGGTAGCGTTTCCCGTGGGCGTGGGGCCGAGTGCGGCCGAAGCTCTGCCTTTGGCCGCCCGAATGATGCGTGTCAGTCACGCTCTAATCACGCGTTAGTCGAAAGTCACGCTTTCCGAAGTCTCAACGCGGCAAAAGCGCCGGATGCTCTCGATGGAATTTGCATGCTCCTGTGCGGAATGCGCCGCGCAGCAGTCGTCGAGCGCCACCACCTCGTAGTCGCGGTCGTGTGCGTCGCGCACCGTGGCCTGCACCACGGCCTGAGTGGAGACGCCCGAGCAGACAATACGCGTTACGCCCTGCGCGCGAAGCTGGGCTTCGAGTGTCGTCGAATAGAACGAACTCACGCGATGCTTGACGATCTGCAGGTCCGTGTCGCGCACTTCGAGGTCTGGGTGAATGGCCGTGCCCCACTCGCCGAGTTTGAACAGTCCCGCGGCCGGCGCCCCCGAAAAGACCGGCGAATTCGGCGGGCACTCCTGATAGTGCGCGTTGAACCCAACGCGCACGAACCCCACGAGCGCGCCGGCGGCACGCGCTTTTTTCAGCACGAGCGCCGTGCGCGCGATGATCTCGCGTTCACGCACCTGCCCGCCGAGCGGTCCTTTCCCGCTCGGGCCCTCCGCGTGAACGAGATCGTTTTGCATGTCGAGCACCAGATAAATTGTCTTGCCCACTTCGTATTCCCCCTGATTAGTCACAGTACATTCCACCGTTGATGTCGAGTATTTCGCCCGTCACGAATCCATTCTCCGGCGCGCACAGGAACAGCACGGCGCGAGCCACGTCTTCGGGCGTTCCCATCCGCCCCGCCGGAATCAGTTCGCGCAACGCGTCGGGAAACCCGGTTGTCATCGACGTCTCAATCGGGCCGGGCGCAACCGCGTTCACCGTCACGCCGTGTGCGGCGAGTTCCTTCGCGAGAAAGAGCGTCAACATGTGCACGCCCGCTTTCGATACGCCATAGGCGACATTGCCGGCCTTTGCCTGTTCGCCGGCGTCGCGCCACGGGCGAGCGTTGCCGGCGTTCTTGCCCACGACGGAGCCGATATTGACGATGCGGCCAAACCCGCTCGCCTTCATCGGCGCCATAGCTGCCTGGCAGGCAAGGAATACGCCTTTAAGATTGATGTCGAGCACGCGGTCCCATTCGCTCTCGGCAAGCGTTCCGGCGCTACCAAACGACACCACGCCTGCTGCGTTCACGAGTATGTCGAGTGCACCGTGGCGCGCGACGACGTGCGTCACGAGGCGCACAACGTCGTCGCGCGACGTGATGTCCAGTTCCTCGGCGTGAACTCCGGCCTGCACCGCGTCAACGGCCGCCCGCGCCTTGTCTGCGCTCACGACGATCGCGCCCGCGCGTGTGAGCGCCGCCGCCACCGCCGCGCCGATCGCGCCCGCGCCGCCTGTCACGAGCGCGACTTTCCCCTCCAGTTCATGCGACATCAGCCCTCCCGTTCGATGCATCGTTGCCGCTCATGCCATGACGCGCGGCATGCGCGCCCGCTGCACGCCCCACCACCGAACCCGCAGTGAGCCCAATACCGCCGGCATATTTCACGTAGTAAAGGCCGCCAACCATCTCACCGGCTGCATAAAGCGCGGGCAACGGTTCGTCGTTTTCATCAAGCACCTGACCGTGAACG
>NZ_DASZJJ010000200.1:0-20995 GCF_035948235.1 Paraburkholderia sp. | reverse complement strand
TCAAGAACAGGCGAACGAACATGAAAACGATCCGGCTTACACATCGCCCCGCACGCCGCGCTCTGGCCGTTGTTGCGCTGGCCATTTGCGCAGGCGCGGCGCACGCCGACACCATCGACTTCAACGCGCCGCTGAACGGTTGGCGCAATTCGGCGGGCGACGAGGCACGCTATACGCAGGACGTGCACTATCCGGCCGTCGCGGTGAGCACGCCCGAAGGCCAGAGCGTGAACGCGCTGATCGCGGGGCACATCAAGTCGGCGCCCAAGGCGAAGGCGGGCACATCGGTGGGCACGCTGATTGTCAACGGCACGCCCATGCCGCAGCGTATTGAAGAGGATGGCACGTTTTCGCGGCCTTTCGCATTCGGTGCGGGCAGCAACGGCGTGGAGCTGCGCTCGGCGGACGGCACGCGCAAGCGCGTCCAGTTCTACGAGGCCTACGCGAACAAGACCCATGCGCGCCTGCGCATTGTGCTGGCCTGGGACACCGATGGCACCGATCTCGACCTGCACGTCGTGTCGCCCGACGGCGTGCACACGTTTTACGCGGATCGCGTCGCGCCGAACGGCGGCGCGCTCGACGTGGATGTGACCACCGGTTACGGTCCGGAGATCTATTCGAGCGCCGCGCCCCTGCACGGCACATATCTCGTCTACGTGAATTACTACGGCAGCGGCAACAGCGGCAGTGACATGACGGTGGCGCAAGTCACCATCATCACCGACGAAGGCACGCCGAACGAAAAGAGCGAGACGATCCGCGCACCAATGCGCAAGGCGGGCGAGTTGACGCTCGTGAAGCGCTTCACGATTCCTTGAACTCCGTGAGCGTTCACGAGCGCCGATTTAAACAGGTTTCCTGAATAAATCGTTAAGCTGGTTGCCGGGCGCTGCATCGAGGAAGCCATCGAAGCGACCTTCGCTCAGCGTTTCCACTGCGCGGATGAAGCCGCCCCATGCTGCACGAGCCAGCGCGCCGCCCACGCTCACGCGCCGCACGCCCAGTTCCGCGAGTGCCTGCACCGTGAAGGGCGACACCGATCCCACCAGCACGTTCACCGGCTTCGGCGCGACCGCCGCGACAACCGCCGCAATCTGCTCGCGTGTGTTCAGGCCCGGTGCGTAGAGGCAGTCCGCGCCCGCTTCTGCGTAGGCCTTCAGACGCGCGATGGCATCGTCGAGATCGGGCACGCCAGCCACGAAATTCTCCGCGCGGCCGATCAGCAGGGTGTCGCCGCCGCGTGCGTCGATGGCGCTGCGCGCCGCCTTCATCCGTTCGACGGCAACGTGCAGCGGCAGGAGCGGCGAGTCGTCATTGCCGGTCGAATCTTCGATCGAAAGCCCCGCGATGCCGGTATCGACGGCCAGTCCCACGCTCTGCGCGACGCCGGCCGCATCGTCGCCAAAGCCGCTTTCGAAATCTGCATTTACCGGCAGGTCGGTGGCCGCCACGATCTCGCGAAGATGGGCGAGCACGGCATCGCGCGAGACGTGGTTATCCGCCTGGCCATGCGACCACGCGAAACCCGAACTGGTCGTGGCGAGCGCCTTGAAGCCCGCGCTTTCGAGGTAACGCGCGCTGCCCGCGTCCCACGGATTCGGCAATACGAAGCAGCCCGAAGCATGCAGGGCGCGGAATGCGGCGCGTTTTTCCGCGACGCTGCGTGGCGTGGAGGGCATGACGTGTCTCCTGAATGTGTTGTGAAGAGGGGCGTGTCACTGCAACGGAGCAGCGTGCATTGTGCTCCAGTGCGTGCCGCCGCGCTCTGGCTGTGCCGGTTTCCCGATGGCGCAGTTTCAGGCGTCCGCGCCGCTGCCGCTATCATATGCGCTGTTCACAATTCGCCCGTTTTTTCCCGATGACCAGAACTCCCGCACCGAAATCCACGCCGCCGCGCATGTCCGACGTCGCCAGCCTCGCAGGCGTGTCGAAGATGACGGTTTCGCGCGTGCTGGCGGGCCGCAGCGCCTCGGAAGCCACGCGTGCACGCGTGCAGCGCGCGATCGACGAACTGGGCTATGTGGCGGATGCGGCGGCGGGCGCGCTGTCGTCGGGGCGTTCGTCGTTCGTCGCCGTGCTGGTGCCGTCGATGTCGAGTTCGAACTTCTCGGATACCGTGAGCGGCCTGACCGCCGTGCTGGAGCCGCAGGGACTCGAACTGCTGATCGGCGATACCGACTATTCGCTCGAACGCGAGGAGCGCCTCGTGCGCCAGATGCTGCGCCATCAGCCGCGCTGCATCGCGCTGACCGGCTCGCAGCACACCGAGGCCACGCGCACGCTGCTCGCGCGTTCCGGTGTGCCGGTGGTCGAGATGTGGGACCAGCCCGCGCATCCCATCGATATGGCCGTGGGTTTTTCGAACGTGAACGCCGCGCGCGAAATGGTGCGCTATCTGGCGGGCAAGGGGCACAAGCGCATCGGTTTTATCGGCGGGGCGAGCGAGCTGGACTGGCGTGGCCTCGACCGCCTCAAGGGCTATCAGATGGAAATGAAGGCGCTCGGGCTGGGCGAGCCGCGCGTCGTGCGTCTGGGCGATTCGCCGATCACCATGAGTCACGGCGCACCGGCCATGACCGAACTACTCGAACGCTGGCCCGACACCGAGGCCGTGATGTGCGTGAGCGATATGTCCGCGTTTGGCGCGATTATGGAGTGTCAGCGGCGTGGGATTGCCGTGCCCGGCAAGATCGCCGTGGCCGGTTTCGGCAACTTCGAGATCGCTGCGTGCTGCCATCCGACCATTACGACGGTTTCAGTCGATGCTTACGGAATCGGGCGTCGCGCGGGCGACGCGCTGCTAGCGGCGCTGGCCGACGAAGAAAGCGCGAGCACGCCGCACGCGCGCCGCACAGTTAAAACGCGCATCCACTACGGCGTGGTCGAGCGCGAAAGCGCCTGAAACAAGCGCTTTTCTTTTCGTTTTCCTTTCCGATGCCGTGATCGTCCTGGCTGTACCCAGCTTGCGCATCGTGCTACCTTGGGGCTGTTATCGGTAACATAAGCCGGTCGCCCAGGAGACACGCAACATGGCACACAAGCCCGCCCGCCGTCTGCGCAGCCAGCAATGGTTCGACGATCCCTCGCACGCCGACATGACCGCGATCTACGTCGAGCGCTTCATGAATTACGGCCTCACGCGCGAGGAATTGCAGTCCGGGCGGCCGGTCATCGGTATTGCCCAGACGGGCAGCGATCTGGCGCCCTGCAACCGCCATCACATCGCGCTCGCCGAGCGCGTGAAGGCGGGCATACGCGACGCGGGCGGCATCCCGATGGAGTTTCCCGTGCATCCGCTCGCGGAGCAGAGTCGCCGCCCGACCGCCGCGCTCGACCGCAATCTCGCCTATCTGGGGCTCGTGGAAATCCTGCACGGCTTTCCGCTCGACGGCGTGGTGCTGACCACCGGCTGCGACAAGACCACGCCCGCCTGTCTGATGGCGGCGGCCACCGTCGATCTGCCGGCCATCGTGCTCTCGGGCGGACCGATGCTCGACGGCTGGTACGAGGGCAAACGCGTGGGCTCGGGCACGGTCATCTGGCACGCGCGCAATCTGCTGGCGGCGGGCGAGATCGACTACGAGGGCTTTATGGCGCTCACCACGGCGTCGTCGCCGTCGATCGGGCACTGCAACACCATGGGCACTGCGTTGTCGATGAACTGCCTCGCGGAGGCGCTGGGCATGTCGCTGCCCGGTTGCGCTAGCATCCCGGCGGCGTATCGCGAGCGCGGGCAGATGGCCTATGTCACGGGCAAACGCGCGGTCGATCTGGTGCGCGACGACGTGCGCCCATCGCGCATCATGACGCGCGCGGCGTTTGAAAATGCAATTGTGGTGGCGTCGGCGCTGGGCGCGTCGACCAATTGCCCGCCGCATTTGATCGCCATCGCGCGTCATATGGGCGTGGAGCTGACGCTGGAGGACTGGCAGCGCTTTGGCGAGCAGGTGCCCTTGCTCGCGAACACCATGCCCGCGGGCGAATATCTGGGCGAGAGCTTTCACCGTGCGGGCGGCGTGCCGGCCGTGCTGCGCGAACTCGATCGCGCGGGCCTCGTGCGGCGCGACTGCGCGACGGTCTCTGGCCGTACGATTGGCGAGATCGCTGATGCGGCGCCTGTGGCAGACCGCGAGGTGATCCGCACCTGCGACGCACCGCTTATGCACGGCGCCGGCTTTATCGTGCTATCGGGTAATTTCTTCGACAGTGCCATCATGAAGATGTCGGTGGTGGGCGAGGCGTTTCGCAAGACGTATTTGAGCGAGCCTGGCGCGGAGAATGTGTTCGAGGCGCGCGCCATCGTGTTCGACGGTCCCGAGGATTACCGCGCGCGCATCAACGATCCTGCGCTCAAGATCGACGAGCGCTGCATGCTGGTGATTCGTGGTTGCGGCACGGTGGGTTATCCGGGCAGCGCCGAAGTCGTGAACATGGCGCCGCCGGCCGGGATGGTCAAGCGCGGCGTTACTTCGCTGCCTTGCATGGGCGATGGACGGCAGAGCGGGACGTCGGCGAGTCCGTCGATTCTCAATATGTCGCCGGAAGCCGCCGTGGGCGGCGGACTCGCGCTGTTGCGCACGGACGATCGCATCAAGGTCGATCTGAATGCACGACGCGTCGAAGTACTGATCGATTCGGCGGAACTCGAACGCCGCCGCGCGCACGTTGAGTTTTCTACGCCTCCTTCGCAGACGCCGTGGCAGGAGCTTTATCGGAAAACGGTGGGCCAGCTCTCGACGGGCGGATGTCTTGAGCCGGCTACGCTCTATCTGCGCGTGATCGAGACACGCGGCGAACCGCGTCACTCGCACTAGCGCTGCGGCGTGCGTGGTTCAGAGCGTCTTGCCGATGCGCTGCGCCATCTCCACAACGGCGATAGCGAGACGCTTTTCGCGGCGTGCGTCGATGCGATCGAGCGGCAGACTCGTGCTGACCGCCACGCGCTTGCCAAGCGCGGTCACGCCGACGAATACCGCGAAACACGTCAGGCCCGCCGTGACTTCCTCGCGCTCGTGTGCGAGACCCGAACGGCGGACTGCGGCTAGCGCCTGCAGCAGATCCTGACGGCGTGTGATGGTCTGGCTCGTGACGGCAGCAAGCTGCTTCGGCAGCATCTTTAATACTTCGTCGTCCGAAAGACTGGCGAGCAGCGCCTTGCCCAACGCGCAGCAATGCGCGGGCAAACGCGAACCGAGGTCGGAGATAAGGCGTACCGGGCGCGCGGGATCTTCGCGCGCGATATAGACCACTTCCGCCCCATCCAGAACGGCAAGCTGTACGACTTCGTTGTGTGCGGCGATGAAGCTTGCCGCTTCATGCCGGAAGGCTTCGTGCAACCGATCGTGGCGCACGTAGGCGCTGCCCAGTTCGAACAGCGTCACGCCGACGATATAGCCGTCAGCGCGCTTTTCGATCCAGCGCCGGCGCTCCAGCGAATCGAGCATCAGATACAGCGTGCTGCGCGACAGGCCGGTTTGCTCGGCAATGGCGGAGGCCCGCACCGGTGCCTGCGCTTGCGCGAGCAGATCGAGGATGTCGTGGATACGCTTGAGCGCGGGCACTTCGTAGGCGGTGGACATGACGGTCGATCGTGTATCCAACAGGCTGGACATACTAGCACCAGGTTGGACAGCTTGCCGAATCGGTCATGCTGGCGACGTGCCTGGCGTTCAGACTCAGCGGTTGCCGTCGAGCAGATCGTTGAGCAGATTGTCAAAGGCTGCCTGGGCGTCTTCGAGTTCCTGCAATGCGGCGTCGAAGGTTTGCAGCGCGAACTGCGACGGACGGCCTTCGCCTTCCGGCGGGAATTGCGTCTGCAAGGACGTGAACGCCGACTTGACGCGCTGGGTTGCGGTCAGTACGCGGTCCATGGCGGCCGCTTCTTCGGCTCGTGCCTGTTCTGGGGTCATTGAAAGCTCCGGTTTGAAGTTTGAAAATTGAAAAAGGGGCAGGGTCTTGCTCAGGGCAGCGGCAATCCGCCCTCGGATTTCACTTCGCGCAGCGACAGCGCCGATTCCACCGACGTGACGCCCGGCAGACTGCGCAATTCGTCACGCATGAAGGTGCCGTAATCGTCCAGGTCGCGCGCGACGATCATCAGAATATAGTCCGCCGTGCCGGCAACGTTGTGGCACGAAAGAATCCGCTCGATCGCACAGACTTCGCGCTCGAAGCGGTCGGCAAGCGCGCGGTCGTGCACCGCGAAGCGCACCGAGACATACGCGACCACGCCATAGCCCAGCGCGCGGCGCGACAGCATCGCGCGATAGCGCTCGATATAGCCATCCTGCTCCAGCCGCTTCAGACGGCGTGCGCAGGGCGTTTCGCTCAAACCCACCGTCTCAGCGAGCCGCGCGTTGGGCATGCGGCCATCGGCCTGCAGGGCGCCGAGAATGGCGCGATCGAGTTTGTCGAGGTCGCTCATATTGCGTTGAGTGCTTTTCCAGTGCGGATGCTCATATTTTAGAGCATTCCACTCTCAACAGACGGCTGGTATTAAAAATACGCCAGAAATCGCTCCGGCGTTAGCGGCAACATAGAGCCTCTTCCAGCCGAGGCCATCATGATTTCCGCCCACCTGATGTTGATGTTCATTGTCGCCCTGATCGTCGTTTGCGCACTGCCTGGGGCGGACATGGCGATGGTCATGCAAACCAGCATGAGCCGTGGCGCGCGGCGCGGTTTCGCGGCGGCCTGCGGCCTTGGGCTGGCGCGTGCTACCCATGTGACGCTGTCTGCGTGCGGACTCGCGGCGCTGCTGCACAACGCACCCTGGCTTTACCAGGTCGTGCGCTACGTGGGCGCGCTTTACCTCACGTATGTCGCCGTGCAGATTTTTCGCGCGCCGGTTTTTGCGCTACCGCAAGCGTCGGGCGAGACCGCGCAACGCCCGCTGCGCGCGGACTTCGTCAAGGGGCTGCTGACCAATCTGCTCAACCCCAAGGCGCTGCTGTTCTGCTCGGTGCTGCTGCCGCAGTTCATTCGTCCCGAACTGGGCTCAGTCTGGCTGCAGGTGATCGAGCTGGGCATCGTGCTCGTGATCGTCTGTGCGTTGTTCGACGTCGTCTATGTGCTGGGCGCGGCGCGCATTGCCCTGTGGCTGCGCCGTCACCCGCTGGCGCAGACGGTGCAGAAGTGGGCGTTTTCTTCCGCGTTGATCGGCTTCGCGGTGCGCCTCTCGCTCGATTGAGCGTCGTCATTCACACGGCGGACCCGGCCGCACGGCCTTTGGGTCCGCCTCATTCCTGCGCGGCGGCGATTTCCGCGCTAGAGCGTTTGCGACCGGGTTTTAGCGGCCGCCCAGATAGTCGAGCTTGCCCAGTTCCACGCCGTTATGGCGCAGGATGTCGTAAGCCGTCGTCACGTGAAAATAGAAGTTGGGCAGCACAAACGCCAGCAGGTAGCTCTGGCCCGTGAAGTCGATCGGACCCGAGCGCATCTTCAGCGTGATGCTCTTGTCTTCCGTGCCGTCGATCTGCTCGGGCTTGAACGTCTTCAGATAGTCGATCGTCTTCTGGATGCGCGTGTGCAGATCGTCGAAGCTCACTTCCACGTCTTCGAACTTCGGCGCGTCCACGCCCGCGAGGCGCGCGGCGCAACCCTTGGCCGTATCCGTGGCGATATGAATCTGGCGCGCGAGCGGCAGCATGTCGGGGAAAAGCCGTGCGCCGGTGAACACCGCGGGGTCGATCTGCTTCTCTGCCGCGTGCGCCTGCGCCTTGCCGATGATGGTCTGCAGGTTGGCCAGACCGCGCACGAGCGCGGGCACCGAGGCTTGATACATGGTGATGGACATGGGAATTCCTCGTTTCTTTGAATGGACACGCCAGGCTCCGCGCGGAGCTTGAGCGGGCGGCCCATTATGCACCTACGGTTTTGCCGCCGCCATTGGCCGAATGGCCGATCTTGCGCAAACCCATGAAGGTCTGATTTCATCGACGAAACCGGTGGGCCTCGCGCGTTTCGCCTCCCGCGTCGAGCTTCATGTCTCCATCGACTGAAATGCTTTTGGCGTTTGACCAGCCATGGCGAGCATGACAATCGTGTTAAGGAAGCACGGTCGGGAATCAGTTGATATGGATGACTAAATAAAATTACCGTGCTGGTGCAGATGTTTAGATGCACGGTGCTGGTGAGTACCGTGTGCAGGCATTGCGGCGGGCGTCGTATGAAACCGGGCAGGTGTGGCTCGCGTCAACGCGGCGTAACACAAAGGCCCTGGTGCAGTTTCACCACGGCAAAATTCGAATGTGTTTTAATTAGCCAGCATTGACCATCCATTCAGCATCGTACGGCAGCGTACGGTGCACTTACCATGAACGCAGAATTGGCAGAAAGTTGTCTGGCCGTGCGTCGCATGGCAAAAAGCGCGACAAGTCGTCGGGCGCCGTACGCGCTGGGTGTCGCGCTGCACGGTGTGCTGCTGGCGCTGGCCGTCGGCGGGGCGGTGCGCAGCATGCCCGCGTGGGCACAGGACCCGCGGCTGCTGGATGCGCGCGTGACCCAGGAGTCGCTGGCGGAAACGATCTGCCGGCCGGGTTACGCCGATACGGTGGCGCCGTCGTTCGACGCGGCGATGGCGCAGAAGGACCGCTTGCTGTCGGCGCGCGGTATCGATGCCGAAGACGGCGTGACCTACGCGCTCGACCGTCATGTGCCGATCGTGCTCGGCGGCTCGCCTGACGCGGCGGCGAATTTCGATCTGCTACCGTGGGGTGGCCATGCCGGCGAGCGCCGCAAGTCGCTCCTCACCGTGCGACTCAAGCGCTGCGTGTGTGCTGGCCGCATTTCGCTCGCGCAGGCGCAGGCGACGATCGTGGGCAACTGGTCGCGTCAATATGACCAGCTCACGCGCATGCAATGCGGCACGGATTTCGGCGACACCACCTCGGCGAGCCGCGACGAAGGTCCCTGAAGCGTTCCCTTTTTTCTCCACTCCACCATCGTCGTATGGCTTCACGCAACCGCGCAGGCATGCGCGTTGCGCTGAGGCTGAAGGCGCGTGGGTAACGCGCCGGATATCGACAAAATGACGCAGTGCGCGCGCAGCAAAATCGGTCTACTCTGACGTATATCAACAAGAAGGGGTGAGCGAAATGCTAGCGTCCGGTCTCTCAATATTCGTCCTGCTTTCCGTGGCTTTGCTCGGCCAGTTTCGCTTGATGCAAGCGCGCTCGCGTGCAAGCCTGCAACCCGTGCGCGTGCGCTCAGATCGCCCGCGCCACTACCGGTAGACCGATATGCACCTGACTGTCTGGAATGTCCCCGAAACCTGCAGCGAGCAGGAAGTGCATGATTTTTTCAAGCGCGAACTCGGACACTACGCCAAGGGAGTCAAGGTGTACGACGCGGGCACGTCCAACGCGCACGCGGATCTCGAACTCGATTCGGAAGTGCCTTATGTGGGCGAAGCCGTCGCGCGCGAATTGCAGAGCCGACGTCTTGCCGGCGTCGCGCTGCGCGTCAGCGCGCCGCCCTTCGATAACGAAGAGCAGGAAGAGCGCCGTCCCGCCTAAACTTTCCCGGGCGCGTGCAGCATCGGTGCATCCGGCGTGTAGGGCAGCGCCCGTTTATGCCGGGTCGTATCGAAACAACGCAGGATCGTTTCGAAGGCGTGGGCACTCACCGGTTTGCCGTCCAGAAAATCGTCGATTTCCTCGTAGCTGACACCGTAGGCGTCTTCATCGGGCCTTAGCGGGCGCAGTGTTTCCAGATCCGCGGTCGGCGTTTTTTCCACCAGCCGCTGCGGCACGCCGAGATGACGCGCAAGCGCTCGCACGCGTCGCTTCGTCAGACCCGCCAATGGCAGCACATCCGCTCCGCCATCGCCGAACTTCGTAAAGAACCCCATCAGCGATTCCGCCGCGTGGTCCGTGCCGATCACGAGGCCGCCCCGCGCGCCCGCCACGGCATATTGCGCAATCATCCGCTCGCGCGCCTTGATGTTGCCGAGCACGAAGTCCTGCCGGGCGGCGTCTTCGAACCTCTGCCCGCCTGCCGCGAGCGAAGCGAGCATCGCGTCGGCGGCCGGGGCGATATCGACGCTCAGGATCTCGTCGGGCTGGATGAAGCCCAGCGCCGCAACGGCGTCTTCCTCGTCGCGCTGGGTGCCGTAAGGCAGGCGCATTGCGATGAAGCGCGCCTCGTGGCCTTGCTCGCGCAGCGCTTCGACGGCCAGTTGCGCGAGGCGCCCTGCGGTCGTCGAATCGACCCCGCCGCTGATGCCGAGCACGAGTGCGTGCAGGCCGCTCGTGCGCAGGCTGTCGGCGAGAAACGCGATGCGCCGATCGATTTCGTCCGGTGGATAAAACGACGCCACGACGCCCAGCTCCGCTGCAATTTCGCGCTGGCGGCGCTGCTGGATTGCTCGTTCCGATGCGATTTCTGCGCTCATGAGGTTTTTCGATCGAGGGTGCCTGGTCCGTCACACGGCGGCGTGCACAGGTTGTCTGGTCTAATGTCGGATGATCTGGGCGCGCGACTTGCAGAGCGTCCGATATCAAACAAAACGCGTAAACAGCCGGATTCACGATGAACGATTATTCTTCGCGCGGCGCTCAGGCGTGCGTGAACGGCGGCGTCCAGAGCGATGCCGTGAAAACTGACGCCAGGACTCATTATCACGGGGCGCGGCGGCCGTTGCAGCGGAGGTGGCTCGCGCACGGGCTGGCCGGTTTTGCAGCGCTGTGCGTCTGGAGTTGGTGCGCCTGCGCGGCGGCGGCGGACAACACCGCGGCGTCGGGCGGGCGTGCAAGCTCCGCAGCGGTGGTGCAAGGCGCTTCGGCTGCCGCATCCAGGCCTTCTTCGGCACCGGCGCCGGTATCTGCTGCGGTTGCGGCGTCAACTGCATCGGCGGCGAAAACGACGTCGGCGGCTTCGGCGGCGTCCGCTGCTTCCGCAGCCTCAACTACTGCGGCTTCCGCACCGATTGCCGCCTCCGGCCCTGCGCCGCTCACGCTGCCAGAGCATCCCAAACTCACGCCCGAACAGGCCGCCGACGAAACCCACCGCGCGCTGGCGATGCGCGATACCTTCGCGCGCAACGTGACGCGTCGCCTGCGCGTGCCGATCGCCGATCAACGCGCCTACGCGCAGCGCCTGCAAACCGCGCTCGACGCCAAGGATCTTGGCGCGCTGGCGGGCGAATACGTCATCCTCGTGGATCGCAGCGCGAACGTGCAGGCGCTCTTCATCTATTTCCGCGCTACGCCCGGCCAGACATGGCAGATGATCGGCGCGTCGCCGGTCGCGACGGGGCGGCCTGGCGAATTCGATCACTTTCTCACGCCGCTCGGCGTGTTCGAGCACACGCCGTCGAACATGGATTTCCGCGCGGAAGGCACGATGAACGAGAACAATATTCGCGGCTACGGCAAGCGCGACATGCGCATCTATGATTTCGGCTGGGTCGACGGCGAGCGCGGTTGGGGCAAGGGCGGTTATTCGCCGATGCGCTTCCAGATGCACGCGACCGATCCCGACCGGCTGGAGCCGCTGCTCGGCATCCGCCACTCCAAGGGTTGCGTGCGCATTCCGGCGTCGCTCAACGCGTTCATCGATCACAACGGCATCATCGACGCCGAATACCAGGCGCTGGTCGATTCGGGCAAATCGCTCTGGGTGCTGCACTCGAACCGCGAGATCACGCCGTGGGCGGGGCGCTTTGTCGTCGTGATCGACTCGGCGCGTAAGACGCGGCCCGCCTGGGCGCCCGCGCCGGGCAGCCAGGCGCGCGCGAAGGTGCCCAAGGGCGGCGATACCGCCGATTGATCCCGTGGCGCGGTGTTAACCGCGCCGCGCGATCAGCACGCCCACGAGCGCCACGCCAAAGCCCGCGATCTGCAGCGTCGTGAGCGTTTCGCGAAACAGCAGCCAGCTTTCCAGCGCGGCGAGCGGCGGCGCGAGGAACAGGAGCGCCGTGGCGCGCGCCGCATCGCCGTGGCGCACCATCCAGACCAGCAGCGTCACGCCCGCGCCCGAGAGCATCGCGATTCCCCAGCCGAGCGAAATCCACAGCGTCGTCGAGGCGATCCAGCGATGTTCGCCCAGCGCGAGCGCAAGCAGCGCCGCGACGATAGCCGCGCCCGCGTTTTGCACGGCGCTCGCGCTGCGGATATCGGCCTGCGCAAGCGAGGTCTTCTGATAGAGCGTGCCCGCCGTAATCGCGCCGATCGAAAGCACCGAGACCATCACCACGAGCAGCGGACTGGCGTGCGCGCCACTCGCGAACGAGGCGCCCGCCGTCGCGTGCAGTTTGGGCGTCAGCACGAGCACGACGCCCGCAAGGCCGAGCGCCATGCCCTGCCAGCGCCGCTGTGAAATGCGCTCGCCAAACATCGGCGCGGCGAGCACCGCCGTCAGCAGCGGTTGCAGCGCGCCGAGCAACGCCATCACGCCAGCGCTCAGACCTTGCGCCACGGCCCAGTAACCCGCGCCCAGATACACCCCTTGCAGCAGCGCGCCCGCGAAAAGATGCTTGCCGATTTCGCGACCGCGCGGCCAGGGCGCGCGCATCGCCAGCGCCACACAGGTGAACAGCAGCGCGGTGCCGCCAAAGCGTGCGAGCAGGAACAGATTGGGATCGGCGTAGGGCGCGATGGCGCGGGCGACGACAAAACCGGTCGACCACAACAGGACGAAGAGGGCGGGCGTGAGTGCGGCGAGCATGGATTGCGTGACGGGTGAGGGCAGGCAGCGGATCGAAAGGGCCGCAGTATCGCTCGCCTGACAGGGTGCGGTCTTGTTCAGGACTGCACTCGCAACTCACGGCAATCGCTCCAATCGCAACTAACAGCCAGACGCGCCCGGCGTGCGCGAACTGGGCGAGCGGGCGCGGCCGCCCGGCTATCTGCGGGATAGGCGGCTCAAGCCGGCAAAGCAAACAGCGTCGCCGCCACACCGATCAAGGTCCCGCTCAACGCGCAGGCGATCAGGAGCGCGCGAGTGCGTCGATGCTCGCGTCGCAGCGCTTCGAGCAGCGCGGCCTGCGCATGCGCCGCCGCGCCGGGCTGCCCATGCGCTGCGCCCGACTGATGGTGCATGAAGCGATAAATGAGCTGCGGCACGCGCGGCGCAATCTGCGCGAGATGCGGCAATTCCTGCGAGAGCCGCTTGATCCAGCCGTGATGGCCAAGGTCGCGTTTCGCAATGTCGCCGAGTGTGGTTTTCGCGATTCCCCAGGCGTCGACATCGGGATGAATCGCGCGCGCGAGTGCCTCCGCCTGACCGAACGTGCGTTGCGCGGCAGCCAGCCGCGGCGACACCGCGCCGCCGAACGGCTGGACCGCATGCAGCAGATGGTGGAACAGGTCGCCTGCGCGGCGCTCGCCGGCTGCATCGGCGAAATGGGCTTCGCTGCGGGTGCGCAATTCCGCTTCGATCTGTTCGGGGCGCGCGTGGGTGGGCACATGCCCGGCCTCGTGATGCAGTGTTGCCAGCCGCCCGTAGTCCTGCTCGAACAGCGCCGTCGCGCCGTGCACGAAGAATTCGCGCTCCGGCGAGGAAAGCGAGGTCATCAGCGCCGCACTCGCGAATATGAGCCGGCCGCGCGTTTTCGGCTCGATGCTCACGGCGACACGGCGCGCGTCGAACGTCGCATGAAAGAAGCCGTGCTCGAAGGCCTGTTCCGTAACCACCTCGATCAGATGCGCGGCCACGCGCGTCACGTTGATGTGATGCATCGCCAGCCCGGCGACATCGGTTGCGCGCAGCGTATCGACATGCTCGACCGTGATCGTGTGCGGCGTGCAGAAGTCCCAGATCACGTCGGGCACCAGCACGCGCTCGTCGTCGGCGAGATGGTGGCCGCTCTGGCTCAGGTTGGCCGCCTGCGCGCGCAGATCGAAACGGCGTTGCAGATCGTCGCGCAACGTCTGGGCGAGCGTGCGCAGATGTAGCTTGCGCGCGCCGCCCGAAAAACGCTCCAGCCAGCGCGCGACCGTGCACAACAGCGCGGCTTCGTCATCGACTTCCTGGGCCTGCTGCGCGCGCAGTACGCGCACGGTCACCATCTGGTGGCCGTTGACCGGCAACTGCAGGCGTGCGATGTGCGTCTGCTCGCACCAGCCGTTCTGACAGGGCGTGGGGTCGATCCACGAAAACAGCGTTTGCGGTGGTTTGCCGAAGGCGCTGTGCAACGCGGCGTTCAATTGCTCGGGCGTGAGCGGCTCTTCGAAATGCTCGATCGCGTCGATGGCGTCGTGCAGCGTCGAGGCCGCCAGTTCGGGATGCGTGGTGACGGATTGCGCGAAGGCGCTTGCGAGCGGCGCGAGACGCGGCAATGCGCTCGACAGATGGGGGGCGAGGCGCTCGTTTTCGCGCATGCGCGCGGCGAGTGAGACGATCCAGTGCAGCTTGTGGTGCTCGGGGGCGGCCAGCCAGATCAGCCGGATGCCGTAGCGCAGCGCGCAGAACAAAAGACGCAGTTGGCGAAGTCTGGAACGCATGGATTCGGCGGTTGCGGTGGCGGTTGCAGTGATGCTGAAACGCTCGGGCGTCTATCGTCCGGACGGCCAGCACGAGATTAGCAGGGATGATCGCGCGATGGCAGGGCAGGCTTGTACGGGGTCGCGTGCAGTCCGGATGTCGGCGGGATGCGCCATGCATGCCGGCCCTGTGTGCCGGCCCTGTGATACGGCGCCGGAGTGCGCGTAATACAATACGGCGGCCTTTCCGATTCCACGCGCGCCATGCGCTCCCCAGATGCTCGCAGAACAACGTCACCAATACATCCTTTCGCAAGTGAACCGGACCGGCGCGCTCTCGGTGGCGGACCTCGTGCGCGAGCTGCGAGTCTCGCGCGAGACGATCCGCCGCGATCTCAATACGCTGGCGGGGCGCGGCCTGCTGGTCACGACGCACGGTGGCGCATTGTCGAGCGATCGCCGCGAGCCGGATCTCGACGTGCGCGATACCGCCAACGCCAGCGCCAAACGCGCGATCGGCGAACGCGCAGCAGAGTTCGTGCCTGATGGCGCGTCCGTCATCATCGATTCGGGCAGCACGACCCACGCACTCGCGCGCGCGCTGACCGACCGGCACCGCCTCACCGTCTATACGAACGACTGGCGCATCGCCTTGCTGCTCGGTCGCCGCAATGAAAATCGCGTGACGCTGCTGGGCGGCGAGCTGTCCGATCACGAGGAAGCGACCTTCGGCCTCGATACCGTGCAACAGCTCTCGCAATATCACGCCGATTACGCCTTCGTCGGCGCCGGCGGCATCACCGCCGATGGCTGGCTGACCGACTATTCGCGCATGGTCGCCGAGGTGCGCAGCCGCATGCTGACCGCGGCCGCCTGCGCGATCGTGGTGGCGGACCATTCGAAGTTCGGCCGCATGACGCCCGTACGCATCAACGGCTTCGAGCGCGCGCGCTACGTCATCACCGAACTCGCGCCCGAAAAGGGCGTCGCGCGCGCCATTGAGTCGCGCGGGCCGGAACTCGTCGTCGCCTGATTCCACATTCGCCTGCATTCGCCGCGCGGCGGCCCTCGCCTCGCGGATTTCCCTTTTAGCCCTGATCCCCTGATCTGACGCGCGCGCGGCCACTTCCGCACGCGCGACTTTGTCGTGTCCGACGATTTGCGTATTTTTGGCAAATTGTGGAATTTTTTGACAAACGCCACAATCGTCACGTCGATGTCACGGAAATCTGTGATTCTTGCCGGGCCCGTGCAGACGGGGCTGCCACGCAATACGGCAGATCCCGCGCGCACCAGATGGCCGTGCGGTTTTAGGGTGGCAACGGCGGATTGCAGACAATCTGCAATTCGTGCGGTTTTCCCCCATCCGCCACGGACGGGCAAAAGGACAGGCGGCGCAGTCCGCTGACTTTCGACGATTCACCAGACACGCATCGGGTAGCCCCGAGCACATGGTTTTTGCCTTCGGAGAGTGACATGAACCACCGGAATTCCCATCGCGCGGGTTTCGCACGCAAAGCGCTGCCGATGATGATCGCCGCCACGCTGCTGCAATGCGCCGCGATGAGCGCCCATGCCGCCAACGCCGTCGTGCTGTACACGGCTGACGGCCTCGAAAATCTCTACCGCGACGTTCTGCCGGCCTTCGAGAAGAAGGAAGGCGTGAAGGTCAATATCGTGACGGCTGGCAGTGGCGAAGTCGTGAATCGCGCCAATGTCGAAAAGGATGCGCCGAAGGCGGACGTGCTCATCACGCTGCCGCCGTTCATCCAGCAGGCTCAGCAAAGCGGCCTGCTGCAGCCGTACCAGAGCGTGAACTACAAGAACGTGCCGGCCATCGCCAAGGCGACGGACGGTTCGTGGGCCACGTTCGTGAACAATTACTTCTCGTTCGCGATCAACCCGGAAGTCGTGAAGAACCAGCCGAAGACGTTTGCAGACCTGCTGCATCCGGACTATTCGGGCAAGGTCGCCTACTCGAACCCGGCCACGGCTGGCGACGGCATGGCCGTGATCATCCTCACGACCTCGTTGATGGGCGAAGACAAGGCGTTCGACTACCTCAAGAAGCTCGAGCAAAGCGCCAAGTTCCACACCAAGGGCACGGGTTACCTCGACGTGCTGCTCTCGCGTAACGAAATCTCGGTGGCCAACGGCGACCTGCAGATGGATCTCGACGACGCTGCCAACGGCGGCCTCTCGCTCAAGCCGATCTTCCTCGCCGCCGACGCCGGCGGTCATCCGACCACCTTCCAGCTGCCGTACGCAATCGGCCTGATCAAGGGCGGCCCGAACCAGGCCGAAGGCAAGAAGCTGATCGATTACCTGATGTCGACGGATGTGCAGTCGAAGGTGCCGGACATCTTCGGCATCCCGGGCCGCACGGACGTGGCGCTCACGGGCAAGAACGGCGCGGCGGTCAAGCAGGCGATCGAAGGCGTGAAGCTGATTCCGGTGGACTGGAACCAGGTGATGGCGAAGAAGGCTGACTGGACGACGCGCTGGAAGAACGACGTGATCGGCTCGTCGGGCAAGCAGCTCGAAGTCGTCAAGCCGCAGTAAGTCACGCAGCAACGTCCGTAGCAGGACTGTCCAGCACTACCCCGTATCAAATGCAGGAGATGAACCCGGTGAATACCGCAAGCCTTGCGTCGGCCGACATGGCCCGCGCCCTGCCGGACGCGTCCGGCCTCACCGACGCAACCGGCGCCCATGATGCACATGGCGCGGCGGGCGTGCAGATCGACCACCTGAGCGTGCGCTTCGGCGCGCGCACGGTGCTCAACGACCTGTCGCTCACGATCCGGCGCGGCGAGTTGCTGACCGTGCTGGGCCGCAGCGGTTGCGGCAAGACCACCTTGCTGCGATTTATCGCCGGGTTCATCGAAGCCGATGGCCTTGCGGGTTCGCTGACCGTCGCCGGTCGCGATCTGACGCATGTGCCGCCGCATCAGCGCAATCTGGGCCTGCTGTTCCAGAGCTATGCGCTGTTCCCGCATCTTTCGGTGTTCGAGAACGTCGCGTTCGGCCTCAAGGCGCGCCGCGTGCCGTCGCGCGACATCGCGCGGCGCGTGGCCGACGCGCTCAAGCTCGTGCAGCTTGGCGATCAGGGCCACGTGATGCCGGCGCAGCTTTCCGGCGGCATGCAGCAGCGCGTGGCGCTCGCGCGCGCGCTCGTAATCGAGCCGGATGTGCTGCTGCTCGACGAACCGCTGTCGGCGCTCGACGCCAATCTGCGCGCTTCGGTGCGCTCCGAACTCAAGGCGCTGCACGAGCGCCTGCCGAATCTGACCATCGTCTGCGTGACGCACGATCAGGATGACGCGCTGGTGCTGTCCGACCGCACGCTGCTGATGCGCGATGGCCATATCGCGCAGCTCGGCACGCCGCAGGAACTCTACGACACGCCCAACGACGCCTACGTCGCGCGTTATCTGGGCGCGGCGAACCTGCTGCCGCCGGGTGTGGCGTTTCCGGTCGGCGATCCGCGCCATGACGTGCGCGACAAGCTCGCCTGCCTGCGCCCCGAAAGCCTGCGCATCGCGCCGCTCGGCGAAGGCGCATTGCACGGCACGATCGAGTCGGTCGAGTGGTATGGCTCGGTGCTGTCGGTGCCGGTGTTGCTCGACGCGATGCCGAATGAACCGGTGCTCGTCACCATGCAGCGCGGCCACGGCATGACGCCGGAAAAAGGCATGCGTGTCTCCCTGCGTTACGAGGCTGACGATGTCGTCCTTATCAACCCCTGATTTCCCGCTGCCGGGCGCCGATGCCCACGCCGCCGCCGTGCGCCGCCGCGAGCGCCGCGCGCAATGGCACATCGCCTTTCTGCTCGTGTTCGTGCTCGGGCCGCTGGTGGTCTATCCGCTCGTGCGGCTGGTGCTGTTGAGTCTGAGCGGGGCGCATGGCCTGAGTTTCGGTGCGTACGCAACGTTCTTCGGCAATCCCGATTCGCGCGGCGTGATCGGCACGACGCTGTGGATTCTTTTCCTGAGCGCGGGCGTGGCCTCGCTGCTCGGCGTGGCGATTGCGGCGATCCTGTTCTTCAAGCCGTTTCCGGGCGCCCAGCTCGTCACGCGGTTTCTGGAATTGTTCGTGGCGTTCCCGTCGTTCCTCGTCGCGTTCACGCTGATCTTTCTGTACGGCTCGCAGGGTTCGGTGAGCATCGGGCTGCAACGGCTCTTCCATCTGCAATCGCCGCCGCTCGATTTCCTGTTCGGTATCGGCGGCGTGGTGCTGGCGGAAGTTGTGTTCTACGCGCCTTTCGTGGTGCGTCCGACGCTTGCCGCGTTTGCGCTGCTCGATATGCGTCTGATCGAAGCGGCGCGCAGCCTGGGCGCGAACAATCGCATGGTCGCCGCGCGCGTGATCCTGCCGCTCGCGTGGCCGGGCATCGCCGCGGGCACGATTCTCTGTTTCCTGCTGACGTTCAACGAGTTCGGCATTCTGCTCGTGCTCGGTAGCGCGCATCTGATCACGTTGCCAGTGGCGATCTATAGCTCGGCGACCGTCGATCTCGATCTGCCGACCGCTGCCGCGGGCGCGGTGGTGATGCTCGCGATGTCGCTTTCCCTGTATGCGCTGTATCGGCGCGTGAATCGCCGCAGTCATGGAGGCGCGCGCAATGGCAAGTAATTCGGCAAGTAATTCTTCGATGAATCCCGTGGCCGCGGCCTCGGACCCCGTCGCATTGCCGCCGAAGCATCTGCGCGCGCGGCCGGTCGAGCGCGGTGTGATGGCGCGTGTCGTGAGTGGCGTGCTGCTCGCACTGGCTGCGTTGCTGTGCTTCTGGCTGTTCGTGCTGCCGGTGATTGTGGTCGCGCTGTCGAGTGTGGCCTCGCACTGGTCGGGCACGATCCTGCCCGATGGCTTCAGCATGCGCTGGTTCGAGCGTCTCGGTTCGAGCGACTTCGATGCGCTTGTGACGAGCCTGGAAATTGGCTTTGGCGTGGCGGTGCTCGGTACGGCGCTCGGGCTGTGGCTGGCGCTGGCGCTTGAAGGGCGCGACCGCAAGGGACTCGGCGTAGTCGTCGATACGCTCGCGATGGTGCCCAATGGCGTGCCCAGCGTGGTGCTCGGCCTCGCGGTGCTGATCGCTTATCACAAGGCGCCTGTGGATCTGTCGAGCTCGGCGGCGATCGTCGTGTTCGTGCAGCTCGCGCTGGTGTTGCCGTTCTGTTACCGCTGCGCGTCGGCGGCGCTGCGTCCCGAGCTGACGATCCTGCGCGAAGCCGCGGCAAGCCTCGGTGCGCCGCCCGCGATGGTGCTGCGCCGTGTGGTACTGCCGCAACTGGTGCCGGCGATCCGCGCGAGTCTCGCGCTGGGCTTCGCACTCTCGCTCGGCGAACTGGGCGCGACGCTGACGGTGTATCCGCCGGGCTTCGCGACGGTGCCGATCGTCGTGGTGGGTGCGGTCGAGCGCGGCTACTATCTGCCGGCGTCGGCGCTCTCGCTGATTCTGTTGATCGTCTCGCTGGTAGCGCTGTTGCTGATCGCCGCGCGTGCGCCGCGCAAGCGGGCGGACTGACACGATGGACGCCATGCGGTTCGATGCGTCTTTGTATCGACGTGATGAGGGCGCGGCGCGTAGCGACGATGGCGTGAATGCCGCCGCGCTGCCGACGCCGATTTCGATGGTGCGCCAGCATTCGCTGACCGACCTCGTGCGCGCGGAAATCGAGCGCTGCATCACGCGCGGTCAGTTGTCGCCGGGCGCGAAACTCGTCGAAGCCGAATGGGCCGCGCGGCTGCAGGTGTCGCGCGGGCCGGTGCGCGAAGCGCTGCGCGCGCTCGAGCAGACCGGACTCGTGCGCAATGAAAAGCATCGCGGTGTATTTGTGCGCAGCGTGTCGGGTGGCGAAGTGCTGGAGCTGACGGCGTTGTGCGCGGTGCTAGAAGAAGCGGCGTGCCGGATGCTGGCGGGCTGCATCGATGCGGCACAGGTCGCGGCTTTGCGCGAGCGGCTCGACGCCATGCGCGATGTAATCGACGACGAGAGTGAATTCGTGTGGGCGCGCGAGGCGTTTCGCGACGCGCTGGTTGCGGCGGCGGGCAACAGCAAGCTGCACGATGCCTGGCGGCGTGCGGTCAGCGAAGCGCGGCTATCGTTGCGCGTGCAACTGGATGATGCGCAACGGCAGACGTCCTACGCGCGACATCGGGCGGTATTGAATGCGCTGGCGTCGCGCGACGCCGACGAGGCGATCGTTCAGATGCGTGTGCAGGACGGGCAGCTTTAGCAGGACGACGGCGACACGCATTGAGCCAGCGCCGTCGGGTTCGACGAAAGGGAGTAGAAAAGCATGGCACTGAGTCTGGAAGATATTCGCGGCCTGTTCGAGCAGCACGGCGGACAGGCTTATAGCGGCGAGCCGGTGACGCAGCTCGAACACGCATTGCAAAGCGGCGCATTGGCGGAAGAAGAGGGTGCGAGCGAGGAACTGGTGGCGGCGGCCTTTCTGCACGACCTCGGCCATCTGCTGAATCGCCAGGGCGAGACGCCGACCGAGCGCGGTATCGACGACCTGCATCAATACTATGCGCTGCCGTTCCTGCGGCCGATTCTGCCG
>NZ_DASZJJ010000199.1:0-7218 GCF_035948235.1 Paraburkholderia sp. | reverse complement strand
CCGTTGACTTCGACCGTTACGACCGGCGCGCGGTAAGCGTCGTAGTCGCGCTTGAACGCGCGCACGGAACCGTTCTCCGGGAACGTATCGTCGAAGGCGCCGTTGATCTGGCGTGCGTTGGCGTAATCGCCCAGTGCAAGCGAAGAACGTCCGAGACCGGCCAGCGCCTCGATATTGTCGGGGTGATCCGTCAAGGTCGCGGAATACATGTCGCGCGCCGTGCGCGTTTTCGACATGCCAAGCGTCGCGTCGGCCTGGGCATTGCGCACTTCCGAACTGAACGGCACCTGCTGTTCAAGGCGCTGCAATCCGGCCAGACCCGCCGACGTTTGCCCGACATAAATCTGATACTGCGCGAGCAGCCGGTAATAGCGCAAATAGTCGTCGTTGGCGACATCCCACGGATGCACGTCTGCCGCCGGCGGCAGCGCGGCGTGAATATCGTCGAGCACCTGTTTGGCCTGCGCATATTTGTTCTGGTCGGTGAGCGCGTAAAAGAGCCCTTCTCGCACATCGATAAGACGCGTATGCGTGCCGTACTGATAACCGAGCGTGGCCGTGTCCGGGGTTGCCGCCGATTCCTGCGCCTGCGCACGGCGGAACACCTGTTCGGCCTTATCCGCGTGCTGCAAATAGGAATAGGCGTCGCCCACGCCCGTGAGCGCCTCGACAGAAATAGCGGAGTTGGGCGGGATTGTCTCGAACGCGGCGACGGCGTCTTCCATGCGCCCGCGCGCGGCATACGCGACTGTGCGATCGCCTGCGAGCGCAGCACGCACTTCGGCATATTCGGGCGTATTGGGCAGGCGCTTGTCGAAATCCTCGGCTTCGTGAATCGCGCTGTCGAGCGCGTCGAAGCGATCGGAACTCGTCATGGCGCGCACCTTGGCTCGTCCGCCGCGCACCTGCTGGCGGATATTGAGTTCTTCGATCGAGGCGATATCGACCGGCGTGAAAACGTCGGGCCGCGCCTTGGCTTCGTCGAGTGCGCGCACCGCGCCGCCACTCGTTGCGAGCGCAAACACCCGTCGACGGACATCGTCGTCAGGCTCCGGCGCATTGCCCGCAGCAGATGGCGTCAGTGGATTGATCGAAGACGGTTGCGGTCCGCCCGAGGGCGGTGGCGCAGCGGGCGCGGACATGGTGGCGGGCTCGTTGCCGGGGGGCGCTGTTGGCTCGTCCGGCGTAGCGTTTTGCGTCGTGGTTTGCGGCGGGCTTGAAGGTGCGCCCGATGGTGCGCTTGCGTCGGGAGCGCTTGCGGATGGGCTTGTGGGCGCGTTTATGGGGTCGCGTGAAGGTTCGCTCGATGGCGAACTTTGTGCCGTCGTTTGAGGCGTCGTTTGAGGCGCGCTCTGCGACGTCGATGGCGTCGTCGCCTGCGCGGTGGTTTCGCCCGATGTGGCCGGTAGGGCCGCTGCGCTCTCGCCTGCGTCGCTCACGCTGTTCTGGGGCACGTCCTGCATCACAACCACAGCGTAGATTGTGGGCTGAGCAGGCTTCGGCGCTTCGCTGTCTGGCACCGGAATGCCGTGCGGAGCTGGCGCGCCGGCATCGTCGGCCATCGCCACCATGAACACCACGGGTTTGCCTGTATCGGCCCCTTGTGCACAGGCCTCTTTGCTATCTAGCCCCGCATAGGCCGAAATGATCACGACCGCAGCGGGTGCGCAGGCACTGGCGCAAACGCTAAGCGGCCGCCGACGCGGTAACCCGCGTGAACGCTTGAACTCGACCATCGCTGCATGCCCCTTCTATGTGTCTTCTTGCGGGAGAACGCACGCGCGCCATGAGCAATTCTCGTACCCTTTTCGGATGACGAATGACGCGTGTCGACCTGGGTTCCAAACGGCTTTCGGCGGTATTCTCCAATGCGCCTGAATTGCATTCAGGAAAACCGTCTGGTGGCCCGTAACAACGACTTCGTTACAACAGCGTTACTAGCGAATGGCAAAATCAATAAACTGATCTTTACGAAATGAAGTCCATCCGTAAAAATTCGATAGTGACTGGATAATTTACCTCTAAATAAATACGATCGGATTTAAAAATCTTTTGACCTGAGTTTATCCGACAGGCCTCACGCACATAGCGTAAACGCGGAGGATCGGCATTGCACCGACTAACCATACTTGCTACACACGATAGCACCGAAAAATCATTTCACAGCTTGTTTTTAAGCGAAATCTGTGTTCTTTGTGTGAATTCGCAGAGCTGCCCGATACACGACAGAATTCTAGGCCGCGTCGATAACAATCCCGCTACAACGTTTCATCCGGTTACTCTCGTTACAAGTGCCAATTCCACCCAAACCATCATATAAATAAACACACTCCGGTCATTAATTCCATACGTGCCAATTAGCCACGGAAAAACTGACTTTACAACGGGTGATGATTGCTTTTCCCGCGCGACGTTTCTATGCTGATTGCACAGCGCGAATTGCAGGCACAAGGGAGATGAGTCATGGTTGCCCTGAAAGCACGTGATCCGGCTGCATGGTCAGGAGTCCTGGCAATTGCCATTGCCATCGCGACTGTATTAGTAACGCCTGCCAGCGCCCAGATTGCCCGTCCTACGCAAACGCAGGCGGCGGTGCCCGATGTGGCGCCGCCCTCGTCACCGCCTGCGCCATCCGACTCCGCACCGGCGAATTCTTCAGCAGCGCCACAACAAATGCTTTATTACGTCTGCGGAAATGCCGGGATGGAAAGCCACGTTACATCGCCCGATCCGCAGCATCCATTCAACCTGGGCGTCACCTTCGTTTCATCAGCAGATAGTGGGCCGCTTACCCAGGTCGCCGTCAAGTTACGACGGCATGGTCGCGTGCTGATGGATTTCGTCGCAGCCGGCCCTTATTGCCTCTTTTCAGTACCCGATGCCGATTATCGAATCGAGGGCACATACCGCGGAGAAATGAAATTCGAAATCGTGCAGACCGGCAACCTCAACGCCCAGATCAAGTGGTAGGACGATCCTTCAACGATCCGCACTGTGACCTGTTTTCAGCAATAAATACGAACAATGGCGAGACTCAACCCAACCGATGATCGGCCGGATATGCCGCGCGCAGCGCGCGACGGGAACGACGGCGATGCGGGCTTCGGATTTCCGCGCCTCTCACGTGCGGGAGCCAGCGTTGCGCTGAGCGTCGCGGTCTTTCTGATCGTGGTGGCCGCAGGCGTGAGCTATGACCGCGCGCATCGGTTTCGCGCACAACAAGCTGCCGCGCCTGATATGGCGAGTGGCGGTGCAATCCTGAACGGCGTGCATGCTCCCTCCCCTTCGCTCATGGCGGGTCTGGCGAATGGAACATCGCGTGTGCTGCTCGCCCAGGCGCGGGATTGTGCGCGTGCGCAGCAATGGGATTGCGTCGACGAATCGACTCACGCGGCGCTCGCACTCGACAGCAACGAACAGCCCGTATCGGCGATGCAAGCACTGGTCGATCGCAATGCGGCGTCAGCGCCCCTGATGGCGGCCGAGCCAGGCTATGGCGCAAGACACGGTGCCAGAAATGACTCGATGGGCACGATGAAGGTCGTCGAGCACACGCATGGCAAGCATCATCACCATCATCCCTACGCGGCGCGCACGGCACGCAGTACGACGGCCGCTACGCGGCGCACGTCGCCTGAGGTTTTTGCGGACATTTACCGGCATTGAATGCCGGTTTCTTCGCGACGGACCCGAGGCGCTTCACCGCGCCTTTTTCTTTGCGCGCTAAAACATCACGGCGCAATCACTGCGCGTTCAGGCCCAACAGGCGCTGGCAGTCGACATCGCTTTGAGCCGCGTCGCGTTGCTGGGCGGCGTCGAGCTTCGCGAAGCGTTTCAGCGCGTCATTCGCCGCCGCTGTGTTGTATTCGAGCTTGTGCAGCGCGTAGTCCGCGTTGCCGTTCTCGATGACGTCCTGCATGTCCTTGCGCGGATCATGGCTGCCATTGGAGACGACGTGGCACAGCAGCGCCGTGTACTGGTCGCGCTCGGCGGGCGTATAGCGCGCGCGTAAGAAGTGGGCCGCCGCCGCTGCCGAAAGAATCAGGAGCAGTAGCGCAATCCAGCGTTTTTTCTTCATGGAATTGGGAATCAAGGCGGGGCGCACGCGGGCAAACTTACCCAAACCCGCGGCCGGAACGAGACAGAAGCGGCGCTCCCCGAAGCGCCGCGCAATTATAAGGGCATCAGGGAAAACCCGGTAGTCAGCCGGGCAAAGGGGAACGGCCAACCAAACCGCGGCACCAGCGCGGCTCCAGGATTGCATGCACGCAGGAAACTGCGCGTGGCGCGATGCCATAGAATGACGCCCCTGCAAGGGCGCGAATTTAATGCCGCAGTGCGTCGCTTCAGTCAACCGATAAACCCGCGTGTGCGCCATGCCCACAAACAACATCCGCAGAGCCACGCTTCAAGACGTACCGGTCCTGACGCTGATCCGCAACGATGCCCATGCGAAGAAAGTGGCGCACGGCGACTTTGCGTGGGGCAAGGAAGGCGACGGCTTCTCAGAACGTTGGGTCCACAACCATGTCGCTGAACGCGCGGTATATGTTGTCGAATGCGACGGCACCCCGGCCGGCGCGTTTACGCTCGATCTCGCCGACGACGCGCACTGGGGACCACAAGAACCGCTCGCCGGTTATGTGCATGGGCTTTGCGTGCGCAAAGGCTTTAACGGCAGCGGTCTTGGCGGCTTCATGCTGGACTGGTGTGCCGGTACGGTACGCGGCTTGAACCGTCGTTATGTGCGGCTCGACTGCGCCGCCCAGAACACACGCCTATGCGCTTACTACGAATCGCTAGGCTTTATCCGTGTCGGCGTGAAATCGGACGGCGCTGTCTGGTCACTGTACGAGCGCGCTGTCGATTGAGGTGCAGGGCGGCATATCCAGAATGAATATTGACGCGATGGCAGGCAAATATCGCGCGATGGCGCCCACAAATCACATTGAATGATCTGTTTCTCCGTTGCGGTATTTTGCAGCCCCTATCAACCTGGGTAGGAGGGCCTTTTTCCAGCCAGCGCGAGCGGTCGTATCGCCTATATTTTCTTCACAAGAAAAGACACCGACCAAGAAACAGACTTTGGAGACCACGCGGCGACTCGCCGCGTCCATCGTTCCCCATTCATTGATTTTCCCTTCCGGGTGCGAACTGCCGCGCGCTCGTGGAGGGTCGTGTGCAGATCCCCGGCAGCCTAACGCGCATCACTTTAATAAGGATAGCGAATCATGGCTTACAAGAAACTCGTCAATCAGAGTGGCCTCGCGCTTTCAGTCGAACTGGTTTCGCGTGTCGGTTCGGAGCCGAATCAGTCCGGTCCGATCGTGGCGGTGACATTACCGCCGGGCGGGAAACAAACGGTTGAATACGGCAATTCGCAAAATCCGTTTCTCAATGGACTTGTGGTGTCGTCCGGCTCGGATGGCGCGTTTTCCAATGGCTCGCAAGTCGTGACATCGCGCGGCAGCGCCTGGGACAACGTGCTGAACACCAACGACACGCTCACCTTCAGCGGCGCGGGCGGCCTGAATGTGACGGGTTCCAATACCTGATCGAAGGCCCCTTCTGTGTCGCTCCAGTTGGCGAAGCCGCCGCCCGCTGGAGCGACGCGCGCAGTCAGTTTGCCTTGGCAGCAGCGTGCCCGGCGGCCGGCACCACGACGCGGTCTTCCACTTCCAGCGGCGACTCCAGGTCCCGCTCGTCCAACTCCCAGACGATGAGCTTCGGCGGCGTCTGCGCGTAGGCGGGACTGCCGAAATACGCGCGCGCCGAGCCACCAAACTTGCCGCCTTCGCGCGCGAAATTCCCCACGCCCGTGCCCAGCGCTAAAGCCAGTTGCGGTACGAAATCGGAAGTTGTCGAATACGACGTGCCGATCACGGCGATATTGGGCAGATCAGCGTTGCCGAATAGATCGTCGGCTGACGCAGCCGTCTGGGCTTCGTGCAGATAGGCGCGGCGCGGCACGATCTCAGGGCTGGGTTGCCACGACTGCGGCAATGCTTCAAGGCCCGCGAGCCGCACGAGATCGCCGGGGCGCACGGCCGCAGGCTGCTCCACCACGCGATACCCAGGCTGGCTCGACCCCAGCGGTACATTCATCGCGCGAATATGCTGCGCCACCGCCTGCGCCGCCGCGCCCGCGCCGTCCTGGGTCCAGTGCGTATCGGTGCGGAAAAACGCGTCGCCCGGCACGCTGCGCAGGGCCGTGCTCAAATCGAGCACGCTCACATGATCGGCACTCAGACGCGCGGTCCAGTCGCCCAGCCGCGCATCGAGCGACGCGGGCCGATACAGACTGCACAGATGCTGCGGTTCGATACGCGACTTGTCCGGCACCACGGCGACCAGCAAGGCGATGCCCTGCTTCGCCAGTTCACGTTGCACGGCTGCGACGGTATCCGCGCGCGTGGCGAGGTGCCGTGCCGCATCGGGGTAGACGTTCAACTCATCGCGCAGGAACAGCCAGCCAGGACAGCCCTGACGCACGCGCGGCCCCAGGTCGCCCAGCGCCAACCAGCCGAGCGCGCGCTGCACGCGCGCGGCGTCGGCGGCGATGGGGGTATCGGCCATGCGGGCCGCCAGCGCTTTCGATACGGTGCCGTCGAGCAATCCCGTGCGCGTCACGGCTTGCGGCAACAACGATTCGGCCGTCGCCGCAAAGCGGATATTGCAGGCCAGGCCCGCGAACAGGAACACCATCAGGGCGACGGCGGCAATCTTGCCGGCGCGTGTGGCCGGGAGTTGGGGCAGCGGTTTGGGGTCTTCCATGGCGTCAGAACTGGAAGTAAAGGAAAGGCACCGCGCCGCGCGCGACGATCAGCCCAAACGACAGCATAAAGCCCGCCAACGGCCACGCCGCCTCCCAGGCTCTGCGCGGCGCGCTATCCGGCAGGCTGTCCCAACGCTGCTGCCAGACCGGCAACAGCACGCAGACGATACCCAGTGCCGCCGCCAGCGCATGCACGGGTCGCAACAGCACGATCATCGTGTCGCTCAGGCCGATGCCGTTCAAGCCGAACTGCCCGCCATACATCGCCAGCGCCGCATGAAAACCCTGCGCGCGAAACAGCGTCCAGGCGAGCATGACGAAAAGAAGCGTGAGCCCATGCGAGAGCGCGAGCGGCACATGAGGCATGCCAAAGCGCCGCCACAGCCGCGCGACGATCAGCGCCACGCCATGCGCGAGGCCCCAGAGCAGGAAGTTCCAGCTAT
>NZ_DASZJJ010000198.1:0-2182 GCF_035948235.1 Paraburkholderia sp. | reverse complement strand
GCTCAGCACGGAAACGTCGTAACCCTCCTCGACCAGATTGGGCAGGCGCTGCGAGAGCGTGAGTTCGACACCGACATCGGCGTAAAGCTCGCGGTAAGCGACCACCGAGGCCGTCACGTGCCGCTGCCCGAGCCCCGGCATCGCATGCACGCGCAGCCGCCCATAGGGCCGCACGAGCGCATTGCGCGCCTCGGCATTGGCTTCGTCAACCTCGCCTAGAATCGGCCGCACGCGCTCGAAGTAGCGCCGCCCGCTTTCGGTCACGGCGAGATGGCGCGTCGTGCGCTGCAGCAGCCGCGTTTCCAGATAGCCTTCGAGCTGGGAGACCGCGCGGGACACCATGCCCGTCGAAGTATCCATGCGCCTCGCCGCAGCCGTGAAACTGCCGGCCTCCACGACGCGTACGAAAGTACGCATGTTTTCGAGCATGTCCATCATGATCCGCGGTTTGTACAAGGCGGCGCGCCGCCATGGGAGCGTGCATTATCGGCGCGGCGCCCGCGCACGGGCAGCCCCCCGGGTGGGGGGCTGGCGTTTGGCGGCGTCGTCCTGATAGCGCTCGCGCAGCGCGCGCTTGTTGATCTTGCCGACGCTCGTGCGCTCCAGGCGCTCGACGATCACGAGACGTTCCGGCACCGCATAGCGCGAGATCAGGCCGCGCTCGGCCACGCGCCTGACATGCGCCTGCAACTGCTCGGGCGTCACGCCCTCGTGCCCGCTAGCCAGCACGACCAGCGCGAGCGGCCGCTCGCCCCAGCGCGCGTCGCGCACGCCGATCACGGCCGCCTCGCGCACGCCGGGATGGGTCGAGAGCAGGTTTTCCAGTTCCAGCGACGAGACCCATTCGCCGCCGGTCTTGATGACGTCCTTGATGCGGTCAGTGATCTGCAGACTCCCCTCGGCGTCGATCACACCGATGTCGTTCGTATGCAGATAGCCACCCGCCCATAGCGCCGCGCTCGCGTCCACGTCGCCCAGATAGCCTTGCGTGGCCCACGGCGCGCGCACCACCACCTCGCCCGCCGATTTACCGTCGCGCGGCACGTCGCGCATATGCTCGTCGACGATGCGCAGGTCCACCAGCGGCAGCGGCGTGCCCGCACGCGTGCGCACCTCGATCCCGCCTTCGCGCGCGCCGTCGCCGCGCGCCTGGGCGAGCGTGAGGAGCGGACAGGTCTCGGACATGCCATACCCCGTATACACGTCGATACCGCGGGCGAGCGCGGCGCGCGTGAGCCCTTCCGAAAGCGGCGAGCCGCCCACGATCACCTTCCAGCGCGACAGATCGACCGCCGCGCCTTCGGGACAGGCGAGGATCATGTCGAGCAGCGTCGGCACGCAATGCGAGAACGTCACCGCCTCGCGCTCGATCAGGCGCAGCAGGCTCTGTGGCGCGTAGCGGCCCGGGTACACCTGCTTGAGCCCCATGGCCGTGGCGATATAGGGCATGCCCCAGGCGTGCACATGGAACATCGGCGTGATCGGCATATAGACGTCTTCGCGATGCACCCGCCCCTGCTCGCGCGCGCTGCCAAGCGCCGCCATGCCCGCCAGCGTGTGCAGCACGAGCTGGCGATGGCTGAACGACACACCTTTGGGCAGGCCCGTCGTGCCGGTGGTGTAAAACGTCGTCGCGCGCGTGTGCTCGTCGAAGTCGGGAAAGGCGTAGTCGGGGCAACTGGCGTTCACCAGCGCTTCATACTCGCCGTGAAAGCCCGCTGGATGGCTGGAATCGTCAGAGTCGTCGCCAATCAGAATGAAGGTGCGCACGGTCGTGAGCCGCGCGCGAATGCTGTCCAGCAGCGGCAGAAAGTCCCGATGCACGAGCAGCACGGAGGCCGCCGCGTGATTGAGCGTGTAGAGCATCTGATCGGGCGATAGCCGCACGTTCACGGTCATCAGCACCGCGCCCATCATCGGCACTGCGAAATAACATTCGAGGTAGCGATGACTGTCCCAGTCCATCACCGCCACGGTGTCGCCCGCGCTCGCGCCCGCAGCGGCGAGCGCGCTTGCCAGCTGACCAAGCCGATGCCGGAAGTTCCAGTACGTGTAGCGGACGGTATCGCCATAGACGATCTGTTGCTCGGGACAGGTCGCGAGCGTCGTATGCAGCAACTGCTTGATGAGGAGCGGATAGGCGTACGCCGTGTCGTCCTGGTCCATCGTGTTGCCCACCTTG
>NZ_DASZJJ010000197.1:0-18623 GCF_035948235.1 Paraburkholderia sp. | reverse complement strand
CCACGCGGCAACGAAGCGCGCATGAGCGCGACGGTCTGGAAGGACACCTTCGATGCGCTCGACGAAGGCGACGAAGCCGCGCAGTGGTTCACGAGCGCGCTTGGCGTGCCGGTGCGTCTGGTGCGTTTTGCGCAGGACGTCACGCGCCTGGCGAGCAAGAAGTGGACTCTGGAGAATGACGCGCCCACGCAATTCGCCGACGGTTTTCCGATTCTCGTCACGAGCGAAGCGTCGCTGGCGGAACTCAACGAGCGTCTGGCGGCGAAGGGCGCCTCGCCAGTGCCGATGAGCCGCTTTCGTCCGAATATCGTGGTGGGCGATGCGGGCGAGGCATTCGAGGAGGACTTTATCGACACGCTGTCGATCGAAGCCGATGCGGGTCACGAGGACGTGGTGCTGCGCTTCGTGAAGCCGTGCGCGCGCTGTCCGATCACGACCATCGATCAACAGACCGGCGCACACGACGCGCAATGGCCGACGGAGCCGCTCGATACCTTGCAGACGTTTCGTGTCGATGCGCGTGTAGACGGCGGCCTGACCTTCGGGCAGAACGCGATTGTCGTGAGCGGTGCGGGCAAGCGCCTCGCCGTGGGCGCGCAGGCGCAGTGGGAATATCGCTTCGAATAAGGCGTTTTCGGAGCGAGGGATGCTTACCGCGCGCTCAATGCGCGGGCAGGGCGCGCCACTGTCCGGGCGCGAGTCCAAAGCGCCGCGTGAACGCGTGCGTGTAAGCGCTCTGGTCGCCAAAGCCCACTTCTAGCGCGATCTGCGTGAGCGAGCGGCGCGGGTCTGCGAGCAGCGCGAGCGAGGTGTCGAGGCGCAGACGCTGCAAATAGCGATGCGGCGTCTCGCCGAACGCTTCGATAAAGAGCTGATGAAAGCGCCGCATGCCAAAGCCGCAATGCGCGGCCAGATCGGCGATACGCAGCGGTTCCGCAAGATGCGCGCGCAGCCAGCGGTCGATGCGCGCGAAATCGAGTCCGGCGGCTGCGGCAAAATTCGTGTCGCCGGCAATGCCGGTTTGCGCGATAACGGCCGCGCACAGGCGTGCCGAAGCATCCCAATGGAAGCGCCGCGCACGCAGGCCGGTATCGGCGTCCTGCTGGGCCAGGCTGGCGCGCTGCGCAATCTGGCGCACGAGCGCGGTGAGCGCCGGATCGATACGCACGGCGCGCGCCGAATTGAACAGCCGTTCGGGCACCGCGAGCGAGGCCGCGGGCAGATCCAGCACAAGCTGGCAGTTCTCGCCGATACCCACATAATCATGCTGCGCGCCCGCTGGAATAAGCCAGGCGGAGCAGTCGTCGATGCGCTCGCCCACGCCGTTCACCGACATCTCCATCGACCCGTCGAGCCCGAGCACGATCTGATGAAAGTCATGCAGATCGGTGGCCTCGATTGCGCCGTAGCGGCGTAACTCGACGCCGGGCGCGACGACGGGGGCGTGGTGATGCGGATTCATGTCGAACGGCGGGGCGCGCAGACGTGTAGCGTCAGGCGATCAAAAGGACCGCCCTCGCATTCAGACGCCGAGCAGTTCCACTTCGAACACGAGCGTGGCGTTCGGCGGAATCACGCCGCCCGCGCCGCGCACGCCATAGCCGAGTTGCGGCGGAATCGTGAGCTTGCGCACGCCGCCCACCTTCATGCCCTGGACGCCTTCGTCCCAGCCCTTGATGACCATGCCGCCGCCCAGCACGAAGGCGAACGGGTCATTGCGGTCCTTGCTCGAATCGAACTTCTGGCCGTCCGTCAGCCAGCCGGTGTAGTGCACGCTGACCGTCTGGCCGGCTTTGGCTTCATCGCCGGTGCCTTCGGTCAGGTCTTCATACTTGAGGCCGGATGCGGTGGTCACGATAGACATGGAACACTCCTGAATCGGATTGGATAAAAGCGCTATTGTAGGCGCTTTGCAGGGCGTAGAGGCTCACCTGGCGCGGCAGAGGACACACGCGCCGCGTTACGCGTCGGGCACAGCGCATGCGCGCTCGATAAAGCGCGGGTGCGCGGCGCCACCGTGGCTTCGCGCCCCTGCCTATAATGGGGCCTTGGCCCAGCCCAGATGGACCGGCCGAACGGGCCAGCCCGCAGCAAGTGGGTGAGAAAAGAGGAAATCGATGGCGTCGACCACCACTACCCGTAGCGAACGAACGGCACGTCTGTGTGCCGAAGCCGCGCTCTTCATGCGTGATTACGTGCTCTCGCGCGTATCGCACGATTTGCGCAGCCCCCTGAATGCAATTCATAGCTGGGCCTACGTCCTCGACCGCAAGATCGATAACGCCGATGCCGCCGCACAGCGCGCGCTCGGCGGCATTCGTACGGGCGTGGAGCAACAGGTCCATCTGCTCGAAACACTCGTCGATACCACGCGCGCCGAAACCCGCAAGTTGCAGATCGAACGCGCGCCGTTCGAACTGGACGCGCTGATCGACGACACCGTGGCGGACGCACGCGCCGCGCTTGCCGATGCGCGTGGCGTGAGCTTCGCCGTGGAGGGCGTGCCCACGGGTGTCACGCTCGAAGCCGGACGCGAGCGCGTCGCCCAGGCGCTCTGGCTGCTGCTGGCCTTCGCCGCCGAAACCGGCGCGCGCGGCAGCACGGTGACGCTTGCCGTGAGCGCAACGTCCGCCGCAGCGCAATTCGAGCTGCGCTGGCAAGCAAGCCTCGACTCGCTGACCGACGACACCGAGCCGCACGTACTCGAACCCTTCGCCCGCACGCAGGCCCGCGAGCCGCAGGAAGCGGGGCGTTTCCCGTGGGTGCTGTCGCTGTGCCAGCGCGTCGCCGAAGCCCACGGCGGCCGCTTCGAGGCTCAACCGCTCGCGCAAGGCGAGGCCGCGCTGTTCACTTTGAGCGTGCCGGCGGGCGCCGCCTGACGCCGCCACATCAACTCATCGACCCGCGCCGGAGTCGTTTGCACCCAGCAAGACCTTGAGCGACTGGCCCGCCTTCGCGGGCCGTCGATGCCTTACGGGGTTCTTTCACCCCTTATACTGAGCGCTTCGCAATTCGGAGTTCCAGGTCTTGACTCAGCTCATCGCCCTGATCGGCGCGCTGTTCCTCGTTGCCCTCAACGGTTTTTTCGTCGCGGCGGAGTTCGGTCTCGTCAAGCTGCGCGCGACACGCGTGCAAAGTCTCGCGGCGGAGCACGGCCTGCGCGGGCGCCTGCTCGCCAAGGTTCACGGCCAGCTCGACGCCTATCTTTCCGCTTGCCAGCTTGGCATCACGCTCGCATCGCTCGGCCTTGGCTGGATCGGCGAGCCGGCTTTCGCGCAACTGCTTGAGCCGGTGTTCGATTGGGTCGGCGTGCATTCGCCGGAACTGATCCACGCGATTTCGCTGGTGTTCGCCTTCACGGCGATCTCGTTCCTGCATATCGTGGTGGGCGAACTGGCGCCCAAGTCGCTGGCGATCCGCGAGGCCGAAAAGATCTCGCTGTGGGCGGCTACGCCGCTCTACGGTTTCTACTGGACCATGTATCCGGCGATCTGGGCGCTCAATTCAAGCGCCAACGCGGTGCTGCGTCTGGCGGGTTTGTCCGCCGATCACGGCAGCGAGGCGCACTACTCGACCGAAGAACTCAAGCTGATCCTGCGTAGCCGCCGCGCCGCCGCGGAAGCCGAAGCCCAGGCCGCACTGCACTCGCATGCCGATACCGGCGCGCACGAAGGCGCGCATGGCCGCGCCGCGCGCCGCCGTCCCGCGCGCGAGGCCGCGGCCGGCCAGATGAACGCAGCGGCCGGCAGCGCGAGCGCATTGAGCGTTGACGAATGGAACACGCTGGCCCATTCGCTCGACTTCTCGCGCCTGACCGTCTCCGACCTCATGCGTCCGGCGCACGAGATGGTGGGGCTGCGCCGCGACCTCTCGCTGCGCGAGAACATGCAGATCGTCGCGCGTCATCGCTTCAGCCGTTATCCGCTGTTCGAGGACGCGTCGGGCGAACACGTCGCGGGCCTGATTCACCTGAAAGATCTGCTGCTCGCGCGCGAAGCCGGCCACACGCTCGACGATCTCGGCAAATTCGTGCGGCCGGTGCAGTACGTGAAGCCCGAGACGCCCGCGCTCGCGCTGTTCCGGCGCTTTCGCAAGGGCGCGCCGCACTTCGCGCTGGTCGGGCGCAAGGGTATGCGGCCAAGCGGCTTTCTCACGCTCGACAATCTGCTGGGCGCGCTGGTCGGTCAGATCCACGACGAATTCCATCAGGCCGATACCGACTGGACCCGCATGGACGACGGCACGCTGATGGGCCGGGGTAGCCTGCCGGTGGTGTCGCTGGAGCAGGCGCTCGGTATCGACATCGACGAAGGACAGGCCGAATCGGTGGGCGGCCTCGTGATTCACGCGCTCAACGATCTGCCGACCGAAGGGCAGCGCGTGTCGTTCGATCGCTTCGATATCGTCGTGAAGAAGATGAAGGGGCCGCGCATCGTGCTCGTGCGTATCTACCCGAAGGATCTGGAAGACGAGGGCGGTTAAGCTCCGCCTCGCGTGACGTTGGTGAGCACCGCGACCGGCAGCGCCGCGAGCACATCGCGCAGATGGAGCCAGTTGGCCTGATCGCCCTGAACGGTATCCTTGCTGGCGGTGTGGTCCACATCGGCGAGCCAGTCGTGCAGCGCCGACGCCGGGCAGCCCTTGGGCAGCGCAATGGCGGTGTCGTCCCAGCGTTGCGCCGCGACGCACGGCACATCGCCATCGAGCAGCGCCGCCGCGTGACGCGTGCCGACGATGATGGCCCAATGATCGCCGTGGCGTCGCGCAAACGCGATCCCATGCGCGGCCAAAGCGCCGCGCACTTCCAGCGGCCAATATTCCCCTTCACGCAGCAGGCCCGGCGCGCGCTCGCGCAGCGCGAGCAGCCGGTGAATCACGGCCTGCTTCACGTGGGCGTCGCGCCAGTTTGCGAGTTTGGCGGCGGGTGTGGTGTCATTGAGCGCCGCCGCGCGCTGCACATAATCCACGGGCCGCCGGTTGTCGGGATCGACCAGACTGAAGTCCCATAGCTCCGTGCCCTGATAGAGATCGGGCACACCCGGCGAGGTCAGGCGCAACACAGTTTGCAACAGTGTATTCAACGCGCCAGCGGGCGCGACGCGCGCGACGAACGTCGTCAACTCGTGCAGAAAGCCTTCGCGCCGCTGCGGCGAAAGAATGTCGAACAAAAATGCCTGGCACTCCGATTCATAGTTTTCGTCGGGCGCAATCCAGCTGGTGCGCTGCTTCGCTTCGCGCAGCGCCTTCAGTTGCCACTGCGCGACACGCTCGGCCAGCGCATGCACACCGGCTTCGTCGGCGGGGTCGAGATCGGGCGGCCAGCAGCCCACCAGCGTCTGGTAGAGCATCGCTTCGACGGTAGGACCGGGCGACCATTGCGCCGCTTCGTTGGCGTTGCCATTGCGCCGCTGCGGCTGGTTGAGCGTGGACCAGGCACGCAGCGTGGCGCTCCACTCGGACGCGATTTCGCTCAGCACGGCCAGGCGCGCGCGCACGTCTTCCCCACGCTTGTGATCGTGCGTGGCGGTGGCGAGCAGCGCGTAAGGCGTGCGGCGCTGGCGCTGCGCGTTGGCGGCGTGAAAAGCCGCGACGTCGAGCGAAAAATCGTCGGGATCGGTGCCCACGTCGTTGCGCGACAGCAGGCGTCCATAGCGATAGAGCGCAGTGTCCTCGGTCGCCTTGGCCGCGAGCGGCGCGGTCAACTGCGAGAACAGCGCGAGCGCCGTGCGTTGCGCGATCAATGCGTGGCTCAAAGGCACGGCTTGCGGATTCGGTCCGCTGTGCTTGCCCGCTTTGGCGCTGGTGGATGCATTGCTCGCGCGCGCCGTTTTTACATCGCCGCCATTAGTCGCATCGGGCGCACGCGCGCCAAGCCACGCATCGACCTGATCGAGCGCACCGAGATTCGCGCGCGGCAGTGTCATACGCGCGGCGGCGAGTGCAACGTCGAAATAACGATTATCGGTCGCGCTGCGCAAGCCGTTGCTGGGATAGATCCGATAAACCGGAAAGTGCATCGCCAGTTGCGCTACGACGCGGTGCACGGTCGCGAAAGTAAAGTCGCGTGTGCCCGGCTGTTCGCGCGCGATCCGGTGCAGCGCGCGCGCCGCGTGATCGAGTTCTGCCGCAAGCGATGCAGTCAATATCTCGCGGCGCGCGTCGAGCGACACCTGCGCAAACGAGGCATCGTCGCCGGAAATCGCGGCCCAGGTCTCGGCCAGCGGCGCGACACCCGCACGATCGTGCAGCAGCGCGCCCACATCGTTCATGAAGTCATAACCGGTCGTGCCCTGTACCGGCCAGTCGTCGCGCAGCGCCTCGCCGCGCGCGAGAATCTTTTCGACCACGATATAAGGCGCGCCCGCGCGCAACGAGGCGAGCCGCTGGCGCAGGCGCTCGCAGTATTCGCGCGGATCGGCGAGACCGTCGATATGATCGATGCGCAGACCGTCGATCACCCCATCGGCATAGAGCCGGAAGATCAGTTTGTGCACGGCCTCGAACACATCGTGCCGCTCCACGCGCACGCCCGCGAGAGAACTGACGTCGAAGAAACGCCGCCAGTTGACTTCGTCCGTGGCCGTGCGCCACCACGCGAGGCGAAAATGCTGCCGCTCCAGCAGCCGATGCAGGCGGTCGCGCGCCGCTGGATCGGCACTTTTATAGGATTCCATAATAAAGTCGATGCCATCCCTGCCTTCGCGTTCGACCCATTCGTGCAAGGTCTCGCGCGCGGCGGCGGCGCGCACCTGATCGTCGGGCTGGGTGCTGAGACCCTGGAACGACGCCGCAAGCGCAGCCAGATCGGCGCGATTGGATGCTTGCAGAAGCGCCGCGTATTCGGTGGGGCAGATCGGGCACACATGCGGTCCGTATTGCGCGAAAAAGCGCGCCTTGGCTGCATCGAATTTCAGTTCGATGCGGCCTGCCGCCAGTTCTTCGCCGTATTGCGCGCCCAGAAAAGGCATCAGCACCTTGCCGCGCAGGGCGGGATCGGGCGAGTGCCAGTCCACGTCGAAGTGGCGCGCGAACGCGCTATGCCGCCCCCATTCGAGAATATCGAGCCACCAGGCGTTATGCGATCCGCCCGCGCCCATGTGGTTCGGCACCATATCGACGATGAGACCCATGCCGCGCGCGTGTGCCGCATCCGCGAGCCGCCGCAACGCGCCTTCGCCGCCCAGTTCCGCGCTCACCGTGCCGTAATCGACCGTGTCGTAGCCGTGCATCGAACCCGGCTGCGCGGTCGTAATCGGCGAAAGATACAAATGGCTCACGCCAAGCGCGGCGAAATAGTCGAGTTGCGCGAGCGCGTCGTCGAACGTGAACTCGTGATGCAGCTGCAGGCGCAGCGTGGCGCGGGGAAGTGTCATGGCGTCGGCGGAACGGGAGGCGCGGCGGGGGCGGCGCTCGGGCTATGGCTCGCGCTATGTGTTGCATGCGCCGTTCCCGCAGCTTCGCGCGCGCGCACGATCGTCTCCACGCGCGCGGCGAAGGCGGGATCGGCGTACAGGGCGTCGACGGGCAGCGGCAGGCGCTGGCGCCAGTTAGGATGCTCGTCGATCGAGCCCGGCAGATTCGGTTGATCGGCAAGCCCCAGCAGGTCTTCGAGCGGACAGGTCACGAGCGGGCTGACGCTTGCCGCCACGTAGCCGAGCGCGCCGTTCACGGGCGGATCGTCGGGGGCCGCAATGGCGGCTTCGGGCGCGGCGAAGCCGGTCTGCTGGAGCGCGCGCCAGAGCGCGGCGCGGTCGTGCTCGCGCTGCGCATGTTCGAGCGCGACGGGATCGCGCCCGTCCGCGCGCGGCAGGGTCTGACCGATGCGGTTGCGCCAGTCGATATCGGCGCCGCGCCACCAGCCCGCCACCGTGGGCAGATCGTGCGTGGTGGTGGTGGCGACGCCGTGCGCGTCGTAACGCGCGGGTGGCAGAAAGCCATCGCCTTCGCGCTCGAACCAGAGTACGCGGATGCCGTAAAGCCCGTGCGCCGCCAGACGCTCGCGCAGGCCCGGCGGCACGGTGCCCAGATCCTCCCCGATCACGATCGCCTGATGACGCCACGATTCGAGCGCGATCAGGCGCACCAGATCGTCGAACGGATAGCGCAGATACGCGCCATGTTTCGCGCTTTCGCCCTCGGGCACGAGCCATAGCCGCCGCAGCCCGAGGATGTGGTCGATGCGCACGCCGCCCGCGTGCGCGAACGCCGCGCGCAGCATGTCGATAAAGGCGCGAAAACCGTTGTTGTGCATCGCGCGCGGCGAGAACGTCGTGAGGCCCCAGCTTTGCCCGGCCTGATTGAAGATGTCGGGCGGCGCGCCTACCGAGACGCGCTGCAGCATGTCGTTGGGCAGCGACCACGCATGCGAGCCCGCGCCGTCGCAGCCCACGGCGAGGTCGGCGACCAGACCGATCGACATGCCCGCGTCGCGCGCGGCGCGCTGTGCCTGGGTCAGCCCTTCGGCGGCGAGCCACTGCAGGAAGCGGTAAAAGTCCACTTCGCGGCGATGCTCGGTGGCGAATGTAGCGACCGCGGGATTGCGCGGATCGCGCAGCGCTTCCGGCCAGTCGCGCCAATGGCGCATGCCGCCGCTCGCTTCTGCGCCGCCGCTGAGCATCGCTTCCTGAAGCGCCTCGAAACGCGCGTGATCTTCGAGCGCTTCGCCGCCGCGCGCGCAGAAGGCCTCGAACGCGGCCGCGCGCGGCGAGCCGCTCGCGCGCTCGGTCGTATCGAAGCGCTCGAACAGCACGCGCAGCACCTTGAGCTTGAGCGGCACGGCGCGTTGCCAGTCGATCAGCGGTAGCGCTTCGAGTTCGCGCCAGGCGTCGCCTGCCTGCGCCGCGATGATGGCGTCGCGCGCGGCCTGCTCGCCGAACACGGCGGCAGGATCGATATGCGTGACGTTGAGCCAGAGCCGCGAGGAGGGCGAGTAGGGGCTGAAGTGCCCCGGATCGGCGCAGAACATCGCATGGGTAGGGCTGACCGCGAGGGCCTGCGCGCCGTGTCGTGCGCTATGCGTGGCGAGCGTCTCCAGGGCGCTGTAGTCGCCGATGCCACCATCGCCATTGCGTCGGAGTCCATATAATTGCGCGGCGACACCCCAAAGCGGCGGCACGTTTTTGCTGTCGCTGCCGTGGCGGGCGCGCCATGCATCGGCGACATTGTGGCAACGCGGCGGCGCAACCGCAATTTTCAGGCGATGGTCGTTGACGCTGAGCGTGTGATAACCCGGCTCGGAGAGCGGTGCGAGCAGCGCGGGCGCGCCCTTGGGCGACGTGAAGCGGCCTTCGATATGCTTGCCGTTCTCTAGATCTACGCGATAGTGGCTGCCGGTGCGCACAACCGATGCGGGCAACTCGATCGCGCTCTCGTATTCGGCGGTGATGAGCGGCGGCAGGCGGCGCGACGATTGTTCCGCATTGAGCATGGACGCGCTGTGGCGCATCTGCGTGGCGTTCGCGCAGGGCAGGCCCATGCATTCGAGCAGCGCTTCGAGCGTGCTGTCCGGCACGCGTTGCACGATGCCGTGCGCGTCCAGCCATTCGACTTCGAAGCCCGCGCGCTGTGCGAGATCCGCAAGTGCTTCGCTGCGCCGCGCGCTGCCTGCGCTGCTGTTGTGGTCTTTCATGCGAGCGGCTCCTCGCGCCGTACCTGGCGCGCGTCGTGATGCTGCGCGTACTCGGGCACGTTGCCGGTGAGCCAGACCACGCAGGCGCTTTCTGGCAGCACGCCGTTAGCTGTACGGTCGCGTGCGCGCGGCGGCGTTTCGAATACCACCATGCCTTCGGGCTGCGTTTCAAGCCGCACGCCGTCATGGCCAAGATTGAGCGCGATCGTCCACGTCTGCCCATCGTCCAGACGCCAGCGCGCGATCAATGCGCGCGCGCCGTTACCTTCGTCGTCGGCGAGCACTTGCGCGCCGAGCGCGCGTGCATGGTGCAGGCGCGGCATCAGCAGACGCGCGCGCACCACCAGCGCGGATTTGTAGAAGTGCATCCAGTCGCGCCGTTCGTCGTCGAGCGGCGCATCGGCGGGCGGCGACGAATTGATGAACGTCTGCACGTCGTTCGGATCAGGGATCTGCGCGCGCTGCTTTTCGTCGTTGAACGCGGCGAAGGCCTTGAATTCGCGGCGGCGTCCCTCGCGCACCGCATCGGCGAGATCGCCTTCGAAGGCGGTAAAAAACTGGAACGGCTGCGTTGAGCCGTATTCCTCTTCCATAAACAACAGCGGAATTTGCGGCGACAGCAGCAGAAGCGCCGTGGCCGCGCGCAGCGCATCGTCGTCGGCGAGCGTGCGCAGGCGGTCGCCGAACGCGCGGTTGCCGATCTGGTCGTGGTTCTGCAGGAACATCACGAACGAGGTGGGCGGCAGATGCCCGCTTGGCTCGCCGCGCGGTTTGCCGTCATGGACGGGCGATGGATCGCCCTGGTAAATAAACCCTTCGCTCAGTGCGCGCGCGAGTTTCTGGATTGGATGATCGATGAAGCCGCGATAGTAGCCCTCGGATTCGCCGGTGAGCATGACGTGCAGTGCGTGATGGACGTCGTCGTTCCATTGCGCGTTGAAATGTGTTTCCAGAAGATTCGCTTCGTTATGCTCATTTTCCAGTACGAGATGCACATGGCGACCCGGCTCCACGCGTGCCTGCACGTGGTCGGCGAGTTCGCGCAGCCACTCGGGATTGTCGATCGCATGCACGGCGTCGAGGCGCAGGCCGTCGAAACGATATTCGCTGAGCCAGTAAAGCGCGTTGTCGCTGTAGAAGTCGCGTACTTCGGGGCGCTCGAAATCGAGTGCTTCGCCCCAGGGCGTGTGCGTTCCCGCCTTGAAGAACGGCTTCGCATACTGGCCGAGCCAGTTGCCGTCCGGGCCGAAATGGTTGTAGACCACGTCGAGAAATACCTGCAAACCCAGCCCATGCGCGGTGTCGATGAGTTCCTTGAGTTCTTCGGGCGTGCCATAGGCTGCGTGCGGCGCGTAGGGCAAGACCACGTCGTAACCCCAGCCGCGCTCGCCAGGATAGTCGTTCAGCGGCATCAATTCAATGGCCGTGATGCCGATATCGGCCAGCGCGGGCAGACGCTTCATCACGCCGCGATAGCCGCCCAGCGCGCCCACATGCAATTCGTAGAGCACCGTTTCTTCCCACGGCCGGCCGCGCCAATGCGTGTGCTGCCAGGCGTAAGCGCGCGCGTCGAGCACTTCGCTCGGGCCATGTACGCCTTGCGGCTGGAAGCGCGAAGCGGGGTCGGGCACGAGTTGGCCACCGTCGATGCGGTAGCGGTAGAGCGTGCCCGCGCCGCATGGCGCCTGCGCCTCGAACCAGCCGTTATGCGAAGGCGTCATGTCGAGCGGCGCGGGCGCCGCTTGCCCGTCTGCGCTTTCGAATACGACCTGTACGGCGGTGCACGATGGCGCCCAGAAGCGAAAGCGCGTGTGCGGCTGCGCGAGCGCCGCGCCCGTCAATTGCGCGCCGAACGGCAGGCAGTGCATGTAATGGCGAACGTGCGGTTCGTGAGGCTTGTGCGAATGATGGGGATCGTCGGGATGCAAGGCCATGGGCGGTTCCTGTAGCTATCCGGCAGCGCTTTCGTCTGCTTTTTCATCGGCGTCAGCGTTCGGCGCGGCGGCGGGGTGACGTGGATCGGGCGGCGGCGGCCCGTGCCGGGCGCTTTCGGCGCTTGCTTCGGCATCGTGTTCCGCGTATCGCGAAGGCCGCGCGCAAAGCACCACCAGCGCATGAGCGGCAACCTCGAAACTCACGTCGTGCAAGGCCTGCGGCGGCGCATCGGGCTTCGCGCTGTCGAGCAGCACGGACCACGCCAGGCGCGGCGCGGGCGCCGTGAATGTCACGTCATGTGCGGAGGCATTCAGCATCATCAACAATACTTCGATTTCGCCATCGAGGCCCGCTCCCGCGCGCCGTACCGCGAGCACGCGCGCCTCGGGGTCCTGCCACGCCTCGGGCGAGAGGCGTTCGCCGTATTCGTCGAACCAGTCGATGTCGTGCATGCCCGGCAACACCTCGCGGTCGCCGAACAGAAAGTGCGTCTCGCGCAGCAAGGGATGATCCCGCCGCAGCGCAATCGCGCGCGCGACGAACGCAGTCATGGCCTGGCCCTCGGGGGTGGCGGCGAGCGACCAGTCGAGCCAGGAAATCTCGTTGTCCTGGCAGTAGGCATTGTTATTGCCGCGCTGCGTGCGGATCGTTTCGTCGCCGGCCAGCAGCATCGGCGTGCCGATCGCAATGAACAGCGTCGCCAGCATCGAGCGCGCGACGCGCGCCCGCGTTTCCAGAATTGCCGGGTCCTCCGTCGGTCCTTCGACGCCCCAGTTCGCACTCCAGTTTTCGTTGTGGCCGTCTCGGTTGTCTTCGCCATTTGCTTCGTTGTGCTTGCGTTCGTAGGAGACCAGATCGGCAAGCGTGAAGCCGTCGTGGGAGGTCACGAAATTGAGCGAGGCCCACGGCCGGCGTGTGCGTTTGTCGAACAGGTCGGCGGAACCCGTGAGACGCGCGGCCAGATCGGCGCGCTGGCCCGGCGCGCCGCGCCAGTAGCGCCGCACGCTGTCGCGAAAACGGTCGTTCCATTCGGCGAATCCCGGCGGATGATTGCCGAGTTGATAGCCGCCTGGCCCCACATCCCACGGCTCGGAAATCAGCTTGACCTGCGACAGCACCGGGTCCTGGCGCAGCACGTCGAAAAACCCGCTGGCGGGATCGAAGCCGTGCGCCTCGCGCCCGAGCGTCACGCCCAGGTCGAAACGGAAGCCGTCGATGCGATACGACGTGACCCAGTAGCGCAGGGAATCGACGACCATCTGCAGCACGCGTGGATGCGAGAGATTGACGGTGTTGCCGCAACCGGTGTCGTTGATCAGGTGGCGTTCGTCGCCGGGCACGCAGCGGTAATAACAGGCATTGTCGAGACCGCGCCACGAGACCGTTGGGCCAATTTCGCCGCTTTCGCAGGTGTGGTTGTAGACCACGTCGAGGATCACCTCGATGCCCGCCGCGTGCAACTGGCGCACGGCGATGCGCATTTCGTCGGGATCGTAGCCCGAGAGATACGACGGTTCGGGCGCGAAAAACGCCGCGCTGTTGTAACCCCAGTAGTTGCGCAGCCCGCGCTCGACTAAAAAGCGCTCGTTCAAAAACGCGTGGACGGGCAGCAGTTCCACGGCGGTCACGCCCAGCTTGTGCAGATGTTCGATGAAATGCGGGACGCCCAGCGCGGCGAAGGTGCCGCGTGTATGCGAGCGCAGATCGTGACGCAGCATCGAAATGCCGCGCAGATGCGTTTTGTAGATGACGGTTTTGCCCCATGGAGTATTGGGGCGCACATCGTGCGACCAGTCGAAGGTATCGTGGCTGACCACGGCCTTGGGCATAGCGGGCGCGGAGTCGCGCCGGTCGAGCGATAGATCGGCGCGATTCGAATGCACGCGATAGCCATAAAGCGTATCCGACCAGCGAAACTGGCCGACCAGCCGCCGCGCGTAAGGATCGAGCAGCAGCTTGTACGGATTGAAACGATGCCCCTGATGCGGCTGATACGGCCCGTGCGCGCGCAGGCCGTAGACGGTGCCAGGATGCGCGCCCGGCAGATAGCCGTGCCAGATTTCGTCAGTGCATTCGGGCAAGGTGTAGCGCGTGCGCTCCTTGCGGCCGGTGGGATCGAACAGGCACAACTCAATACGCCACGCGTGTGCGGAAAACACCGCGAAGTTCGTGCCCAGCCCATCCCACGTCGCGCCCAGCGGATACGGCGAACCGGGCAGCAAGCGCTCGGGGATGCCGTTAGCCATATCGATGCTCCTTCTCGTGCTTCTTGTATTGCATCGGATTCCTGATGAGTGCCGCTCCTGCCAGTCATTTTGCCTGTCGATTAACGCCGTAGCCGCAGCACCAACGTGCCCAGCGGCGGCAGCGTCAGTGCGGCCGATTGCGGCTTGCCGTGGCTTTGCACCGGCTCGGTCGAAACGAGCCCTCCATTGCCGGTATTCGAGCCGCCGTAGACTTCCGCGTCGGTGTTGAGCGCTTCTTCCCACTGGCCCGGCTGCGGCATGCCGATGCGGTAGCCGTGACGCGGCACCGGCGTGAAGTTGCAGACCACCACGACCTCGCGGCCCGCGCCATCGACGCGCCGCCACGCGAGTACGCTGTTTTCGCTGTCGTCGGCGACGAGCCATTCGAAGCCGCCCGGCTCCGTGTCCAGCACATAGAGCGCGCTCTCCTCGACATAGAGCCGGTTGAGATCGCGCACGAGCGTCTGTACGCCGCGATGCAGCGGGTCGTCGAGCAGATTCCAGTGCGGCGTGCCGTCGTGATCGAATTCGGCCAGTTGCCCGAATTCGCCGCCCATGAACATCAGCTTCTTGCCCGGATGCCCCCACATAAAGCCGAAATACGCGCGCAGGTTGGCGAATTTCTGCCAGCGGTCGCCCGGCATCTTGCCGAGCAGCGACCCCTTGCCATGCACGACTTCGTCATGGGAGAGCGGTAGCACGAAACGTTCGGAGTACGCATAGACCATCGCGAAGGTCATCAGGTGATGGTGATAACGCCGGTACACCGGATCTTCGTGCATGAAATGCAGCGTGTCGTGCATCCAGCCCATGTTCCATTTGAACTGGAATCCCAGTCCGCCATCCTCGGGACGCGCGGTCACGCCCGGCCATGCCGTCGATTCCTCGGCGATGGTAATGACGCCGGGGCGCTGCGGCACATACTGCGTCTCGTGATTGAGGCGCTTGAGAAAGGCGATCGATTCGAGATTTTCGCGCCCGCCGTAGATATTCGGCACCCATTCGCCTTGCGCGCGCGAATAGTCGCGATAGAGCATCGAGGCCACCGCATCGACACGCAGGCCATCGACGTGATAACGCATCAGCCACGCCAGACCGGAGGCGATCAGGAACGCGCTCACCTCTTTGCGGCCGAGGTTGTAAATCATCGTGTTCCAGTCGGGGTGATAGCCCTCGCGCGGGTCTGCGTGCTCGTACAGCGCAGTGCCGTCGAATTCGATCAGGCCGTGCGCGTCATTGGGGAAGTGCGCGGGGACCCAGTCGAGGATCACGCCAAGGCCCGCCTCGTGTGCGCGATCGACGAACGCGGCGAAGTCGAGCGGGGAACCTAGTCGCGCCGTCGGCGCGAACTGCGAAAGCGGCTGATAACCCCACGATCCGCCGAACGGATGCTCGGCGATGGGCAGCAGTTCGATATGCGTGAAGCCCATGCCCTGGGCGTACGGGATCAGACGCTCGGCAAGCGCGCGCCAGTCGGGCGTGGGTGCATCGGCGCCTTGCGTGGGCAGCCAGGACTGCGCGTGCACTTCGTAAATCGACATGGCCGCGCGCGTGTTCTGGCGCTGCGCGCGCCCTTGTATCCATTCGTGGTCGTGCCACGCGAAATGGTCGAGCGCTTCAAGGGGCGCGACGATGGACGCCGTGGCGGGCGGCGCTTCGGTCTGGAACGCGCATGGGTCGGATTTGAGCGGCAGCGTGTTGCCGTTCGCACCGACGATCTCATACTTGTAACGCGCGCCCGCCGCCACGCGCGGAATGAACAGTTCCCACACGCCCGCCTCGAAACGCAGGCGCATGGGATGGCGGCGTCCGTCCCATGCATTGAAGTCGCCCACCACTGACACGCGCCGCGCATTCGGTGCCCAAACGGCAAAGCGCACGCCGGGCACGCCCTCGCATACGACAGGGCGCGCGCCCAGACATTCGAGTACCGCATAGGGATCGCCATCGGCAAGACGGCGCAAGGCGTCCTCGGAAAGCTGCGGGCTAAAAGTGTAGGGATCCTCTATTTCCTGCTTCACCCCATGCCAGTCGATCTCCAGCCGATAGGGCACCGCTTCGGCAAGCGGGCCAGCGAACAGGCCCGCCGGATGCACTTGCGTGAGTTCCGCGAGCGTCTGGTCGCGTTCGCGCGCGAGCACGCTCACGCGTGAGGCGTTCGGCAGCCACGCGCGCACATAGGGCGCGCCGTCGACCCAGTGCAGCCCGAGCACGGAGAACGGATCGGCATGGCGCGCGTTAATCAGCGCGTCGATGTCGTGATGTTGCAAGCCGGCGTCCGGGGCGCGCTCAGGCATGTCCGCTCCCTCCCGTATGAGTGTGTCCGTGAACCTGATTCGGCGTGACGCCGAGCACGCTGCTGGCGAGCGCGGCAAGGCCCCGGATCGGCAGGGCGAGCCAGGAAGGCCGGTTGGCGGCCTCGTAGCGGATCTCGTAAGCGGCCTTTTCGATCAGGAACAGCGCGAGCAGCGCCTGCTCGTGCGAGGCGCTCACGAGCGAAATAGGCGCATTGGTGACGGCCGCGCGATATTGGCTCAGGAAGGTTTCGGCGGCGTGGCCACGGAAGCGTTCGAACAGTGTGCGCTTGCGGTCGGCGATCTGTTGCGGCGCGCTTTCAGTGCTAGATTGCGCGGCCGCGCCTGCATAGGACAGCGAGCGCAGCAGACCCGCAACGTCGCGCAGCGAGCATTGCTTCGCACGGCGATAGTCGAGCGAGCGCGCCGGTTCGCCTTCGAAATCGATCAGATAGGCGTCGCCTTGTGCGAGCAGCACCTGGCCCAGATGGAAGTCGCCATGAATGCGGATACGTGCTGCTGATGCGTCGGCGGGCACGAGATTTTCGACCGCCTTGATAAGCGCATCGCGCCGATCGATCAGGCTGCGCGCGAGTTCGCGTGCGTCGTCATCGAGCGTATGCACGTCGTCGCCCACATGCTGAGCGACGATGTCGAGCGCTTCGATCAGCATCTTCTTCGTATCGGCGACCCACTGGCGTACGTCTTCCTGCGTGGCGGCCTCGGGGGCGAATGCGGGGTCATCGGTGGGCGATGCCAGTACGGCGTGCAATTCGCCTAAGCGCTTGCCGATCGCGCCGATCACCGCCGCGTAGTTTTTCATGACTTCTTCTTCGTGGGCCGGATCGGAGCTTTCGCCATCGTCCGCAGCCAGCGCCAGTTCGTCGATGGTGCGGCGCAGATAGTCGAGCGCCCACGCCCACGCATCGCCCTGGTTGTCGATAAAGCCTTGCAGGATCGCGAGCGTATGCGGTACGCCCTCTGGATCGACGCGCACGACTTCGCCATACAGCGGCGCGGTGTTCGCATAGCCGAGCCTGGTCAGATAGCGGCTCATTTCCGCTTCGGGGTGCACGCCCGCCATCAGGCGGCGCACCAGCTTCAGCACCAGCGCTTCCGCGATGATGAGCGAGCTGTTGCTTTGCTCGGCGGCCAGCCAGCGTATTTCGGGTTCCTCACCCAGTTCAAGTTCGTCCAGCCGGTCGGTCGGCTCGAAGCGGATCGTGCTGCCTTGCACGGTGGGCACGGCGGCGCGCTCGTGCAGCTTGCGCAACACGCCATAGGCGAACCACGGCAGCGAGAACGCGTCCGTGAGATAGCCGATGGTGCGCCCGCGCCGCACGCGCGAAAGCGCGAGCTGGATGTGCAGCGGCGTCGTGGTGTCCGCGCCCCAGGTGATAGCGATCGGCAGGACGTAGCGCTCGCTCGTGCCGTCAGCGAGTTCCGCTTCGATTTCGGTGAAGGCGAATCCTGCGCCCTGGATGGTGGTGAGGGCAGCCAGCTTCACGCTGCGCAGCGGTTTGTCCTTCGAGGCGAACCAGCGACGTCGCGACAGCCATGACGGCAATACTTCGGATTCGAGCAGCCGCACGTTCTCCGGCGTAGCGCCGGTCTGGCCTTCGCGGATCACGACCGTGACGAATTCGGGCAGTTGTTCCGAAATCGGCTGACTCCACGATGGACGCTGGCTGCCCGGGCAGAGCAGGAACCACAGAAAGCCGTAAGGCGGAAACGTCAATAGATAGGGTAACTGACCAATCGGCGGGAATACGGAATCGGCGGTCATTTCCACGGGCGCGGTGCCCGCGAATTCGGACAGGTCGAGTTCGACGGCCTGAGGCGCGCGCGAAAGATTCGCCACGCACAGGATCGACGGCTCGCCCGGCATCTCGCGCAGATACGCCAGAATCTTGCGATTGGCGGGCCGTAAAAAGCGGATCGTGCCGCGCCCGAAGGCCTGTTTCGCGCGCCGTGTGGCCAGCATGCGGCGCGTCCAGTTGAGCAGCGAATGCGGGTCGCGCGTCTGTGCCTCGACGTTGATCGCATCGTAGCCGTAGAGCGAGCCCATCAGCGGCGGCAACACCAGTTGCTCGGGGTCGGCGCGCGAGAATCCACCATTGCGGTCGGACGACCACTGCATTGGCGTGCGCACGCCGTCGCGGTCGCCCAGGTGGATGTTGTCGCCCATGCCCAGTTCATCGCCGTAATAGATCACAGGCGTGCCGGGCATGGACAGCAGCAACGAATTGATCAGCTCGATGCGGCGGCGGTCGCGCTCCATGAGTGGCGCAAGACGCCGGCGAATGCCCAGATTCAGGCGCGCGCGCCGGTCGCTCGCGTAGGTGTTCCAAAGATAGTCGCGCTCGGAATCGGTGACCATCTCCAGCGTCAGTTCGTCGTGATTGCGCAGAAACAACGCCCACTGGCATTCCGGAGGAATCGACGGTAGCTGGTCCATGATCTCGATAATCGGCCAGCATTGCTCGCGCCGCATGGCCATGAACATACGCGGCATCAGGG
>NZ_DASZJJ010000196.1:0-2884 GCF_035948235.1 Paraburkholderia sp. | reverse complement strand
TCTACATGTTGCGCGTTCTGCTTGGCATCGCAGAGGCCGGGCTCTTTCCGGCGCTCATGTACATGGTGACCTTGTGGTTTGCTCCCCAGGATCGCCCGGTGGTGGTCGGCTGGATCTATACGGCGCCGTCGCTTGCGCTGGTGATCGGCAGTCCTGTGGGCGGGGCGCTGATGCAGCTTGGGGGTATCGGCGGCCTGCATGGCTGGCAGTGGATGTTCATGATCGAAGGGCTGCCCAGCATCATCGTCGGCGTGCTGCTTTACTTCAAGCTGCCTGACCGGCCCACCGACGCGCGCTGGCTGTCGCCGCAACAGGCCGCCGCCCTGCAGGCGCGCGCGCTCGCCGATGCGCACGGCCATCACGTGCTGACCTCGACTCACTGGATCGCCGCGCTCAAGCGACCCAGCACGGTGCTGATCGGCCTCATCTACTTCCTGAACCAGGTGGCGTTCGTCGGCCTGTACTTCTTCGCGCCCGCCATCATCCATCAGATGAACGTAAATTCGCCGTTTGTCGTGGGCGTGCTTTCCGGCAGCGTGGGGCTGGGCTTTCTGCTTGGCGTGCTCGTGCTGCCGCGCATTCACCGGCGGCTGTCGAAAGACTGCGCGTATCTGGGCTGGCTCACGGCCGGCACGATCGTGGGCGCCTGCGCTTACCTGCACGCGGGCAGCCCGGCGGCGCGCATCGCATGCCTCACGATCACGGCGTTCTTTGGCGGTGGCGTGCTGCCTTCGTACTGGTCGATCGCGATGAAGCGTCTGCAAGGCATTCAGGCCGCGGCGGGGCTGGCTTTTATCAACACGCTGGGTTTGCTGGGCGGGTTCGTGGGACCGTATCTGTTCGGGCTTGCAGAGACGGGGTCGGGGCGCAGCGACGCCGGCTTCACGGTGATTATTGTGGCGTCGGTCGCGGGTCTTCTGCTGGTGCCGCTGCTCGCCAGAGCGATTCGCTACGAAACCCGTATGCCGTCGATATCGGTACAGGCCGCCGGAATGAATCGTTGAATTGAGTGACCAGAACAAGTGAGGAAGTCGATGAATGCAGTGGATCTTTTGAAGCCGAGACCCGGTTTGCGGGTTCTAGTCTCCGGTGCTGCGGCCGGCATTGGCGCGGCGATTGCTCACGCGTTTCTCGACGCCCACGCGCAGGTCTATATCTGCGACGTGGACGCCGCGGCCGTCGAGCAGGCGAAATCGCGGCGTCCCGCGCTGCATGGAAGCGTGGCGGACGTGTCGAAGCGCGAGCAGGTGGACCGCGTGGTGGAGGACGCCGCGAATCGGCTTGGCGGTCTGGATGTGCTCGTCAACAACGCCGGCATTGCCGGGCCGACGGGCAGTATCGAAGATCTCGATCCCGAGCAGTGGGAGCGCACCGTTTCCACCAATCTGGACAGTCAGTTCTATTTCCTTCATCGCGCCGTGCCGGTGCTTAAGCAAACGTCGGACTGTGCGTGCGTCATCGCACTTTCTTCGGTAGCGGGGCGCCTGGGCTACGCGTTCAGAACGCCCTATGCCTCGACCAAATGGGCGATCGTCGGGCTCGTCAAATCGCTGGCCGTCGAGCTGGGGCCGAGCGATATTCGCGTCAATGCGATATTGCCTGGCGTAGTGGAGGGCGAGCGGATGGATCGCGTGATCGCAGCGCGCGCCGATGCACTCCGTATCTCCTTCGAGGCGATGCGCGAGGAGTATCTGACGAAGATCTCGTTGCGACGCATGGTGACCGTCGACGACATTAGCGCGATGGCCTTGTTTCTGGCGTCACCTGCGGGCCGGAATGTTACCGGGCAGGCGATCAGCGTCGACGGGAACGTGGAGTATCTGTGAGGGAGCAGGCGGCGCCTGTTGCCAGGCGCTCGCACCGTTCGCGAGATTCAGGCACGGCTACGCGCCTGCGCCTCGCGCTTCCAGAGCCGCGGCGAGCGTCGCGGCCTTCTGCTATTCGCGCTGTTCGTGCTATTCCGCAGCCTGCTCGCGCATGCGACGGGCTTCGTCGCGCAGGAACTGCTGGTAGTCGTCCAGATCGCCGTCGAAGGGTTCGACACCGCCCTTGGTGACCAGCCAGAACTCGTCGCACACGGCGCGCAGGAGGGCCCGATCGTGACTGACCAGCATCACGGTGCCTTCGAATTCGTTGAGCGCCATGGCCAGCGCTTCGCGTGTGGCCAGGTCCAGGTGGTTGGTCGGCTCGTCGAGCAGCAGCAGGTTGGGGCGCTGCCACACGATCATGCACAGCACCAGCCGCGCCTTTTCGCCGCCGCTCATCGTGTGAACGGCCTGGTGCACCGTGTCGCCACTGAAGTTGAAGGTGCCGAGGAAGGTGCGCAGCGATTGTTCCGTGCCGCTCTGGCCGGGCGCGCGCATATGCGCCGGCGTGTCCCTGGCCAGCCGGATCATGTGCTCCATCGGCGTATCGTTCGGGCGCAGCACGTCGAGTTCCTGCTGGGCGAAGTAGCCGATGTTCAGGCCCTTGCCTTCGCTGATTTCGCCGGCAATTGGCGCCAGCGCGTGCGCCACCGTCTTCACCAGCGTGGACTTGCCCTGGCCGTTGGCGCCAAGAATGCCGATGCGCTGCCCGGCCAGCACAGACCGGTTGATGCCGCGCACGATGACCGTGGGCGGCGTGCCCGGCGCTGCGTCGCCCGGCGCAGGGTAGCCGAAGCTCGCGTCCAGCATCGACAACAGCGGATTCGGGACGTTGAGGGGCTCCTTGAACTCGAAGGTGAACTCCGCGTCTGCCAGCACGGGCGCGATCTTCTCCATGCGTTCGAGTGCCTTGACCCGGCTCTGCGCCTGTTTTGCCTTCGAGGCCTTGGCCTTGAAACGGTCGATGAACTTCTGCAGGTGGGCGATCTTGTCCGCCTGGCGGGCCGCAGCGGCCTGCT
>NZ_DASZJJ010000195.1:0-12342 GCF_035948235.1 Paraburkholderia sp. | reverse complement strand
CTTACCCGCCCTTCCGGCAAATTACTTGACACCTAAAGTATCTAGGCCTACTCTGAGCTTACGGATTGAGCGAGGAAGCGAGCATGCGCATTGTTTGCATCGGCGGCGGGCCAGCCGGACTGTACTTCGGCCTGTTGATGAAGCGGCGTCACCCGGACTACGAGATCAGCGTGATCGAGCGGAACCGGCCTTACGATACGTTCGGCTGGGGCGTGGTGTTCTCGGACCAGACGCTCGGCAATCTGCGCGCGGCGGACCCGGAAAGCGCCGCTGAAATCCTCGACGCGTTCAATCACTGGGACGACATCGAAATCCATTTTCGCGGCCATGCGGTGCGCTCGTCGGGCCACGGCTTTTGCGGTATCGGACGCAAACGCCTGCTCAATATCCTGCAGGCACGCTGCGAGCAGCTTGGCGTCAAGCTGGTATTCGAATCGCAGATCAGCGACGACGACGTGCAGAACGCCGACCTCATCATCGCCAGCGATGGTCTGAATAGCGCCACGCGCCAGAAATACGCCCATACCTATCAGCCCGATATCGATCTGCGCGATTGCCGCTTCGTTTGGCTCGGCACATCGAAGCTGTTCGACGCCTTTACATTCGCATTCGAAGAAACTGAATTCGGCTGGTTTCAGGCGCACGCCTATCGCTTCGACGACAACACCTCTACGTTTATCGTCGAAACACCGGAGCACGTCTGGCGTGCCGCGGGCCTTGAGGAGATGAGCAAGGAAGACAGCATCGCCTTTTGCGAAAAGCTGTTTGCGCGTTATCTCGACGGCCACGCGTTGCGCTCGAACGCCTCGCATCTGCGCGGCTCCTCGCAATGGATCCGCTTTCCGCGCGTGGTGAATCGCGAGTGGGTGCATTGGAAAACCGCCGCCGATGGCAACGCCGTTCCCGTCGTGCTGATGGGCGATGCGGCGCACACGGCGCATTTCTCGATTGGCTCCGGCACCAAGCTGGCGCTTGAAGACGCCATCGAACTCGCGAACAGTCTGGACACGCATCCCGGCGACCTGCGCGCCGCGCTGCATCACTACACGAGCGTGCGCAGCGTCGATGTTCTGCGAATCCAGAACGCCGCGCGCAATTCAACCGAATGGTTCGAGCACGTCGATCGTTACGCGAAGTTCGAGCCTGAACAGTTTGCGTATTCGCTACTTACGCGCTCGCAGCGCATCTCGCACGAGAATTTGCGTGAGCGGGACGCCCAGTATCTCGGCGGCTTCGAAGCGTGGCTTGCGCAGCGCGCAGGCGCTGAGGCGCGCGCCGTACCGCCGATGTTTACGCCTTATACGCTGCGCGGCGTTACGCTCAAGAACCGCGTGGTCGTGTCGCCGATGGCGCAATATTCCGCGCACGACGGCGTTGCGGGCGACTATCACCTGATGCACCTGGGCGCGCGTGCGATGGGCGGCGCGGGGCTCGTGATGACCGAAATGACCTGCGTCTCGCCTGAGGCGCGCATCACGCCCGCCTGCCCCGGTATGTACACGCCGGAGCACCTGAGTGCGTGGAAGCGCATCGTCGATTTCGTGCATGCGCAGTCCGATGCGAAGATCGGCATCCAGTTAGGCCATTCCGGCGCGAAGGGTTCGACGCGCGTGGCGTGGGAAGGCATCGATCAGCCGCTCGACGATGGCAACTGGCCGCTCGTCTCGGCTTCGCCCCTGCAATATCTGCGCGGTGTGAGCCAGTGGTCGCACGAAGCCAGCGAAGACGAACTACGCGAGATCGAAGCGCAATTCGTGCGCTCGACCCAGATGGCCGCCGAAGCCGGCTTCGATTGGCTCGAATTGCACTGCGCACACGGCTATCTGCTGTCGGGCTTTCTTTCGCCGCTCACGAACCAGCGCACGGATCAATACGGCGGCTCGCTCGAGAATCGCCTGCGTTACCCGCTGCAGGTGTTCAAGGCGATGCGCGCGGTATGGCCGCAGGACAAGCCGATTTCCGTGCGGATCTCCGCGCACGACTGGGTCGAAGGCGGCATGACGCCGGACGATGCAGTGGATATCGCGCGCGCGTTCAAAGACGCCGGCGCGGACATGATCGACGTGTCGTCGGGCCAGGTCAGCAAGGACGAAAAGCCCGTATTCGGCCGGATGTTCCAGACGCCGTTCGCGGACCGTATCCGCAACGAAGCCGGTATTGCCACAATCGCGGTGGGAGCGATTTCTGAGGCTGACCACGTCAACGGCATTATCGCGGCAGGCCGGGCAGACCTCTGCGCGGTGGCGCGTCCACATCTGGCCAATCCGGCGTGGACGCTCAACGAGGCCGCAAAAATAGGCTATTTCGATGTGATGTGGCCGCATCAATACACCGCCGCAAAGACTCAACTCGAACGCAATATCGAGCGCGAACGCGCTGCTGCGGCGGCCGCAGCGGGTCTTTCGCCGCTGGAACGCGCGCAGCGCGCCGAAGGGACGGTGTGAGCATGAGCAAATTGACATTGAACGAATGCCACGCTGTGGTAACCGGCGGCGGCAGCGGTATTGGCGCAGCGACGGCGGCCATGCTGTTACGCGCGGGCGCACGCGTCACGCTCATGGGCCGCGATGCGGCCAAGCTGCAAACGCAGCGCTGGGCATTGGGCGGCGGAGAAAATATCGCCTGTGTCAGTGTCGATGTGGCCGATGAAGAGTCGGTCGATTCCGCCTTCGCACACGCTGTCAAAGGCCTCGGCGCAATCGATATTCTCGTGAACAACGCGGGCCAGGCGACGGCCGCGCCGTTCGTGCAGACCGATCTTGCGCTCTGGAAGCGCATGCTCGACGTCAATCTCACGGGCGCTTTCCTGTGCACGCGCGCCGTATTGCCCGCGATGCTGGCGAAGAAAAGCGGGCGCATCGTCAATGTGGCGAGCACGGCGGGCCAGGTTGGCTATCCGTATGTGGCCGCGTATTGCGCCTCGAAACATGGGGTTATCGGCATGACGCGCGCGCTTGCACTCGAAGTGGCAACGCAAGGCGTGACGGTCAATGCGGTCTGCCCTGGCTATACGGAAACGGAATTGTTGCAGGCTTCACTGGAGCAGATCACGCGCAAGACCTCGCGCAGCGAGGCCGAGGCGCGTAGCATCCTCGTGCGCCACAATCCGCAGCAGCGCTTCGTGCAGCCCGACGAAGTCGCCAATGCGGTGCTATGGCTCTGCGCACCCGGATCGTCCGCGATCACCGGGCAATCGATATCCGTTTCCGGTGGAGAAATCACATGACCTCGCCCCTGCCCTCCCGCAAGCATGCGGCCGCCAAAGTCACGCGCAAGGGCGTCGAAAAACCCGCAGAAAATGTGGTCGATATGGAAATGAGCACCGGCGCCGACAGCCATATGGGCCTGCGCCTGTGGCTGCGCCTGCTCACCACGACCAATCTGGTGCAAGCCGAACTGCGCCGCCGCCTGCGCACGGATTTCGACACCACCTTGCCTCGCTTCGACCTGATGGCCCAGTTGGAGCGGCATCCAGAAGGACTCCGAATGACTGAGCTGTCACGCCGCCTGATGGTGACGGGCGGCAACGTCACCGGCATTACCGATCAGCTGGAAAAAGAAGGCCTCGTCGTGCGCGACGTCGATCCCGACGACCGACGCTCCACTGCCGTACGGCTCACGCCCGAGGGACGCGCCACGTTCGACCGCATGGCGGCGGCGCACGAACAATGGGTCGTGGAAATGTTCGGCGGCCTTTCGCTCGACGAGAAAGCGAAAATGCACGACCGTCTTGGCAAGCTCAAACAGCATTTGCGCAAGAGCCTCGAAAGCTAGCCGCCTGCCACGACGGGCGCGCAATCAGCGCAATCAGGGCAATCGAAGACATCTGGAAGGAGACACATCTTGACGACAGAACGCTCCCGTGCGGACGCGCTTTTTGCGGGTAACCGCACGACGCTCGCCGGTTACGAGGCGACGCATTTCGGCTGGTCGGTCGATGCGCGCGTCGCGACGATTACGCTGAATCGCCCCGAGCGCAAGAATCCGCTGACGTTCGAATCGTATGCGGAACTGCGCGACCTGTTTCGTCAACTCGTCTACGCAACGGATGTGAAAGCGGTCGTGTTGCACGGCGCCGGCGAAAACTTCTGCTCGGGCGGCGACGTGCACGACATCATCGGACCGCTCGTCGATCTGCCGATGCCCGAGTTGCTGATGTTCACGCGCATGACTGGCGACCTCGTGAAATCCATGCGTCATTGTCCGCAGCCGATCATCGCTGCAGTGGACGGAGTGTGTGCGGGCGCGGGCGCGATTCTCGCGATGGCTGCCGATATGCGCTACGCGACGGCACGCAGCAAGCTGGCGTTCCTGTTCACGCGCGTGGGTCTCGCGGGTTGCGATATGGGTGCGTGCGCGATCCTGCCGCGCATCATTGGTCAAGGGCGTGCAGCAGAACTGCTCTACACGGGCCGCTCCGCAAGCGGTGAGGAGGGCCATGCATGGGGCTTCTACAACCGCCTGTGCGAACCTGAATCGTTGCTAGCCGAGGCACAGAAACTCGCTGGCGATCTCGCATCAGGGCCGACCTTCGCGCATGGCATCACCAAGAAGATGCTGCATCAGGAATGGACCATGAGCATCGACGAGGCGATCGAATCCGAAGCACAGGCGCAGGCGATCTGCATGGCGACGCGGGATTTCGGCCGCGCGTACGAAGCCTTTGCCGCGAAGTCGCGTCCGGTATTCAAGGGGGATTGAGCACGTGAATGCATTGAAAGAATCGGCTGAAGAGCAACTGCGCGGCGCGCTGGCGTGGCCGTTCTTCGAAGACCGGCACCGCACGCTCGCAGCGGATGTAGAGGCGTGGGCGCGCGAACATCTCGCGCATGTGCCGCACGACGACGTCGACAATACCTGCCGCGCGCTGGTGCGCAAGCTGGGCGCCGCGGGCTGGCTGCGTTACGGCGTGGGCGGCACCGCTTACGGCGGCCATGGCGACACGATCGATACGCGCGCCGTCTGTTTGCTGCGCGAAACGCTGGCGAAGCATTCGGGCCTCGCCGATTTTGCGCTTGCGATGCAGGGTCTTGGATCGGGCGCGATCTCGCTCGCGGGCAACGACGCGCAGAAGGCCCGCTATCTGCCGCGTGTTGCGCAAGGTGAAGCGATCGCCGCGTTTGCGCTCTCCGAGCCGAACGCGGGCTCGGACGTGGCGGCAATGGCACTCGCTGCGCGCGATGACGGCGAACACTATGTGCTCGACGGCGAGAAAACGTGGATCTCGAACGGCGGCATCGCGGACTTCTATGTGGTTTTCGCCCGTACCGGTGAAGCGCCTGGCGCGCGCGGTATCAGCGCCTTCATCGTCGATGCCGATACGCCTGGGCTGGAAATCGCCGAGCGCATCGACGTGATCGCACCGCATCCGCTCGCCCGTCTGCGCTTTACCAATGCGCGCGTGAGCAAGCAGCAATTGCTGGGAACGCCGGGCGAAGGCTTCAAGATCGCCATGCGTACGCTCGATATCTTTCGCACCTCGGTGGCGGCGGCTTCGCTTGGATTTGCGCGCCGGGCGATGGACGAAGGGCTTGCGCGCGCGGCGTCGCGCAAGATGTTCAATCATACGCTCGGCGATTTTCAACTGACGCAGGCGAAGCTCGCGCAAATGGCGCTCACTATCGACAGCAGCGCCCTGCTCGTTTATCGCGCCGCGTGGCTGCGCGATCAGGGCGTGAGCGTAACGCGCGAAGCGGCGATGGCGAAATGGCAGGCGAGCGAAGGTGCGCAGCAGGTGATCGACGCAGCCGTGCAACTGTGGGGCGGTATGGGCGTGCAAAGCGGTCAGGTGGTCGAATCGCTCTACCGCGAGATCCGTTCGCTGCGGATTTATGAAGGCGCGACCGAAGTGCAGCAACTGATAGTCGGACGCGATCTGTTGAAGGAATATCACGCGGCTCATGAGGCGGCGTAACTCAAAGGCGAAACCCCTATGAAACAAGCCCTTCTCCCTGCCGGCTGGGTCAAGCCGCGCGGCTATGCCAACGGCGTCGCCGCCCGGGGAACCCAGGTGTATATCGCCGGCCAGATTGGCTGGGACGAAAACGCGCGCTTTACCAGCAGCGAATTCGGCGCGCAGGCCGTGCAGGCGCTGCGCAATATCGTGGCCGTGCTGGAGACGGCGGGCGGCAAGCCGGAACACCTCGTGCGTCTGACCTGGTATGTCGTCGACAAAAAGGAGTACCTGGCATCGCTCAAGGAGATCGGCGCAGCGTTTCGCGAGCTGATCGGCGACTACGATATCGCCATGAGCGCCGTTCAGGTGGTGGCGCTGGTGGAGGACGAGGCGAAAGTGGAAATCGAGGCAACCGCCGTGATTCCCGACGAAGCGCGCCTGTCCACCTCATAAACCGCTGCCGGCTCGCCGAGCCAGTTTGGCCGGAAAAAGCACAGCAGTACTACGCAAGAGAATCGTTCGACAAGCCAGCCGGAGTCATCATGCAACCGACCGCTCACGTGGACACTTTCGCACGCGATCATCTTCCGCCCGAGTCGCAATGGCCCGTGCTGCTGCTCGACAATGCCGATGTTGCTTATCCAGAGCGTGTCAATTGCGCGGCGGAACTGCTGGACGAGGCCATCGAGCACGGCTATGGCGAACGCCCCGCTATCTGGTCTGAGATCGATGGCAAGCCTCACGCAACGACCTATGCGCAGTTGCGTGAACTCGTCGATCGCAGCGCGTATGTACTGGTCGAAGAGATGGGCCTGCAACCCGGCAACCGCGTGCTGTTGCGCGGCCCGAACACGCTGCAGATGGCGGTGGCGCTGCTGGCCACGTTGAAAGCAGGTCTGGTGGCCGTGCCGACAATGCCGCTGCTGCGCGCGAAGGAACTCAAGCAGATCATCGACAAGGCGCGCGTTAGCGCGGCGCTCTGCGACGTGCGGCTCACCGAGGAACTGGCGCGCTGCACGAACCCGGAAGACGAATTCTTCTGCGCGGATCTCAAGCAGGTCTGCTACTTCCACGACGATGCGCCCGGAAGCCTGGAAAGCCTCGCCGCCGTCAAACCCGCCGGATTTCGCGCCTGCGATACGGCCAGCGACGATGTTTGCCTGATCGCGTTTACGAGCGGCACAACGGGCACGCCCAAAGGCTGCATGCATTTTCATCGCGACGTGCTGGCGATGTGCGATCTGTTCCCGCGCCACGTACTCAAGCCAACGGCTGACGACGTGTTTTGCGGCACGCCGCCGCTGGCGTTCACATTCGGGCTGGGCGGCCTGCTCTGCTTTCCGCTACGCGTGGGCGCCTCGACGGTGCTGATCGAAAAGCTCACGCCCGCTTTGCTGCTGCAAACCATCGAGCGATTTCGCGCGAGCGTCGTTTTCACGGCGCCTACTTTCTACCGGCAGATGGCGCCGATCGTGCGGGACGTCGATATCAGCAGCCTGCGCAAGACGGTGTCGGCAGGCGAAGCGCTGCCGCAAGGCACACGCGATCTCTGGCGCGAAGCGAGCGGCATCGAAATGATCGACGGCATTGGCGGCACAGAGATGATCCATATTTTCGTATCGTCGGCGGGCGGTGATGTGCGGCCCGGCTCGATCGGGCGAGCGGTGCCGGGCTACGTCGTGCAGGCGCTCGACGACGCGCTTCAGCCGGTGGCGCCGGGCGTGACGGGCAACCTCGCTGTGCGCGGTCCGACCGGCTGCCGCTATCTGGCCGACGATCGACAGTTGAAGTTCGTGCGCGATGGCTGGAATCTGCCCGGCGACGCAGTGTCGATCGACGCGGATGGCTACGTTTTCTACCAGGCGCGCGCCGACGACATGATTGTCTCCTCGGGCTACAACATCGCCGGGCCGGAGGTGGAGACGGTGCTGATGCAGCACCCCGCCGTTGCGGAGTGCGGCGTGACGGGCGTTCCCGACGAAATGCGTGGTCAGGTGGTGAAGGCGTTTGTGGTGCTGCGGCCCGGGTTCAAGGGCGACGAGGCGATGGTGGCGGACTTGCAGAACTTCGTGAAGAACACGGTGGCTGCGTACAAATATCCCCGGCTGGTCGCTTTTATTGACGCCCTGCCGCGTACAGAAACGGGGAAGCTCAAGCGTTCGGCGTTGAAAACGATGTGAGACGAGGATTTCGTAGGTAATACAACGTAAACCGTCAAATATCTAACAAAAAGAATAATTATTTAGACATTATTCATATAATGTCTGTATTGAAGTGTTGAGCTAATGCCATCGCTCGCATCACGACCACGCAGCGCCCTCACCGCCTGCCAGATGTCACGGAAATCGGCTCATTGATACGACATCGTGAACGTGGCTAGCCCGCGCACGGTGCCTGGGACGAGCGTGCCGGACGTGCGTACGTACTGCACGCTCAGCGGAATGCTGAACGCCCCCGCCGCCGATACGGCCGCCGACCATTGATTCAGATTGCCCGCTGCAGCCGAATCCGGACCATATGCGACCGGCACGCCGCTGTTGTTGAGGATCTGCAGACCGACACCCTTCGCCGACGAGTCGGGTGTGAGAGTCATCGTAGGCGCCACTGGCGATCGCGGCCACAAAGATGCGCGGTCGCAGACGGAGCGTAAGCGCCTGAGCAAGGCCGTCTACAACAACGAGCTTCCATCCGGTAAAGTCAACTCGCTACGGCCTCGCGTGACATAGATCTTCAGGGCAATGCCATAACCTTCTCTGCCGGGAAGGCAACCAGCGAAAGCGCAGGTGTGACGCTGGAACTTCCGACCACCCAACGGGCATAGGCGATGACGTTCGGACGCCCATCGGTGTAGACGAGACCCGGCGTCAGAGGAAACACTTCCGCGTTGTCGCGTCCGGGCCGGCCGATGTGAACACCATTGACGAAAAGCTCGCCCGGCTGAGCCTCCACGGGTATCGGGACGCCAAGAGGCAAGCGAACACCCGCGGGCGCCGTGACGCTGAACGTTGTCCGATACCAGCCAACCTGCCCCCTGGGCACACTGCCGTCCGGAAGCCTGACGGATGCCCAGCCCGCATCGGAATATTCAGGTTTGTACCAGCCGTTGCGCTCGCCCGTCAGGCCGGAAGCGTTCGGATAGTCCGCCGGATTGCCGCCCTGAATCTTCCAGGCGATGCCACCATAAATGCCTTCGGTGGGCGGCATCGACAAACCGCCAATGCCCGCGACCGACGGCGTTTCACCCAGAATCGTCCAGCCACAGAGCGAACCCCATCCGATGTAGTCGATGCCCGCCCATGCGCTTCTGGAGCAGTTGCCGGCGCTGTGCAAGATGGGGGCCCCCGATGAGGTCGAGCAGGTAGTCAATTCAGCGCTGGCCGGTATTGCACTGCGTCCGGTGTCGCGGCTGCCAGCCGCAATTCCGGTTCGCATCGAGAACCAGTATTTCGCGGTGGACAGTTCAGATGCGGCGTTCAAGCGGATGATCGCCGCGCGCGCCTGCCAGATCTATCTTCCAGCCTCGATCCCCGAAGCCGAGCTTGAACTCTATGCGGTGCTGCCGTCATGAACATCGCCACAGCGCAATCCAACACGGATCTGTTGCCTGTCGCCCTGCGCGACACGGCCAGCATCGTTGTGGCTCTTCGCAGGGGAAATCCGCCTTCGCTGCATACCCTACGCGAAGAATGTGATGGCCAGATCGTACGACTGCGCGAGGAGTTGTTGCGGCGCGGTCAGCCTCATGACGTGATCGATGACGCGCTCTATGCGCAGTGCGCACTGCTCGATGAGGCGGCGCTCAAGGGTCTGCATGGCGAGGCGCGCGATACGTGGGAGCGCGAACCCCTACAGGTCGGCGTGTTCGGGCGTAACGATGCGGGCGAGGAATTGCTGCGTCGGATCGGCCAGCGCCTACGAGAACCGAGACCTGTACTTCCACTGCTCGCGATCTTCGCCGCAGTTCTCAAACTTGGGTTCACGGGGCGTTTTGCCGTGAATGAGGCCGAAGCGCGCACAAAACTCATCCGCTCGATTGACGGGCGACTTGAGCGCGCCGTCGATGGTGCAATGCCCGACTACTCTGGACCGGTGGTGGTGAGCCCTTCCAATTGGCGCAGGCGTCGTCTGTCGCCGCTCGCCTGGGTGCTGGTTGCGTGCGTTGCCGCAGGATTCGTCTGGCTCGCCATCGACCGGTGGCTGGTCTCCTCGATCGCTGGCATGGGGCACTAAGACACGCATGCGTACTGGACCAGGACTCTTTGAGCGGATTACGGGGCATTTTGCCGACGGCTCAGCCGCGAGAGATTTCTCGCAAGAGGATCAGACTTTCTTTTCGGTGCGGGACAACATCGAGCGCATCTTGAACAGCCGGCGCGGCTCTCTTGCGCACCTGCCGGATTTCGGCCTCGATGACCTGTCAGAAATATATCGGCACCTGCCGTCGTCTACGCATCAGCTGCGCAATGCGATCGAGTCAACCTTGCTCAAATACGAGCCGCGTCTGAAGAAAGTCGAAATTGAAGTGCAGACTCCGGAACCAGGCATCATGGTCAGCTTCACGATGAAGTGCCATTTGCACAAGGAAGGGCTCGTGCGCTTCGATACGGTATTCACGCCGGATGGCAGGACACGCCTGAAAATGCTGCAGGCGGTGCTTGACCGGTATTAATGGCGCACAGACCGTAATTCAACTCTAAATGGAGACGCAACATGGGAGTGATGTTGGCAATCAAGGGCAACAGGACGACCACTGGTGGAGAGGTTCTGGATGCTGACGAGTCCTTCTCGGACGAGAACGGTGGGCTGGCGAAGGACGGTGGACTGGCCTCCTGCGGACTCTGCGGACACCTTGGCCCCATGCTGGGTACCGCGAAAGGCTGGGGGCTGACGAGCACGACTGCCGTGAAAGATGGCGATATCGTGGCATGCCAGTGTCCGCGTGGCACAAATCGCGTGATCGCCCGTTCGGACTACTACGACGAATAGATATCGCTAGCAATCGGCTTGAGAAAAAGCGGGAGCCGACGTGGCACCCGATACCTAAAACCTCATAGCGTCAGAGTCAGCATGCGGGCCGGATCCAGAACGGTCATTTCACCTTGCAGTTCGGCGATCTGGCGAGTGAGTCCCGTTTTGTCGGCGTCCTTGCGGCTGGTCGCGGTCTTGAATGCGCGAACGAGCTGAAGCTTGACCTCGAACACGAGTGCAGGATCCCAGCGCGCGAGTGGCAGGGATTTCGTCGATGCATCCAGTTCGAGAAGGAGCGCCATGGCTGCGTCGACACGCTCTGCATGACCAGCCAGGCGCGCCATCACGAAGCGCTGCAGGAAACGATGACGCTCGGTCTTCATGCCGGGTAGACTTTCGAGCCACCCGAAGGCCGCTTCGATACCGTCGCGGCTGTAGATATCCCTCGCCTGCGCTTCGATTTCAGGCCAGTCTCCGGTTCCCCCTTCCTCGCTGTGCGCCGACACCGGCAGAGGCGCGACCGCTTCTCCCGCTTCCAGATCACGCACCACGGCGTGCCGGGCGATCCATTCAAGCGTCGTGTCATCGGCAAATGGCGTGCCATCGTTAAACGCCAGGCGCTCGATACCTGGCAATCGCTCCAGGAAAAGCGCGAAGTCCGCGCGCAATAGTTCGCGCCAGGCGTTATACGGCGCGCCAGCATGATCGAGTGCAACGTGCTGGAAATACTGCAGGTCGAACCACAGGTGATTGACCCCTTCCATGAACGCACCCTCGACGCGCTCAAGCAGTTCATTCCAATGCTTCTGCAAGACGAGCCGCCTCATCTGGGCACGCAAATCGGCGCGTGGGGGCACAAGCCGAGTGCGTGAGGCCGCATCCGCCGGCGGCACGTCGTGGAGGGTGTCCCAGCGCACGCAGCGCACGAGTCGCACCGACGGCAGATAGCCCTGTTCCTGGTCGCTTAGCCACGCCGCCATCCTTCGCGTCTGCTCCAACAGGTCGCGTGTCGAAGAGATTGCGCTGGACGTACCTCCTGCCGTCATGGGCGGCGAAGAGACAGGTGGCGTGTCCGAGGCAAAGCCAGTCGGTTCTTCCTGGCGTTCAAATCGCGAAACGAGCGCCTGCAGATTTGGGCGCGCAGCTTCGGACCAGGCGTGCGTCTGTGTGACAAGCACATCGAGCGCCGCAAGGGAGCGTTCCAGATCAGCCGGTGCGGGCTCGCCGCGGCTCACCAGCAAGTCCATCATGCGCGTCGTGGCCAGCATCTCCAGCGCGCCTTTTTTCGCTTCGGAGCGAGCTGGCAGTACCGACTCTCCGAACCTTTCTACAAGCGCTGCGGCCAGTTCCAGCCCGTCTGCAAACCCGGCCGGCCCCGCCTGCCTCAAGCGTGCGCCGGCATAATAGCCAGCCAACCGGAGATCTTTGCCCGTTTCCTTCAGCAACTGCTCGCACGAACCCACGATCAGGGCGTCGTC
>NZ_DASZJJ010000194.1:0-27640 GCF_035948235.1 Paraburkholderia sp. | reverse complement strand
CTGCGCGCATTGAGGCCGGAAAGCTCAGCTTGAGGACCCGGTTCGATGCCAGTCGATGCGCTCGAAGATCGCCTGTAGCTTCGCGCCGCGCGAGGGGTTCAACATCGCCGCGTGTGCGACATGCCCGGCGAGCGCTGCACGAAAATCCGCGCGGCCGTCACGATTCTGTGAAGCGGGACCATGCCGCACACAGTTGGTGAGCAGCGCCTTCAGGCTATCGAACCGGTCGCGCGCCAGATTCGGATGCCGGTTCACAACGACTCCCGCAAGCTGCTGCCGGATGCCACGCGCCATAACGCGTGTCTTGCGCGGCTGCACAACGAAGCCCTCTTCGAGTGCAATGGCCGCGATCCAGACCGGCAAACGGTCCGCAACGCGCTTGAAACGCGCCGCGCCGGAAAACGCCAGGTCGTCCGCATAACGCGTGTAGTCCGCATCGAGTGAAGCCGCGAGCGCGGCGAGGCGCGTATCGAGCCGAAACGCACACAGATTCGCAAGCGCGGGAGAGGTCGACGCGCCTTGCGGCAAATGCCGCGCACGCAGGCGCTGCTGTTCGGTCCAGTCGAACTTGCCTTTCAACGCGCCGGAGACCAGCAAACGGCTCGGCACGCGGTTGGTACACAGCGCGGTCAATGCGCGCGCAACCGCAACGGGGTAGCCAAGTGCGCTAAACAACGCGTGAACGCGCGCCTGTGTGACCGATGCGAAGAAGTCCGCGAGATCGAGACGAATCACGAGCGGTTTGTCCGCATGGGGCGCCGCGAACGAAACGATACTTCGTCCTCGCCGGAACCCGTGCGCGGCGTCGTGCGGCGGCACCCGGTCGAGCAGCCCGTGCAGCAGCTTGTGCTGCACGAAGCGCATGAGCGGCTTCGGGCGCTCGATCAAACGATGCCGTCCGTCGCGCTTGCCTCGCGCGTGATACGAATAGTGATGCAACGGGGATGACGCATCGCCCGGCGCCACGCGCCAGTGCGTCGCGAGCCACGAAAGATCGCCATCGTCGACTTCGAGCCACTCGGCAAGCTCATGCAAATTCGACCAATGGGGCAAATCGACATGGGCGAGTCGAGCCGGCGGCAGTCGCTGGGCCGGCGGGCGCCGAACGATACGGATGACTTCTGGCCGGGCATCGCTTCGGAACGCGGCGACAAACGCGGTCGCGTTTTCCAGCAAGGGTGTCAACTGAACGGCGTGCGTATCGTCCCATTGCGGCGCGAAACCTTGCACCGCTTTTTGGGCGACATCGTCCATCCAGGCTTCGTGCGCGCCGAATATCGAGGTCATCCGCGCGACGATGCCGGCTACATCAGGTGGCCCCGCAAGGATGGCGTCGCAAGCGATGACGGCCGTGTCGTGAAAACCGAGGCGCATGATTCAAGGCGGGACGATGGATCAACGTGCCAGTCTGGCGAGAGCTCATTTGCGCGCATGCGCAACGCCGCTCTTGCGATGTATTGCGGCTTGCGGATCACCGGCGGGGTAGCCCCGCCGTCCGGGAATGCAGTTGCTGATTCCGGTTCGTGCTTGACCCACCGCCCCGCGCACCGACGATAAAGGTCGTGCATCGCGCGTGTCAAGCTCGCCCTCGACGCGATTGAACCGCGATGCCTCGCGCGCGCACTGCCTAGACGTTGATGCGCGCCGACGCCTCCAGATGCGTCTCGCCCTCGGCGATCATCCCGGCGGCGATCTCCAGCACCTCCGCCATGCGGCCGAGAATTTCATCGTGCCACTCCATGCCGTCGTCCAGCAGCGGCGGTTTGGCCAGATGCTCGATGAGCGAGTTCGCCGTTTCGAGGAACGGCACGGCGCCGTGATAACAGCGAACCGCGAGCACGGCCTCGTTCGCGGCATCCTTTAACGCCCCTTCGTATGCGGCAGTGTGCCCCGCCGACGCCGATTGCGTCGCGTCGTGCAGCGCCTCGATACGCGACGGCGCATGCGTCTCCAGCTCCCGCGCCCGATTTTGGAGGCTGGCGTACTGGGCGCGCAGCGCGCTCTCGCTTTGGTCCGGCGTCGACGAATGTTCCATGGCTTGCAGATCAGATATTCGATGGTGGCGCGCTATCTTACTGCGGACTGCGTTCCGTCCGGTCGTTCTGTTTTGCCGGCGCGTGCTGCCGGCGCGTTTTGCTGGCATAGCGCAAGGCGTATCGATCGTACGAAAGCCCGCGATCGGCGATGGCCGTAAGGCGGTTGGAATGAAGTTGTCATGCCAGTTCCCGATTTGCGGAATGCACGGCCACTTCCGTCACCGCAAAGCTTTGAAGTGCGCCCTTTATTTTGTACGCTGTCTTAACAGGCCAGGCGGGCCGCAGCGCGGTGCGCTGCAACGCCCTGCCCATCGGGAAGGAGCCATTCATGGAACCGTCTTCAGGCCCGCAATCGGGCGCCTATAGAAACAACAGCGGCGGCAACCCCGGCGACACCGGCCACGCCGACGGGTCGATGGCGAAGCTTGCACTGGCCGCCATCGGCATCGTGTTTGGCGACATCGGCACCAGTCCGCTCTACACGATGAGCACGGTATTCGAAGCAAATCACGGCCTCGCGCTCACGCGCGCGAACGTGCTGGGCGTGGTCTCGCTCATCATCTGGTCGCTGATGATCGTGGTGACGCTGAAATACGTGACCCTGATCATGCGCGCCCACAACCACGGCGAGGGCGGCATCATGGCGCTGCTGGCGCTGGCGTCCAGCTCAGTCATGGACCGGCCACGCCTGCGTAACGGACTGCTGCTCACCGGTGTGTTCGGCGCGGCGCTGTTTTACGGCGACGGTGTCATTACGCCGGCCATCTCGGTGCTCAGCGCGGTCGAAGGGCTGGAAGTGGCGGAGCCGCTGCTCAAGCCCTACGTGGTGCCAATCGCGCTGGTCGTGCTGGTCATCCTGTTCCTGATGCAGCGGCGCGGCACCGCTGGGATCGGCGCGGTATTCGGGCCGGTGATGGTGCTGTGGTTCGGAGTGATCGCCGTATCGGGCGTGCTCAGCATCGGTCGTGCGCCGGCCATCCTGGACGCGTTCAACCCATTCATCGGCCTTGGGTTTCTGATCCGCAACGGCTGGGTGGCCTTTGTCTCGCTGGGCGCGGTGGTGCTCGCGCTGACCGGCGCCGAGGCGCTCTATGCCGATATGGGTCACTTCGGCGCGCCGCCCATCCGCCTGTCGTGGTTCGCGCTGGTGCTCCCGGCGCTTGCGCTCAATTATCTGGGCCAAGGCGCCCTGCTGCTGTCGGACGCCAAAGCAGCGGACAACCCCTTCTTCCACCTCTTCCCCGCCATGGCGCTGTTCCCGATGGTGGTCCTCGCCACGGTCGCGACCGTGATCGCATCGCAGGCAGTCATCAGCGGTGCGTTTTCGATGACGAGGCAGGCCATGCAACTGGGCTTCATGCCGCGCATGGGCATTGTGTACACGTCGGAACGCGAAGTCGGCCAGATCTACGTGCCCGCAATCAACTGGTTGCTGCTGATCGCGGTGGTGGGCGCGGTGCTGGGCTTCGGCTCTTCCACGGCGCTGGGTTCGGCTTACGGTATCGCGGTGACGGGAACCATGATCATCACCACCTTCCTCACGTTCTACGTGGTGCGTTATGCCTGGCACTACAACTGGCTGCTGTGCGTGCTGGCCACCGGTTTCTTCTTCGTGATCGACTTCGCCTTTTTCTCGGCCAACCTGCTCAAGTTCGTCGATGGCGGCTGGTTCCCGCTGCTGCTCGGCACCATCATGTTTATCGTCATGTCCACCTGGCACCGTGGCCGCGCGCTGATGGTGGAAGAAGCGCACACCCATGCGGGCACGCTACCGCTGGCACAGTACCTGGACAGCCTGTTTGCGAAGCAGACCATCCGCGTGCCCGGCACCGCCGTGTTCCTGAACATCGACGTCAATGCCGTGCCGCACGCGCTCGTCAACAACCTGGAACACAACCACGTGCTGCACGAACGCGCGCTATTCGTGCACGTAAAAAACCTCGATGTGCCCTATGTGTCGCGCGAGCAGCGTGTAACGATCACGCCGCTGGGCCACAACTGTCACAGCATTGTCGTGGCCTACGGTTTCAAGGACGAAGCCAACTTGCCGCAGGCGCTGCGCGACTGCGAGCCCAAGGGCTTCGTGGTCGATCCGGCGCAGGTGTCGTGGTTCCTCAGTCATGCGACTGTCGTGGCGACCGGAGGCAAAGGCATGCCGGTGTGGCGTGAACGGCTGTTCGGCGTGATGGCGCACAACATCGGCAATCTTGCGGCCTATTTCAAGCTAACCGCAAACCGGGTAATCGAACTAGGTTCACGTGTCGAGATATAAAGACCGGCTCGCGCGCCGATGCGCGCCATATCAAAGGAACTTGAGCGCGAGCGTGATAATGCTCACTACGGTGCCCGCCGCAGCGATAATTTTGCCGATTCCAAACGCGGTATTCTTGGGTTGCGGCTTTGAAGGATCGGGCAATCCGAGCACGCCGTACGTCATCGATTTAAGCGACGAAGGCGCGGAGGATGAATTGGCCGCGCTCGTTGAATCCGTGCCATCAGCCGACGTGCCCGCGGAAGCCGCCGAATCCTGAGCGCTCTTCTGCAACCCTTCGTCCGACAACGTGACTTTCGTGCTGGATTCTGGCGTCGTGCCCGTGTCATTGTCCTGCTTGCCCGTCGTCGTGCTGACTGGCGCATTGACCGGTGTGTTCGCAACCACTGCCTGACTGGAAGTGGACGATGTAACCTGCATTTCTACTACCCCCGCATATTTCGCATCGCCATCAAGCCTTGTGTCTTTCCCGCTTTACGTTGCGACGCTGCCTATATTCGTTCTTTTTATAACGACCGTGATTTTCATTTCTTTAGGCTTACGCGAATTACAATGAATTTTGAATCAAACACTTTCAAATCATTCCAATTTATTTCCTGTCCGGAATATTTAATTTCCTCATTCAGGGTTTGCAGTTAAGAGGACCAGTCAGATCGTAATCGCGCAACGCATCGGTGATGGCGTCGTGCAGGCGCCCGGCGGCGACCGGCAGCATGTGGTGGTCGCGCGTAACGAGTGAAATCACGCGCGCGGGCAGCCTATCTGGACGGATGAAGGGACGCACGGCAACGCGCCGTGTAACCGCAACGATGCACGGCGTTATACGGCTCGCGCGGTTCTCCAGTCGTTCAATACGGCAAAACCCTCATGCGAAAGATCGCAGACCGAATTTTGAAAAAGCGGTTGCCGCGCGCGCGGCGCACAGCTAATCTTGAGGCGTTCTCACACGCTGCATGGAAGAGATCGTTCTACCGGAACGACGCCGACGGAGCAACCGCCCCGGAAACTCTCAGGCAAAAGGACCACGCAGCCGGAACATCTGGAGAGCGGCGCACCACAACGGTGGCGCCCACCGAAGGGGAGCCACGCGCGCCGAAAGCGCGCGGGCGAAACTCTCAGGTACATGGACAGATGGGGCATCGGCGCCGGTTGCAATCGGCCGGCGATGCCCACGTTCTGCACCCATGGACCATGTCATGTCACGAATCGCCGTTATCGGCGCCGGCATTACCGGCGTCACCACCGCCTATGCGCTCGCACGGCGCGGCCATAGCGTCACCGTCATCGACCGTCACCGCTACGCGGCGATGGAAACATCCTTCGCGAACGGCGGCCAGCTTTCCGCCAGCAACGCAGAAGTCTGGAACAGCCGCGCCACCGTATTTAAAGGCCTGCGCTGGATGATGCGGCGTGACGCGCCGCTGCTCATGAATCCGCGCCCCAACTGGCACAAGTACAGCTGGATCGGCGAGTTTCTACGGCAGATCCCGAACTACCGCAGCAATACGATTGAAACCGTGCGCCTTGCAATTGCCGCGCGCGAACATCTGTTCTCAATCGCGCAGCGCGAATCGATCGATTTCGATCACGAACAGCGCGGTATTTTGCACTTCTACGCAACGCGCAAGGAGTTCGACGCCGCGACGAAAGTCAACGCGCTACTGCGCGAAGGCGGACTCGATCGGCGCGCGGTCACGCCCGACGAAATCCGCGCCATTGAGCCGACGCTTCAAGGCGACTTCTACGGCGGCTTTTTTACCGAATCCGATTCCACTGGCGACATTCACAAGTTCACGCGCGGTCTTGCGTCGGCCTGCGAACGGATGGGCGTCGCGTTTCAATACGACACTACGGTGCAGTCGATCGGCGATGCCCAGAACGGTACGGTGGCGATCAGCACCGCGCGCGATGCGCTGCCGTGCGTCTCGACCTTCGATCGCGTAGTCATATGCGCGGGCGTGGGCAGCCGCGCCCTCGCCGCGCTAGTGGGCGACCACGTCAACGTTTATCCCGTGAAGGGCTATTCGATCACCGTGGGTCTCGACGATGCGGCGAGCCGCGAGGCCGCGCCCTGGGTCAGCCTGCTGGACGACGCCGCGAAGATCGTGACGAGCCGCCTGGGCGCCGATCGCTTTCGCATTGCCGGCACCGCAGAACTCAACGGCACGAACCGCGATATCCGCTCGGATCGTATCGAGCCGCTGGTACGTTGGGCGCGTACGCATTTCCCGGCCATGTCGACCTCGCGCGTCATCCCGTGGGCCGGCCTGCGTCCCATGCTGCCCAGCATGTTGCCGAAGGTTGGCCGCGGCAGACAGCGCAACGTCTTCTACAACACGGGACATGGGCACCTTGGCTGGACGCTTTCGGCGGCTACGGCCGAAACCGTCGCAATGCTCGTGAGCGACGACATCGGCAATACGCGCACGCGTATCGTTGCTCCCGCAACGACATCGAACGTGTCAACACGCGCGGGCTGATCAAACGGTCAGGGCACCATGGCTCGATAAATCGGCGCGCAACTCGTCCAGTTCGACGCGCGCCGCCTCCAGGCGGCGCACGAGCGCTTCAGTAGCCGGCGCAATCGGCATGCGCGTTTGCGCCGACACGCCCCCGTCGAGCGCCATCATTGCCTTGATGGCAGCCGGATTGGGCGCGGCAAATAGCAGTGTCAAAACGGGTTCGAGCCGCGCAAACAGGCGGCTCGCGTCCGCTGTTTTCCCCATACGGAAAAGGCTCTGCACTTCGGCCAGCAGATCGGCGCAGACATGGGCGCTCGCCAGGATGCCACCCGTCGCACCCGCGCGCAGACAATCGAGAAAAGCGTCGTCGTTGCCACACAACAATGCGATGGGCAACTTGCCGAATGCGGCGAAGCGTTCGCGCGCGCAAGCCTTGATCGCGCGGATATTGGGCACTCGTGCCAACTGCGCGACCGTCGATTCCGCCAGCCCGACTCCCGTACGATGCGGCACGTCATAAAGCACGATATCGCGTTCGGTCGCCTGGGCGACTTGACCGAAATGCCAGAGCAAACCCGCTTGATCCGGACACAGATAGGCAGGCGCGCTGACCAGGTAACCGGCGAGATCCCAGACCTCAAGACGCTGGATTTCGTCGATGAACGAGGCCGTGTCGATACCGCCCACGCCCGCCACAACGGGTACACGCCCCGCCGCGACTTCGGTGATGGCCTGCATCGCCACGCTGCGCTCGCGGCGATCGAGCAGCGCGGCTTCGCCGGTCGTGCCCAATGCCACCAGTCCCGCAATGCCGCTTGCCACATGGCGCTGCGTCAGCGCTTCGAGCGCGCCCACATCGACTTCGCCGTCACGAAACGGCGTCACGAGAGGCAGCCAGATTCCGGAGTACATATCAGCGGACCTCCCCAACGGCCCGCGCACGCAGCGCGCTGACCGTCGCCTGAGGCACGACGCCCAGCAGCATGTGCAACGTGAAGTCGAAATCCTCGGGCGCGATGTCGAGCCGAACCACGATCGAATCGCCGCGTTCGGCAGTCCGGGTCACATACACGCCAAGCGCCGAATGCAGCAACGCCGCCAGAAGCGTGCGCGATTCGGCCAGCGTTTTACCGTCGAGGGCGATATCGAGCCAGGCGCGCGGTGCGCGAAACGGCAGGATTGTGGCGGAGGAGCGACGCGCGTCGGGAACAGCGAGCGAGTGTGCGAGTTGCATGCGATTGGGCACGGGATGCGTGCGTTGTGTCGATGCATTCAGCGTATCGGGCTTCGCATAAAGCGGGCGTAAAAATCGCGGGCTTCGGCGCAAAGACGTTGCGCCATATGTCTGGAAACCAGCTGTGGCAAACGCGCGTGGCAAAAACGCCTGGTCAATACGCGTGATAATCTCCCCGCGACTGGCCATCGCTAGCGTGGCCAGCCAGGCAATCAGGAGCACACATGAACAAGCACGATCTCGAAGCCATGTCGGCTTTCCGCTATGACCTGCGCAAATTCCTGCGCGCCTCGGAAGAGATCGCCAACGCAGCCGGCATTACGACGCTGCAATACCAGTTGTTGCTGCACGTCTGCGGCTTTCCTGATCGCAAATGGGCTACCGTGGGCGAGCTTGCCGAGCGCCTGCAAGCCGCGCCCAACGGCACGGCCGCGCTCGTGTCGCGCTGCGAATCGGCGGGACTGGTGCTGCGCAAGCCCGATCCCGCCGACCGCCGTCAGGTGCAGGTCCATCTCACGCCAAAAGGCGAATCCTTCCTGCTCGAACTCGCGGCCCAGCACAAGGCGCTCTACGGTGCGTTCCACTGGGTCTTCGGCGAGCACGCGGGATAGCGCTAGTGTGAGGCTTGCGCCCGGATTCTTCGGACGCCAATGCCATTTATGTCACAATATGCCATAAACCGCGTTTTCCTCCCGCTTCCATGCGAATTCTGACCCTTATCGATCGCCGGGCGATTCTGCGCAGCCAGCGCCGCTGGCTGTATTTCGGCATGTTCTGGCTCGGCGCGGTCGCGACGGGTCTGGTGGCGGTGCTCTACGCACGGCTCATCGACTACGGCTACGACCTGTTCCTGCGCATGACCGCGTATGCCGCGTGGCTGCCGCTCATCGTCACGCCGGCGGTCGCGGCGCTTGGGGTCTGGATCACGCGCCGATGGTTTCCGGGTTCGGAAGGCAGCGGCATTCCGCAAGTCATCGCCACGCTGCACGACGTGCGCCGGCTAGGCCCGCGCCTGCTCACACTGCGCATTCTCGTCGGTAAAATCGCCCTGTCGTTTCTGGCGATTCTGGGCGGCTTCACCATCGGCCGCGAAGGTCCGACCATCCACGTGGGCGCGGCGCTGATGTTCAGCTTGCGGCGCTTTTATCCGGCGCGTCTGCGCAGCATCTACGGCGTCGGGCTCGAACACAAGCTCGCGCTCGCGGGCGCGGCGGCGGGTCTTTCGGCGGCGTTCAACGCGCCGCTCGCGGGCGTCGTGTTCGCCATCGAGGAACTCACGCGCAGCTTCGAGCAACGCACCAGCGGCGTGCTGATCACGGCCATCATCTTCGCGGGCGTAGTGTCGCTCGCGCTGCAAGGCAATTACGTTTATTTCGGCACCATCGCCATCGGCGGCCATTTCCCGGATCTGCTGTTTGCAGCCGTGCTGCTCGTGGGCGTGCTAACCGGGATTGCAGGCGGGATTTTCTGCTGGCTGCTGCTCAATACCGGACGCTGGATGCCGCAACGGTTGCTGTCGTTGCGCTCGCAACGGCCGGTTGCGTTTGGCGCGGTGTGTGGACTCTTTATCGCCGTGATCGGCGTAGCGAGCGGCGGCCATCAATTCGGCAGCGGCTACGCGGAAGCGCGCAGCATGCTCGAAGGGCATTCGCAGCTCAGCGCGGCTTATCCGCTCTTCAAGATGGCGTCGATGGTGGGATCGTATTTGCCAGGCACGCCGGGCGGGCTGTTCGCGCCCTCGCTGGCGATTGGCGCGGGCATCGGCAATGCCCTGCATATGGTATTCGGACAGATGCAGTTGCCGATGCTGATCGCGCTGGGCATGGTCGGCTATCTGGCCGCCGTCACGCAAAGCCCGATTACGGCCTTCGTGATCGTGATCGAAATGATCAACGGGCACGCGCTGGTGCTCTCGCTGATGGCCACTGCGCTGATTGCCAGCAACGTGTCGAAGCTGTTCGCGCCGCCGCTTTATGAAGCGCTGGCACAGCGTTATCTGAAGCATTGAAACAAGGCAGGAGGACGGCACCTTGCCGCCCTCCTGCCGCTATCTCAACGCAGTGCCTTCACATCGCCTGCCGCGACGTTTGCGGCCTGGCCGCCCCACGTCGCGCGCAGGTAGTTGGCCAGTTGCGCGAGTTCGTCGTCGCTCAAGGTAGACGAGAACGCCGGCATCGCCTGCATGTTCTCTACGCCCGCGAACTTCTGCGTGTCGATACCATCGAGCATCGCCACCAGCAGGTTGTGCGGATCGGCCTGACGCAGCGTCGAATTGCCGTTCATCGGCACCGCGACGTGCGGCTTGCCCTCGCCCGCCAGACCGTGACAGCCCGCGCACACGGCCAGATACACGGATCGTCCCGCCGCGAGCGCTGCGCCATCCGCCGATACGGCCGCGACCGGCTGCGGCGCGGGCGGCGTGTCGCCGAGCAGATAGACGGACAGCGCGCGAACGTCGTCCTTCGTGAGGTACTGGGTGCTCAGATGCACGACCGGATACATCTCGCCGAACGCCGATCCTTGCGGCGCGATACCCACGCTAAAGAAGGTCTGCAGATCGGCAGCTGTCCAGCCGCGCCCTGCGAGTCCCGCCGGCGTGATGTCTGGCGCGACCACGCGTCCAAGCGCTGCGCCCGAGAGCGGTTTCGCATCGACCAGCTGGCCCGCGAAATTGCGCGGCGTATGGCATTCGGCGCAATGGCCGAGTGCGTTCGCCAGATAGCGTCCGCGCTGCCAGTCCGCCGATTGCCCGGCCGAGGCATCGGGGAGCGCGTCCTTCAGGAACACCATGTCCCACAGCGCCATGCCGAAGCGCAGGTTGTACGGGAACTTGAGATCGTGTTCGTGGTTCGCCACTGGCGCCGGCTTCACCGTCATCAGGTAAGCGTAGATCGCATCCGAATCGGCGCGCGTGAGCTGACGATAGGACGTATAGGGCATCGACGGATACAGATGCTTGCCGCGCGCCTTGCCGTCGTGGAGTGCGTGCCACAAGTCATCCGCGCTCCAGTCGCCGATACCGTGCTCCTTGTCGGGCGTGATGTTCGAGCCGTAGAACGCGCCATAGGGCGAGGCGATCTTCACGCCGCCCGCGAACGGTGCGCCGTCCTGCGCGGTATGGCAGGCCGCGCAGTCGGCGGCCTTGACCAGATAGCGGCCGTGCGCGACCTGTTCGGGCGTCGGCGTGAAGGCGGCGTTCGCTGCCGTCGAATTCGACGATTCGTTCTGCCCGCAGGCCGCGAGTGCAAGCGCGCACGCGGCGAACAGCACGCCATGCGCGAGACGATGAATGAGCGCGCGCTTCATGCTGCGTCCTTCACGAGGCCAGGCGTCGTCATCACCACGTCCTTCACGGCTTCGTAGTAGCGCACGTAACCCGTGCAGCGGCACAGATGACCATCGAGCGCGCTCATGATCGTGCTTTCGACATCGGCCTTCGCGACCGGCTCGCGCTTGAGGCGCTCGATCAGCACGGTTGCCGCATTGACGAAGCCAGGCGTGCAATAGCCGCACTGGAAGCTGAAGTGCTCGAGGAACTTCTGCTGGATCGGCGAGAGTTCGACTACTTCGCCCGCCTCGTTGCGCTTCGCGTGGCCTTCGACCGTGCGGATCGTGCGGCCGTTGAAGAAGTGTGCGCCGGTGATGCAGGTGCGCATTTCCTCGCTGGTGCCGTCGGTCTTGTCGAGAATCACCACGCAGGCGTGGCACACGCCCTGCCCGCAGCCCAGGCGCGAACCGGTGAGGCCCGCGTACTCGTGCAGGAACTCGATCATCATGAGGCCTTCGGGCACCTGCATCGGGCCGACAGCTTTGCCGTTGATCGTGAGCGAGAGCGCCTTCGGCTTGTATTGCACGAGCGGGCGCTCGACGCTCGCTTGCGTTTGCGTTTGAATCTGGGCTTGCGGTGCGGAAGCCGCGGTGGCAGTGGCGCTGGCGCTCACCGCGGAAGCAGCGGATTGGGGCAGCGTCATGCGAGCACCTCCTGAATTTTTTGCGGGGTCACCGGCAGGTCGGTGAAGCGATGGCCGATGGCATGCGCGATGCCGTTCACGAGCGCGCCCACCACGGGAATCATCACCACTTCGGCAATGCCCTTGGGCGGATCGGTTTCGGACAGCGGCGGCAGCACTTCGCCGCTCTGGCTCCAGACGGCGACATCCGACGCACGCGGCAGCGTGTAACGGTTGAAGTTCCAGGTGCCGTTGCCGGGGCCGTCTTCGTAGAGCGGCAGATACTCATGCAGCGCGTGACCGATGCCCATCGCCAGACCGCCCTGCAACTGGCCCGAGACCAGTTGCGGCGAGATCTGGTTGCCGCACTCCATGATCGAGTGATGCGTGAGCAGTTCGACCTTGCCGCTCGCTTCATGCACAGCGAGTTCAACCAGCGTGCCGACCGCGCTGTAATAGGTCACCGCCGCGTTGTTGCGGCTCATCGGCGGGATGAATACGCGCTTGCGATCCAGCACGCGATAGCCGTTCGCGGTGACGGGCAGTGTGGTCGGTGCGACGGGCGCCGCGGGTGCTGCATTGCCGTCGCCCTTGCCATAACGCAGCGAAAGCGCGTCGATCGGCATGCGCTCGATCGATCCGCCGATATCGAACTCGGCTTCGGCCCATTGCCAGCGATTGAATACGTGTACGGCAGCGCCTGTCGCCAGACCCATTGCGTGCGCCTGTTTCGCGATGCGTTCAAGCGGTAGCGGCTCGAGTCCGGCGGCGGTAAGCTTGCCGTCCACCCAGCGCGCGTCTTCGATGCGCACCACCAGCGGCGCGGCCTGGCCACCGCCAATGCCCTGCCCCCAGATCGCCATCGCCGCGGGCCACAAGCCCAGACGGAACACGACGCGCGCGGCTTCGCGCGTGCTATGCGTGAAGTAAAACGCGGAGTTGGTGGCGCTCGACGGCGAGGCGATATTAGGCGTCCAGCGCGGGTTCACACTCGCGTGGTCCTGATCGGCCTGGCTCATCATGTAGGGATCGCCGCTCGTCACGACCGGCAGATCGGGCCAGTCCGTCACGGCCACGCGGATTTCCGCGGCCGGCTTGCCGAGCCACTTCGCCACCGCCACGGCCTGCGAAGTCGACATGCCCGTGCCGATTTCCGCGCCGGTGTGATAAAGCGAGATCTGGCCGTTCTCGTCGATTTCGACTTTCGCCAGCGATGCTTCGGACCCCGTACCAAAGTCCTTTTGCACGCAGGCGAAACCCACGCCGTAACGCTTGCCCGGATTGGCGGCTTCGTATTCGGTCTTGCGCTTCGCTCGTTGCGTCCACAACGGATGCGCCTTTGCGCGTTCGAGCACGTCGTCCACGCGGATCGCACCTGCGGGAATCGCGCCCTGCGAGTTCTTCATGCCCGAGCGCAGTGCATTCTTGATGCGGAAGTCGATGGGATCGACGCCCAGTTGCGCGGCGATTTCATCGACGGCCATTTCGGTCGCCGCCATGCTTTGCAGCGTGCCGTAGCCGCGCGCCGACCCCGCGTCGATCGCACGCGAGGCGATCGCCACCGCGGCGAAGTCGTTCTTCGGGAAGTAATAGATCGATTGCGCCGCCGTCGCGCCCACCATCGCTACCGAGGGAGAGAAGTTGCAGCGCCCGCCGCCATTGGCCTCGAAATCGCCCTTGAACGATTGCAGCATGCCGGTCTTGCGATCCACCGCGATGCGGTAGTGCATCTTGAAGGCGTGACGCTTGATCGAGGTCTGGAACTGCTCGTAGCGGTCGTTGGCGAAGCGCACCGGGCGGCCGTCGCCATAGAGCGCGGCAACGAGCCCGTAAAACGGCACGTTGTAGTGATCCTTGGAGCCGTAGCCCACCGTGTAGCACGGATGCAGGAACAACTGCTTCACCGGGAAGCGGCACTTCGCGACCATACCCGCAGCGGCGTCCGCCACTTCGAGCGGCGACTGCGTGGGCACCACCATGTGCAGCGACTGCGTGGCGGCGTCGTACCAGACGTTGGCGTTGTCGGGCTCTAGCGCGGCGGTGTCGATCGATTGCGTGTTGTACTCGCGATCGAACACGAGCCAGTCCGCCGAAGGATGATCGAGTTCATCGGCGATACGACCTGCATGGAACATGCCCTGCTCGTCGAGCTTGCCGTGCTCGTTGCCGTCCGGCCAGACCGGCGCATGCTTGCGCATCATGCTCGGGAAAACCGGCGCGTCCTTGAGGCTCGAATAAACGTCGTCGTCATACGCGGTCTTGCCGCCCACGCGCACGAAGCGGAAGGTGCCCCACGGATCGCGCTCGAGCGGACCGGTTTGCGCGCCGTAGCGAATTACATCGTCGCGGAACTTGAGCGCATCCTTCGCAAACCGAAAACGTGCGAAATCGTGATAGATCAGGATCGCAACGGCGTGACCCAGGTAGGCGGGCGTCTTGCCCGCGGGCAGCAGCATGTCGTCGCCATAGAAGGCCGGGAACGCCACGCCATCGCGCGCGAGATCGTCGGCAGTGACGACGCGGTCGGGCTTGAGATCGTCGCCCAGCAGGCCCAGGTCGAAGCCTTCGTAGAGGCGATCGGCCTGGGTCGTGCGCAGAATCAGCGCATGAGCCTGCTGCTGCGGCCAGTGGGGCATGTCGGCAGCGCGAATGTCGCGCGCGAAAACTTTCGAGCCCGTGACTTTGGCGATACCGTCGATACGGAACTTGGGCGCGCCGGTGGCGCTATCCCATTTGACCGGTGTGAGGAGTTTTTCTTCGAACAGGGCAGCGAATGCGCGGCTGCCGAACGGCGCCACATATACCGCCACGCCCGCCAGCATGCTGGCTTTGAGAAAACCCCGCCGTGACAGGCCGTGGTTTTTCATGAGGGGACCTCCAGGTGCGTGCGCGACTTGCAAAGGCGACAGAACGTCGCACATTGCGAAAGCGGCCCGCATTCTGGCATCGAGGCTCATACGATCCCATAGCGTCTGTCACATAGACAACTTATTGGGGCCGTTATAAACCCGCGCGGCCGGGGCTTACAGGGCGCAACCGCTGTTTGGCGGACGCGCGAAACAGTGATGCCGATCAATATATTGCGCTGATTCCGGCGTGGTGCATGCTTTTTGGGAAAAAGGCCATCACACCCTTTCTTCGCGGGAAAGGAGGCTTGAGCCATCTGCAATTTTCGCTCTCGTGAAAATCGCCGACACTGGGTAACAGGCGACAGTGCCGCAAAACCGGACCCACACAACGACACCCGGCCAGGCCCGCTATTTGGCCCGATTTTTGCGCGAGCCTCGACCGCCGGCCCTTTGGAGCCGCGGCATACCTACACCAAGGAGACACGATGAACAGCCAACCTCTGGATCTGGGCGGCCACGCGGCCCCAGGCGGCCCCTCAGCGGCGGGCGCTGCCGCGTCCGGACGCGTTACACGCGCCACCACGCTCGGCGCCTTCATGGACGAGATGCCGGTGGGCGCGCTGCATCGTTTTGTGGTGTGGGTGATCGGCATCGGCCTGTTCTTCGACATGTATGAGATCTTTCTCGTCAGTTCAATCGGTTCGGCGCTGCAGAACGAATACGGTCTCGACAGCCACAGCACTGATTTCAAGCTGCTGCTGGCCTCGGCGTTTATCGGCATGTTCTTCGGCTCGCTGTGCCTTGGCACGCTCGCGGACCGCATCGGGCGACGCCGCGCTTTTCTGTTCACGCTCGTCTGGTACAGCGCGTTCTCGCTGCTGGGCGCGTTCTCGGTCAACGCGGGCATGCTCGTGATCTGCCGCTTTCTCACCGGCGTGGGCGTGGGCGCGATCTACCCCGTGGCGGACAGCTATCTCTCCGAAATCCTGCCGAAAGACCGTCGCGGCCGTCTGGCCGCCTGGGCCTATACCACCTCGTATGTTGCGGTGCCGCTGGTGGGCTTCCTGGCTGTGTGGCTCAACCCGCTGCACTTTGGCGGCATGGCGGGCTGGCGCGTGATTCTCGCGATTGGGGGCCTGGGCGCGGTATTCGTGCTGGCCGTCAAGCATCGTCTGCCCGAAAGCCCGCGCTGGCTGCTCGCGCAAGGGCGCACGCAGGACGCGCATGCCACGCTGCGCCGTTTCGCGGATAGCGCCGGTGTAGCGATGCCCACCGCCTTCGAGGAAACCGGCGAGCGCAAGCATCCCTTGAGTCTGCGCGAGCGCATCGCGGTGCTGGGCAAGGCGCCCTATGACAAACGTTACGTGATGCTGGTGATCTTCCACTTGTTCCAGGGCTTCGGCTATTACGGCTTTGGCTCGCTTGCGGGCGTGGTCGTGAAAAGCCGCGGCTTCGACATCACGGGCAGCACGTTATTTGTGGCGCTGTCGTTCCTGGGCTATCCGATCGGGTCGCTGCTTTCGGTGCCGCTGCTCAACTGGATCGAGCGGCGCACGCTGGTGATTGGCTCGCTGGTGACGATCGCGCTCTTCGGTCTGGGCTTTGCGTACTCGAACAACGCAGCCATCATCATCTGCTTCGGTGTGCTGACGACCTGCGCATCCAATGTGTTCAGCAACGCCTATCACGTCTATCAAGCCGAAATCTTCCCCGCGAGCGTGCGCTCCACGGCAATCGGCAGCACCTATTCGCTCTCGCGCATCGTCAGCAGCGCGCTGCCCTTCATCCTGCTACCCGTGCTCACCCAGCATGGTCCGCTGGCGATGTTCGGTGTCATTTCGGCGGCGCTGGTCATTGTCGCGATTACGCTGCGTGCGCTTGGACCCCTCACGACGCGCCGCAGCCAGGACGAGATCAATCCGGTTTGAAGTAGCGCGTCTTGTCAAAGGCCGGGCGAAGCACATCGCCCGGCCCTTTATATCTTCAGCCACGCGCCGACATATAGTCGAACAGGCTCGCAACGTCCGACTTCGGCGCGCTGCCCGCCTTGATGCCGACCCAAAGCGTGCGCGTCGACCACGCATCCGCGAGTTTCACTTTGGAAACGCCGATCTTGCCGCGCTCGTCGCTCACGGAATCGCGCGGCAGGATGCCGATACCCAGACCCGCTTCGATCATGCGGCAAACGCCGTCGAAGTTCGACGCCTGGATGCGCAGCTTGAGCGAGCGCTCGGCGGCGAACGCTGCGTCGGTCATGCGCGCAAGCAGCGAACTGCCGTCGCTCAGGCCCACGTAGTCTTCGTCGAGCGTATCGGCAAAACGCATGACTTCCTGTTGCGCGAAGCGATGCCCCTGCGGCACCAGCAGCACGAGTTCGTCGCGCCGATACAGGCGTCGCTCGATGCCCGGCGCGGGCACGTTATCCGCGAATACGCCGATATCGGCTTTACCCGCTCCCAGCGCTTCGACGATCTCGTGGCTCAACCGCTCTTCCAGGCTGACTTTGATGCCGGGATGGCCGTTGAGAAAGCCCGCAAGATCGACCGGCAGAAACTGCACGATCGCCGACGTGTTGGCCCACATCCTCACGTGGCCGCGCACGCCGGCCGCGTAGTCGCCCATTTCGCTCGCCATGCGGTTAACCTGATCGATGACGCGCGACGCGTGCTCGAGTAGCGCGACACCTGCAGGCGTGAGTTCGACGCCGCGCGCGCGCCGGATGAACAGTGCGCAGTCCGTCACGCTCTCCAGCTCCGCAATGCGCTTGCTCACCGCGGACAGCGTGAGCTGGCCGTGCTCGGCGGCCTTGGTTAGGCTGCCGTGTTCGGCTACGAGCAGGAATACGCGCAGCGACTGCAGATCGAAATGAAGCGGATTAACCATGATGCAGGGGAATGGGTTTGCCGATGAGGCCGGTGCAACAGGCCGTTGCCAAAGACCATTGTGCGGCATCCGGCGCACACGCGAAAGTGGCGACGCGGTGGGGGTTTCCATCAGGAAACACGCCAGGATAGGAAGAGAAAAGCAAGGCGCACGGACACGCACGGCGCGTCCGTGCATGGACAGGCAACGACATCAGATCAATTCGGAGATCTCGATGAGGTTCAGATCGGGATCGCGCACATAGACAGAACGGATCTTCTGCGTCGCGCCCGTGCGCTCGACCGGCCCCTCGACGATGGGCCAATCCAGCTTGTTCAGATGCGCAATCACCGCATCGAGCGGCACCGCGGCGATAAAGCAGAGATCGAGCGCGCCGGGCACCGGCACATGCGCCTTCGGCTCGAACTCGGCGCCGCGCACGTGCAGATTGATCTTCTGGTTGCCGAAACGAAACGCAAGGCGGCCCGCGCCGAACGTCTCCAGTTGCATCTGCAGCACCTCGGTATAAAAGTGCTTCGTCGCTTCGGGATCCACGCAGGTCAGCACCAGATGGTCGAGATGGTCGATCAATGCCATGGCTTCGTTCCTTATGAGAATGCGCGCTGTTCGGGCATGTGCTGCACGCCGGTTGGCAGCGGATGAAGATCAGTGCGGCGTCCGGCCTTCAGGATCTGGCTGGGCACGTCGTGGCCGATCAGCGCCGGCAGGCGCGCGGCCGCATCGAGCACGGCGGCGAGATTCACGCCAGTATCGTAGCCGTCCAGTTCGAGCATGTGAACCAGTTCCTCGGTGCAGACGTTGCCCGTCGCGCCCGGCGCGTAGGGACAACCGCCAAGACCACCAAGCGACGCATCGAAGCGCACGACGCCGGCTTCGAGCGCCGCCAGCGTATTGGCCAGCGCCAGGCCGCGCGTATTGTGGAAATGCAGCGTCAGATCCAGCGCGCCGAATTGATCGAGCGAACGCTTACACAATTCGCGCACCTGGCTCGGATAGGCCATGCCCGTCGTATCGCAAAGCGTGATGCCTTGCACGCCGCACTCAGCGAAGCGCGCCATCCAGTCGAGCACGCTCGAAATGGGAACATCGCCTTCCATCGGACAGCCCATCGCCGTGGATAGCGATACATTGATCGCCACGCCCGTTCCCCGCACGGCGTCGATCACATCGACAAGTTGTGCGAATGATTGCTCGCGTGTCATGCGTAGATTCGCGCGATTGTGGCTTTCGCTCACGGACATGACGAGATTCACTTCGTCCACGTTGCACGAGAGCGCACGCTGCACGCCAGGCACGTTCGGCACGAGCACCGTGTAGACGACGCCGGGTACGCGCGTAATGCCGTGCATCACCGCTTCGGCGTCGCGCAGCGCGGGAATCGCTTTCGGCGAAGTGAAAGATGTCACTTCGATCTTCGCGTAGCCGCACGCGCTCAGCGCATCGATCAGCGCGATCTTGTCGTCGGTGTCGATAAAGGCCGTTTCGTTCTGGAAACCATCGCGCGTGGCGACTTCGTTGAGGAACAAACGTTTTGCCGGATTCGTCATGAAATACGCCCTCCTGTTCAGATCACGCCGCGCGCACGCCAGGCGTCGCGTGTCGCCGCATTCACGCCGATCGACTCCAGCACCGCGTCCGTATGCTCGCCGAGCATCGGCGCGCTGTGTTCGATCGTGCCGGGCGTCGCAGCGAGCTTCGGCACGATGCCGGGCACCTGCACCGGCGTGCCGTCGGGCAAGCGGTCTTCGACAATCATCTCGCGGGCGTGGTAGTGCGGATCGGCGGCAATATCCGCGACGTCGTAAATCCGTCCCGCCGGAATGCGCGCTTCGTTGAGCGCGGCCAACACCTCATCGAGCGGGCGACACGCGCACCAGGCGCCAATCGCTGCGTCGATCCGCTCGACCTGCGCCACGCGGCCATCATTGGCCGCCAGCGCGGGATCGGCGGCCAGATCGGGGCGTTCGATCAACTCCATCAGGCGGCGGAAAATGCTGTCGCCATTGCCCGCGATCAGCGCGTATTTGCCGTCGCTGCAGCGGTACGCATTGCTGGGCGCGATGCCCGGCAGGCTGCTGCCCGCGGGCTGGCGCACCGCACCGAACACCGAGTATTCGGGCAGCAGGCTTTCCATCATGTTGAACACGGACTCATAGAGCGCAACGTCGACAACCTGGCCTTTACCGCCCTGCTGCTCGCGATGGCGCAGCGCAAGCAGAATGCCGATCACGCCGTGCAGCGCCGAAAGCGAATCGCCAATCGAAATGCCCACGCGCACCGGCGTGCGGCCCGACTCGCCACTCAGATGGCGCAGACCGCCCATCGCTTCCGCCACCACGCCAAAGCCGGGCCGGTCGCGATATGGGCCCGTCTGCCCATAGCCGGAAACGCGCAGCATGATGAGCCCCGGATTGATCTCGTGCAGCACGTCCCAGCCCAGGCCCCAGCCTTCGAGCGTGCCGGGGCGAAAGTTCTCGATCAGCACATCGGTTTCCGATACGAGACGCCGGATCACATCCTGCCCTTCCGGTGATCGTAGATCGAGCGTGAGCGACTGCTTGTTGCGCGATTGCGCGGCCCACCAGACCGACGTGCCGTCGTGCAGCAGGCGCCATTTACGCAGCGGATCGCCGCTGCCTGGCGGCTCGACCTTGATGACGCTGGCGCCGAATTCGGCGAGCATTTTCCCGGCGAACGGGCCCGCGATCAGTTGCCCAAGCTCAAGAACGCGGATTCCCGCAAGGGGTCGTGACATGATGGTCTCCAGGCTGTTTTGACTCTGGACGTCATCATGGGCGCGATTGGCCGCTTTGATAATCGATCGTTGCTCAATCGGGGTTGAGCAAATGGAAAGGCTCGCCTGATGGCATGCCATAAAAGCAAAAAGGCCCAATGGGCCTTTTCGTTGCTACAGCATCGACGCAATCACGCAGCCGCGGGATGCGCGGTGTGCCAGTCGTCGATTGACTGACGCGCCTTATGCTCCACCATGCTCACCACCATCAGCACGTCAATCTTGAGCTTTGGAAACTCAAGCTCGACGGCAGGCAGCACCACGTCGCGCACGTCGTTTTCGACGCCTTTGATATCCGCGCGGCACAGCCATTGCGTGTCGGTCGCGTCCGCTTTCGTATCGACATTGATTTGAAAGCCTCGGTATTCGATTGCCATTTAACTCTCCGCCACCTGACGAAACGTAAGCATCACCCGTTGCTGCATTGCAACGACCTCTGCAAATATAGCACTGCTCTGTACTCCGTTCAGTCTAGTGGGCAAACGCGTTTCAGGTGCGGCAACGTGCCGTTCAGAATCCCGCCGCCAGGCCATCGCGCCGCGTATCGCTTGCCGCGACATAACCGCGCTCGGGATCGTCGCGATCGAGTTTCCAGATGAACTGGCCGGAGCCAAAGTCCATATACGGATCGTCGATACCCTTGATTTCATGGCCTCGCGCCGAGAGCCCCTGCGCCGTGTGCGGATCGAAAGTCGATTCGATATCGAGCGTGAAATCGCGGTTCACCTTCCAGCGCGGCGCATCGCACGCGGCCTGCGGCTGCTGGCCATAGTCGAGCATGCGCACGACGCTCTGCAAGTGCCCTTGCGGCTGCATATCGCCGCCCATCACGCCAAAGCTCATGACGGCTTCGTCGCGACCATCGACCTGCTGCGTGAGGAAAGCGGGAATGATCGTATGGAACGGGCGCTTGCCGCCTTCGACCACATTCGGCGAAGCCGGGTCCATCGAAAATCCGCAGCCACGGTTTTGCATGGCGATACCGGTGCCCGGCACAACCACGCCCGAGCCAAAGCCCATATAGTTGGACTGGATGAAGCTCACCATCATGCCGCGCTCGTCGGCGGCCGACAGGTAAATCGTGCCGCCCGAGCGCGGCATGCCGAAGTCGAATTGCGTCGCGCGCTGCGGATCGATCAGCTTCGCGCGAGCCTTCAGATACGCGTCGTCGAGCATCTGCTCAGGTGTCACTTCCATCGATTTCGGATCGGAAACATAGCGATAAACGTCGGCAAACGCCAGCTTCATCGCTTCGATCTGCAGATGCTGCGACTCAATGCCGTCGCACGGCAACGAGGCCATATCGAACTGCTCCAGGATGCCGAGCGCAATGAGCGCGGCGATGCCCTGTCCGTTGGGAGGAATTTCGTGCACACGGTAGCCGCGGTAGTCCTTCGAAATCGGCTCGACCCATTCGGCGCGATAGTTGCGCAGATCGTCGAGCGTGAGCGCCGCGCCGCCTTCACGGGCGAACGCCGCGATACGTTCCGCGATCTCGCCTTCGTAATAGGCACGCGGCCCCTGTTCGGCGAGCCGCCGCAAGGTCGCCGCGTGGCCCGGCAGGCGTATGTGTTCGCTCACCTCCGGCGCGCGGCCGCGCGGCATGAACGTCGCCGCGAAACCGGGCTGATCGTGCAGATCGGGAATCGCCGCCTGCCACTTGCGCGCGACGATGCTGGCCACGGCATAGCCGCGCTCGGCAATCTCGATCGCGGGCGCCATCAGATCCGCGAACGGTAGCGAGCCGAACTTCGCATGCAGCGCCTCCCAACCGGCAATGACACCCGGCACCGTGACCGTGTCCCAGCCGCGTTTGGGCTGCCTGACGAGACCGTTTTCCTCACCGTACTTGCGGCGGAAGTAGTCGAGATTCCACGCTGCTGGCGCGTTACCCGATGCGTTCAAACCGTGCAGGCGCTCGCCGTCCCACACCAGTGCGAAGGCGTCGCCGCCCAGGCCGCACGAGACCGGCTCAACCACCGTGATAGCCGCCGCCGCCGCGATCGCGGCATCGACTGCGTTGCCGCCCTTCCAGAGCATGCGCAGGCCCGCCTGGGCGGCCAGCGGATGCGAGGTCGAGACGACGTTGCGGGCGAACACCGGCAAACGCGGCGTCGGATAGGGGTTGTGCCAGTCAAAGCGTGTCATGACGATATCGATAGAAATGGTCGGAGCGACATAGCGATTATCTTGAAGGCGCACGCAAAAAAACATTAATATTTTGTTTTCGATACTTAAATTTTTCTTCCATGCTCTCCCTGCGAATGCTGCGCACCTTGCAGGCCGTCGCGCGTAGCGGCTCGTTCGCTCTCGCGGCGCAAAACACCGCGCTCACCCAGGCGGCCGTCAGCCTGCAGATGCGCGGGCTCGAAGAAGCGCTGGGACGGCAGTTATTCGATCGCCGTGCGCGTCAGGTCGCGTTCACGCGCGAAGGCGAGGAAATCTGCGCAAAGGTCGAGCGCATTCTCGAATTGATCGACGAACTGCCGGCCAGCGCCGACGACACCTTGCAAGGCTCGGTCATCATCGGCGCCGTGGTATCCGTGATTGGCGCGCTTTCGCTGGCCGTCGCGCACCTCAAGACCGGGCATCCCGAACTGGAAGTGCGCCTGACCTCCGCGCGCTCCGCCGAACTCGCGGAGATGGTGCAGACCGGCGAAGTCGATGTCGCCGTGGTGGTCGGCAACGCGGACGGCACGCTGCACGAATCGCTCGCGTGGACGCCGCTCTACGGAGAACCGCTGATGCTCGTGACAAGCCGCGCGACGAAGGGTAATGACGCGCGGCGCATCCTGCGCGAGCGCAGTTTCCTGCGCTTTGATCGGCGTGTGCCCACCGGCGCGGTGATCGACGAGGCGCTGCGCATGCTCGGCATCAAGCCGCAGGAATATCTCGAACTGAATTCGATTGAAACGATCGTTTCGCTCGTGCGCAATGATGTTGGTGTGAGCGTGCTGCCTGTGCTGCACAACGGCAACTGGCGCGACGATCCGAATCTGAAGCTCGTCACGTTGAACCAGCCTGCGTTTCTGCGCACAGTGGGCATGATTCATCGCAAGTCGAGCCGGCGCACGATCCTCTTCAAAACGCTCGCGCAAATGCTGCGCGAATGACGTACACGCTCGCACAAAGGCCAATGGCATTTCGCGTAAGCTAATGCCAACCTCCGCGCGAACGCTCCATGCAAAGATCGCCCTTTCCATCGGTTGCCCGCTATGCCTGCACGTTGGGCATGCAGGCCTGGCCTCTGCTCTGCGCGCTGGCGCTCACGGCCTGCCAGCTTCCCGCGCCCGGCGAGCGCACGACGTCGACCACCCTGAGCGCCAGCGAGGCGCAGAGCACGCAGCTAGGCGTTGCCATCGCGGGCGAACTCGCGGCGCATCCGGGTCTGAGCGGCATCGACCCGCTGGCCAAACCGCTGGAAGCCTTCGCGGCACGTGTCGATCTCGTGCGCACGGCACAACGCACGCTCGACGTGCAGTACTACATCTGGCGCAACGATCTCACCGGCACGCTGCTGCTCGAAGCGCTGCGCGACGCCGCCGATCGCGGCGTGCGCGTGCGGCTCCTGCTCGACGACAACGGCATTCCTTCCTCGCTCGACGCGACGCTTGCGGCTCTCGATGCGCATCCCAACCTTCAGGTGCGCCTGTTCAATCCATTTGTCGTGCGCAAACCGAAATCCATCGGATTCCTTACTGATTTTTCTCGCCTGAACCGGCGTATGCACAACAAGTCGCTGACCGCCGATGGCATCGCGACAATCCTCGGTGGCCGCAATATCGGCGACGAATATTTTGGCGCGACGGACGGCGTCGTGTTCGCCGATCTGGATGTGCTGGCGATCGGTCCCGCCGCCAGTGACGTGGCGCACGATTTCGACCGCTACTGGTCGAGCGCATCGGCATGGCCCGCGCATGAGATCCTGCCTGCGCCTCAATCCGCACAACTCGATTTGCTCGATCGCGCGGCGCAATCTGTGCAGACCAATCCCGCTGCAACGGCCTTCATCACCGCTCTCCAGCAGAAGACCGATGTGCGCCGCCTGCTCGACAGAACGCTGCCGCTCGAGTGGGCCGCCACGCGCCTCGTCAGCGACGATCCTGCAAAGGCGCAAGGCAAGGCCGCGCCGGAATCGCTCGTGCTCAACCAGTTGCGCGACATACTAGGCGAACCGAAGCGCGAACTCGATCTGGTTTCGCCCTATTTCGTCCCGGGCGTCGTGGGCACGCGATATTTCACGCAACTCGCCGCGAAGGGCGTCACGGTACGCGTGCTCACGAACTCGCTCGAAGCGACTGATGTGCTACCCGTCCATGCGGGCTATGCGCGCCGCCGCAAAGCGTTGCTAAAAGGCGGCGTGGAGTTGTTCGAATTACGCCGCGCCGCAGGTGCGAGCACGGCCAAAGAACAGGCACCGGGCGTGTTCGGCAGTTCGGGTTCCAGTCTGCATGCGAAGACCTTCACCGTGGACGGCCAGCGCGTCTTCGTCGGTTCGCTCAATTTCGACCCGCGCTCCGTCAGCATCAACACGGAACTGGGACTTGTGATCGAAAGCCCCGCGCTCGCTGGGCTAATCGAATCGGCGTTCTGGACCCAGGTTCCGCAACTGGCGTATCAGGCGAAGCTGGATGCGAACGGCTCGCTCTACTGGGTCCGCCAAACCGCGGACGGCACCCTACGTTACGACGTGGAGCCGAACTCGCGCTGGAACACCCGCCTTGCGGTCTGGTTCTTTTCGATCCTCCCTATTGAGTGGCTGTTGTAGCGATCGGGCGCTACATCGGCGCTATTCCGGCGTCACTCGCACAAACATTTTTTTCCGATGCGAAACCCGGCGCACAATGCGACCTGCGCGCCGCCGTGCGCCCGGGTAATCCCCTATTTCGCATAAGTTGTCTATACAACATGATCCAAGGATCTCGGCGCTCGCCTGCACGGGCGCCATGTCCTTTTTTATCTCTCGGAGCAGCTCGTGGCCATCCCCGAATCCCTCGTCAAGCTTGAGCCGGAAGGCCGCAAGCTGCTGGAATCCCGCTCGATCGACTATATTCCAGATACGGAACGCCACGGCAGCCTCTTCAGCCAGTTCACGCTGTGGCTCTCCGCGAATCTGCAGGTGACCGCGATCATCACCGGCGCGCTTGCCGTCGTGCTCGGCGGCGACGTGTTCTGGTCGCTCATTGCGCTGTTGATTGGACAACTTGTCGGCGGCGCGGTCATGGCGCTGCACGGCGCGCAAGGCCCGCAGCTCGGCCTGCCGCAGATGATCTCCAGCCGCGTGCAGTTCGGTGTCTATGGGGCCGCCATTCCCATCGCGCTCGTCTGTCTCATGTATGTGGGTTTTTCAGCCAGCGGCACGGTGCTCGCCGGTCAGGCAACGGCGCAACTGCTGTCTGTTTCCGATACGACCGGCATCTGTCTGTTCGCCGTGCTGATCGTCATACTGACGATTCTGGGCTATCGCTCGATTCACTTCGTGGGCCGCGTCGCCAGCGTGATTGGCGTGCTGGCGTTCTGCTACATGTTCGCGCAACTGTTTGCGCATCACGACATCGGCGCACTGCTCGCCAACCGGCACTTCACGATGGCGAGTTTCCTGCTCTCCATGTCGTTGTCGGCCTCGTGGCAGATCGCATTTGGCCCCTATGTTGCCGATTATTCGCGCTATCTGCCGCGCTCGACCTCGCCTGCGAAAACGTTTCTCGCCGTGGGACTGGGATCGGTAATTGGCGCGCAGGCGTCGATGGTGTTCGGCGTGTTCGCCGCCGCGCTCGCAGGGCACGAATTCGCCCATCACGAAGTGGCCTACATCGTCGGTCTGGGTGCCAGCGGCGCGGTGGCGGCCATGCTTTACTTCAGCATCGCCTTCGGCAAGCTCACCGTCACGACGCTCAACGCTTACGGCAGCTTTATGTCGATGGCCACGGTCGTGAGCGCGTTTCGCGCGAAGCGCGCGATTTCCACGCGCCACCGCTTTATCTACATCATCGGCATGGTAGGGCTGTCGACGCTCGTCGCACTCGCGGGACGCCATTCCTTCCTGAAAGAATTCACGGCGTTCATTCTGTTTCTGCTGGCGTTTTTCACGCCGTGGAGCGCGATCAATCTGGTCGATTACTACTGTTTTACGCAGTCGCGCTATGACGTGCCCGCGCTTTCCGATCCCAATGGCCGATATGGCCGCTGGAACGGCAAAGCGATTGGCATCTACGTGCTGGGCGTGCTCGTGCAGATGCCTTTCATTTCCACCAGCTTTTATACGGGCCCCTTCGTCGATGCGCTGGGCGGCACCGATATCTCCTGGATTCTCGGCCTGATCGTTCCCGGCGTAATCTATTACGTGACGATGCGGCGCGCGCCGCAGACCATGCCGGATCGCCTGATCCTGCCCGTCGAGCGCGATTGACGCTCCGGCGCCTCAACAAGGCGCCTCAGGGCACTCTCGCTCGCCCCCTCTTGCTGTCCATCCGCGCGGGTCTAAACGACCCGCGCGCTTCTTCTTTTCTTTTCAATAAATAGTTGTACTGATAATGAAAAAGACTGTCTCCCTGAGTACTGCCGCCCTCGCCCTCCTCACCCAGACCGCTCACGCCCAGGACGGCGTCACGTTCTACGGCCTGATCGACGAGTTCGCGCAGTACGTCAACACCGGTAACGGCTATACCGCCGCACTTGGTTCCAGCGGCCAATGGGGAAGCCGTTTTGGTCTGAAGGGCAAGGAAGATCTGGGCGGCGGCCAGACGCTTTCGTTCGTGCTGGAAAACGGTTTCAACCCGACTGACGGCACGCTCGCAACGAGTGGCTCCCTGTTCGACCGACAGGCCTGGGTCGGCCTCTCGGGCAACTGGGGCGAAATGCGCGTCGGCAGGCAGAACTCTCCGCTCTTCAACGATCAGGGCACTCAGGATGCGTTCGGCGGCGTAACCCAGGCATCGGGCATGGACAACCTCACCGTGTTCTCGTTTCGCACCAGCAACACCGTGTCCTATATGACGCCCGAATTCGCCGGCTTGCAGGCCGGCGTGTATCTCGGCTTCGGTAGTGCGGGCGGTTTGCGCGCAGCAGGCTCCAGCCAGCAATTCGACGTCACCTACGAACACGGCCCCTTCAATGCGTTCGTGGCTGGCCAATGGCTCAAGGACAGCGACGGCAGCGCG
>NZ_DASZJJ010000193.1:0-39069 GCF_035948235.1 Paraburkholderia sp. | reverse complement strand
AGGCGTCCTGGCACGCGGCGCGCGAGCATCACCACCAGCCAGACGAGGAAGAACAGCAGCACCTGGTCGCCCAGCGGCAGCGGCGTGGTGCAGATCGTGACCGCCGCGATAAAGGCGAGCCAGAGCAGGCACTGGCGCAGGAAGGGCACGCGGTCGAGCGCTTCGGAGAGCTTTTCGAGGCGCTCGCGAATGCCGTCCCAGTTGATCGCCGGCAGGCGCGCCGCGATGGCCGCGCTGGCGCGCTTGCCGCGCCGGTAGAGCGGTTCCAGCTTGCGGTCGAGCCACACGCGCAGCGCGATCCGGTGCGGATGCGGCTGCTTGTGGAGCGTGCGCAGATCGGCGGCGAAACGGCGGCGGCTGCGGCGCGGGCGCAGGAACAAACGCAGCAGCCACGCGCGCGTGCTGCGGTCGCGGCCCATGTTCAGCCGCGCGACGATATCCTGGCCGATCGCGTCGAAGGCGAGTGCGGGCCAGTCCGGTTTGCCGGGGCGCGGCGGGCGGAAGAACAGCCGCAGCAGCCACTGGCCGATGCCGGCGTCGGCGGTCACGCTCAGCTCGGGGGCGCTCACGCGGCGCAGGCCTACCCAGAGCGCGCTCCAGTAACGGGCCAGCGGCTCGCTCACATAGTCGGCCCAGAACGTCTGCACCCGGGCGCGGATCATCTTCTGCCTCCGGTCGCGCGGTCTGGCGGCGGCGGGCTCGCGCCTTCGGGCAGATCCACGTGGAGCTCGGCGAGCGCGCCCTCGGCCCAGTGCGAGATCCACGAGGCGATGCCGTTCAGGTCGTGCGCGGCCTGCGAGCCGGGCGCGCTGCGGCAGAAGTTGGCGCCGCTGGCGAAGGCGTTGGGTACGCCCGTATCGGCGTGCACGACGTAGGGCAGCATCGCCGGGCCCAGGCGTGCGCGCAGCAGCGCGATCAGGTCGGTGTGCAGCTGGCGGGCCGGCACTACGGCATTGGCGACGAAGGCCGTGCGCTTGCCCGCGCGCACCAGCGCTTCGGTGAAGCGCGGCAGCGTTGCGCAGGCGGCGGCGTCGGGCGTGAGCACGCCGAGCACGATATCGGCGGCTTCGATCGCCTGGCGCGCGTGCGCCGAAGGCCAGGGCGCGGTGTCGATCAGCGCGAGCGTGTTCGACGGCAGATCCACGCGCGTGAGCAGTTCGCGCAGCCAGCGCAGGTTGGCGTTCAGACGCGTGGCGCCGTCGCCGTCATCGCTGCTGTGCGCGGTGGGTTCGCCATCGGCGGTGACGCTGCCCCACGGCAGCACCAGCACGCCGTCGTCGCTTTGCAGTGCGGCGCGCGCCCAGACGTCGCTGGCGGGATTCGGATTGTAGAGCTGCGTGACGAGTCCTTCGCGCGCGCTCTCGCGCAGACCGAAGTGCATGGCCAGCACGTTGCGCGGATCGCATTCGATGGCGAGCGCCGTGTGCGAGCGCGCGGCCAGCAGTCCCGCGAGCGAGGCGGCGAGCGTCGTGCGGCCCGCGCCGCCCACGGCGGAGACGATCGCGACGGTTTTCATGAACGAGGCTCCGCTAGAGTGGCCTGGGAATCGGTATGGGGCGCGGCCCGCACGGCGGCGGGTGCAGCCGACACACGGCGCACCACGAGGTCCTTGCGGCGCTTGCCGCGGATCACGAGTGCGTCGAGTTGCGGCGGCAGTTCGAGCGGGCGCTGGCTGGCGGGCTTGGCCCAGTCGGGCAGATAGCGGCCAAGACGCAGGCGCCACGCGAGCCACCAGAGCGGCGCCGCGATGATCAGCCCCCAGACGAAAAAACCGAAAAAGATGTCCATGTCAGCGGGACCCCTGAGCTTTGAGCGGCAGCGCCGCGCGGCGCGGCTCGTCGCGTGGCGCCGCCGGCCGGGCGAGCGGCGCGTGCGCGGCATCGGCGAGCACCGGCAGGCCGGGCAACGGCGTGAGTCTCGGCGATGGCGTGGGCGCTGCGGCAGCCGTATCGGCGGGCGGCACTTCGCGCGGCGCGATATAGACGGGAATCTCGGGTACGCCGGGCTGCTCCGGTTCGGCGACGACAGCGGGCGCCTGCGTTTGAGCGGGCGCATCGAGCGGCGCGTTGAGCGCGAGCCAGCCCGAATAGTCGGGCGGCGTTTGCGTATCGATTTCGTCGGTCAACGTCTGCAGCAGCGCGCCGATCGACTTGGCGTCGCCGCAGCGCTGCTCGCCCTGGAACAGCTCGGCCAACGGCCGCTGGAACACGCGCTGGCAGACCGCGTCCGCGTCGCCCAGGCGGCACGCGAAGAAGAATACATAGAGGCTGTCGCCGGCGGCGGTCATGATGTCGCCCGCGCGCCGCTGGTGGCAGTCCTTGAGCGCGTCTACATGCGCCACTTCCGGCATCAGCGCGAGACGGATCAGCACGTTCGGCAACTGGATCACGCGGCTGCGCTCGACGGCTGCGCGCACGAGTTCGACGAAATGCGTCGCGCTCACATAGCCGCTTTCCTCGCCGTGCATCACGGCAGCCAGTGCCTGGCGGTAGTCGGCGGGCATCGGGCGCGAAAACACCTGACCTTGCAGACTTTCGACGATGGCCTCGCACTGCGAGAGCGTGGTGTTGCGCGGAATCACCCGATTGGCGCCTAGGTTGAGCATCAGCGACTCGTAGCGCATCGCCACGCCGTCCTCGCGCACGATGATCTTGAGCGCGTTGCCGCATTGCAGGCGCAGCGTGTGAACGTGTTCGGCGAGCGCTTCGAGGTCGCGGCTCGCACCGAAGTCGAGAATCACGGTGGCGGCCACGGCAGTACGGGCGGCGTTGAGCGCCGCTTCGTTGTCGTCGACGACCTGCCAGGCGGGCGGCAGCACGCGCTCGTTGAGCACGGCGTCGCGCGAGACGATCACGCGGCCTTCGTCGGGGGCGAGCAGGCCCGCTTCGCCGATCGAATGCTCGAAAGTGCCGCCCGACACCGTCAGCCGATGATCGACCGTCGAAAAGCGCAGCGGCAGCGACTGGCTGCCCAGCACGCTCTCGCCCGAACGCCAGAACGCCACTTCCCAATGGAACTGCCCCTGCGTTTGCAGCAGTTGCGCGGCGCCCGCAAAGCGCGCCTGGAAGGCGGCGAGCGCGGGCTGCGCACCGTCCTCGCCGGCGCCTGGAAGTTCTGCGACCAGCAGCACGCCGTAGCGATGCGTCGCGCACCAGTTGGCCAACAGCGCGCCCTGGCGCACCAGCGTGGCGGCGTCGTGCCAGGCGAAAAAGGCGTCGGCACCTTCGATATAGAACTGGCTGGCGGGCGAGGCGCACTGATTGGCAAGCGCTTCCAGCGCCTCGATCAGCACCTGCGCGCCGTCGCGGCCTTCGAGCGGCACGAGCGAGCAGACGTTGGCCCAGTGATGAGTGGCGTCGCGCCTTTCGACGTCGATGCCGTGCGCGCGCAGCGTCGCGGCGATGCTGGCGCTGTCGCGCGTGGACAGCACCGTCGCCGGGCCTTCGAGCGCGGCGGCGGCGGTTTCCCAGAACAGCGCGTCGCGCGCGGGCGACGCGCTGGCGTAGACGATATGGACCTGGCCCACGCCGAGCGCTGCAAGCGCGGGCGGCAGGCCGTCGATCGCCAGCGGCTCGCGCTGGGAGAGGCGCGCGAGCAGCGAGGCACGCGGCTCGGCGCTTGTCTGAGCCTTTCTGGAGGCTGAATCGCGGGTGGACTGGTTCATCGCGTCACTCCCGGCACGGCCAGCGGGTTGGCGAAATCCGGCAGCGTCCTGTCGATCGAAGTCTTCATACGATGCCTCAATATTCCGAGTATGGCCTGACCGGCGTCGGCGGGTACGGCACCGGGCCATGCTGCGGCGAGAAGAAGTAGCGCAGATACAAGAGGCCCACGTTCGGCGCGTAGTCGCGCGAGCGGTCGAGCCTGAAGCGCCCGCCCACCGTGAAGTGCGGCGTCACGCGGTATTCGAGCGCGGCTTCCACCGCATAGCTGAAACCGCCGCCCGAGCCGCCGCCGAAATACGGCGAGCCCAGCCCGTTCGCGGCCATATAGGCGGCGGCCTGCGACTGCAGCGCGGCGTTGGTGGGGAAATAGGGCGAGCGATCCTCGTTCGTGAACGACACGCCCACCGATCCGTCGATTTCCCACGACAGCTTGTTGTAGCGCCCGGTCCAGTCGAGCGGAATCCCGAAGGACAGATAGCTCTGCGGGCTGTAATAACCGCCGTTGCCGAAGGTATAGAAGTGCTCGTTCTTCGAGTACTTCCAGAAGTTGATCGTCAGGCCGCTGGCCACGTTCTGGTCGGGCCGCTGCCATACGGTCAGGCCGTAGCCGCTGCGCACGCGCAATTCCTGGTTCGTTTGCACGTTGCTGCCGGTCAGCAGGCCGTAGCCGACGCTCGCGAACAGGGTGCCAGGACCCAGGTCCTGCGCGCCGCGCGCGGTGATGCTATTGCGCACCACGCCGCCCCAGGCCTCGCCCGTGACGGGGTCGCGCCCGCCAGCGTAAGACACGAGGCTGCTGGTCATGGCCCGGCGCGACACATCGACCGAGAGCGAGGCGTGCGGGAAGTCGTAGCGATACAGCAGACCGCCCAGCACGCTCGTGATCGGAAAGCCGATTGGCGTGGTGCCGATATCGGCGCGCCAGTTGGTGTTCGCGCGGTTGTATTCGTAGCCCGCCGCGAGCGCGACACCGGTGGCTGTTTCGTTGACCGGATTCAGCCCCGCGTTGCCGAGCGCCGCGATCTTGCCGTACTGGTACGCGCTTTGCAGATCGTTGGCGGGCAGCGTGCCGGCGTTCAGATAGACCGTGTCGGCGTGGAAGAAATAGTGGCCCGTGTAGCCGTCCGGGATGCGCACGTAAAGCGGCACTTCGGTCGCGTGCAACTCTGAAATGCCGGAGTCGCCCGAGAGATTCGACTGATACCACTCGGTCGCGATCTGGCCTTGCCGGCGATCCTCCAGCCCCTGCAGCGCGCGCGCCGCCGACGTCAGACCGTCGCTCGGGTCCGGCTGCTCGCCTTCGGCCTGCTCCTGGGTCTGCGAGGTGCGATAGAGGCTGGCGGCTTCGTTGTAGTCGCCGCGCGACTGCGCTACGCGCCCGGCCTGGGTCGTCACGTCGGAACGGTCGGGGTAGCGCGCGCGCAGCGGATCGACCACGTCCTGCGCGTCCTGATTGAGCCCCTGCGCCGTGAAACGCCGCGCGATCGCGAGGCGCGTGTCCACGTCGTCTTCGGGCGTGTCGGCGAGCACGTCGCGCACCAGTTGCGCGGCCTGGGCGTTGCGGCCCATGCGTTCATACATGCGTGCGACTGTCAGGCGTGCATCGGGATCGTTGGGCTGGGTCGCCAGCACCTTCTGTGCGGACGCCATCGCGCCCTTGTAGTCGCCGCGCGCTTCCAGCAAATCGGCTTCTTCGAGCAGCCAGCGACGGTTCGATTTAAGGCGATCCGGCACGGCGTCGAGCGTGCGCTGCGCGCTCTTCAGATCGCCCGCTGCAATCTGGCGGTCGGTCGCGCGCACGGCCAGGCGCAGTTCCTGATCGTCGAGACTCGCGCGTTGCTCGTCGGTGATGCCGGGCTGCGCGCGCGTCGCGTCGATCCACTTCGCCCAGTCGTCGTCGCGATTGGCCGCACCGAGCAGCTCGCCATAGCGCACCCGCACGCCGTTGGCGGCCTCGTCGCCGGGGTGCGCCGCGAGCCAGTCCTGCACCAGCTTCAGGCCCTTGTCGGGTTCGCCGATGGCGATCCATTCGCGTCCGACCGTCGCGAGCATCTGCGGATCGTTGGCCGCCGTGGCGCTGGCGGCCGCCGCGTCGAGCATGGCGCGCGCCTCGTCTTCCTTGCCTTGCGCGATGAGCTGGCGGGCCTGCGCAAGCTGCTTTTGCGCCTTGAGATTGCCCATCAGTTCGCGCATGCCGTCGCTGCGCTCGGCAACCGGAATGGCGTCGAGCTGCGCCGCGGCGCCGTCCACGTCGTCCACCGAATTCAGATAGAGCGCGCTGGCGTAATGCATGTCGGGCGCCTGCGAGACCTTCAGGCCATCCTCCATCACCTGGCGGCCGAGCGCGGGCAGGCCCAGATCGCGATACTGGCGCGCGAGCGTGAAGCGCGTCCAGGCGTCGTCGGGCGTGAGGCGCACGGCCTCTTCGAGTTTGGCGATAGCCGGACTCTTGTGGTTTTCGGCGAGCAGTTGATCGGCCTGGATCGACAGCAGATCGGCGCGCAGCCGCTTGACGTCCGCTTCGGAGCCGGTAAGGCGCGGCGCGGTGGCCGTGATGAGCGGATCGATTTCGCTGTCGCGATGGGTCTCGCGCAGCACCGTCACGAGGCTGCGCAGCGCGCCCATGTCGGGCTGCTTCGCTTCGACGAGTGGGCGCAACAGCGCTTCGGCCTCGCTCCATTTCTTCTGCGCGATGAGCGAATCGGCGAGGATGCGCGTGGCGTCGCTATTGCCCGGATCGAGCTTGAGCGCCTGACGGGCCAGCGTTTCGCCTTCTTCCGGCTTGCCTTGCGAATTGGCGGTGCGGGCGCGCCCTATGGTGCCCCAGATGGTGGCGGTCTTTTCCAGGCTGCGCCACTTGCCGGCGTTGTCCGGGTCGAGCTTGAGGGCGCGCGCGAACAGCTCGCGGGCCTCGTCCTGACGGCCTTCGCGCATGCGTACCAGGCCAAGCGCGCCGAGCGTCTCGCCGTCGTTGGGCGCGGCGCGCTGCGCTGTCTGCAGCGATGCTTCGGCATCCTTGAGATCGCCGCGCTGGAGTTGCGCGAGGCCGCGATTGCGCGCCGCCGCTCCTGGGCCAGCCGGACGTGGGCTCGCGCCGCCGCCTTTATTGCCGCCGCCCGAGGCGACGATATAAGGCTTGCCGCTGGCCGCCGCCGCGTTGGCCTGCGCTACGCCCTGCGGCCCGAGTTTCTTCGCGAGATCGGCGACGGTCTGTCGGGTCTCGGTATCGTCGGGCACTTCCTGCAGATAGCGCTGATACCAGATGTAGTAGGCCGGATCGTCGCGTCCGGCGCTGTTGAGCGCGCGTCGCCAGAAGTCGAGCGCGTCGGCACGGTTGCTGTCCTGGCGCTGATACACACCGTAGATCAGGTTCAGCCCTTCCATGCGCGTGCTGGTGCGGTCCGTCAACAGGTCGCCGAGCGTCAGCGCGGCGGAGCTGTCGTTGGGGTTCTGCTTCAGACGCGCGCGCAATTCGCCAATGACCTGCACGCGGCCCGCGTCGGTGCCGGCGACGATTCGGTAGTAATCGCGCGCCAGCGCCCCACGCGGCGCGCCGTTCGGGAACAGCTTCTTCATGCGTGCGGCGGCTTCGTCGGATTTGCCCGCGTTCGCGAGCAGCCGGACTTGCGCCAGTTCGTTCTTGTCGCTCGTCGCGACGCGATAAGCGTCGGACAGATCCTGGGTCGCGGGTGCGTTCGGCGCGACCTTCTTGAGCTGGGCGAGGACTTTCGCGGCTTCGGCTGTATGGTTCATGCGCAGTTCGATTTCGCCTTTCAGGGCGAGCGAATCGGGTTGCTGCGGATCGAACAGCAGCGCCTTTTCCACCAGACCTTGCGCGACGTCGGGGCGGTTCTTGCCCATCCACATGCGCGCCGCCGAGAGCAGTTGCGCGGCCTGTGCCGAGGGCGCGGCGGCATAGATGGCCGGTTGCGGCGCAGGCTGGGCGCTCTGGGCGTTTTGCGCACGCGCGACCCACGGCGAAGCCGCGATCAGCAGCGCGAGCAGCGACGACAGGCGCGGCGCGGTGGGCTGTAAAGCGCGACGCGGCGCGCGGGCGAGGGCGGTCAGCGCGGTGCCGGGCATCGGGTCGTCCATGCGGGCGCGACGCGGCCTTGCGCGTCGAAGTGATAGAGGCCTTGCAGATAACCGAGGCCGAACAGCATCAGCACGCTGCTGTAGTAGCCGGGTGGCGTTTTTTGCGCGAGCGTGCGGCTGCGCTCGACCTGCGCATCGGCCAGATCGGGGCGACCCAGCGCCGACAGATACGGCGCGACCGCCGCCGAAAAGCCACCGTTGCCCTCGCTCGAACCCGGCGTGCCGGTCTGCGTATCGACGCGCTCGGGTGGAAAGCCGTGCGCCGCCACGTACGCGGACAGCGGCGAGAACGTGGCGAGCGTGGTGCTGCGCAGCGGATCGTCGTTGGCGAGCGTGCCCGCCCACAGATAGACGCGAATCGCGTTGTAGGCGCTTTCGGCGTGCGTTGGCGCATCGGGGCCGAAGCCGCCTTTACCACCGTTCTTCGCGCCGTCCTTGCCGCGATAGACGACCCAGTCCGGCGAGAAGCCGTGCGGCGCGGTGTCGTTGACAAGCTTGGTCGAGCTGTCGAGCATCGCCTTCCATTCGCTGGCTTCGGGCAGCGCCAGCGCGAAGCGGCGCATCACCTGCAGCGGGACGTAGCTGGGGTTCAGGCGCCAGCTATCCTTGTCGAGCTTGAAGCCTTGGGGCCCCGGCAGCACCGTGCGGCCCAGACCCGGCAAGATGGCGGTTTCGCTGCGCACGATGTTGCGTGCCATCACCGTGCCGAGCGCAGTAAAGCGGCGTTCGTTCCACAGCCGGCCCGCTTCGAGCAGCGTGTAGGCGATCCAGAGATCGGCGTCGCTCGCGGAGTTCGAATCGATCACACCCCACGTGCCTTTCGACGACTGCGCTGCGCTGGCGGCAGAAGCCGCGGCCGCCGCCGATGAAGCCACCGGCGCGCCCTTCTCGTCGATATCGGTGCGCCCCCAGATCCACGCGGGCAGATGGGCAGTGAGATCGCCCTGGGCGAGATTGTTCTCGGTCCACTGCAGGATCGTGTTGAAGGCCGCGCGATCATTCGCGACGAGCGCGAAGAAGAGCGCATACGACTGGCCCTCGGACACCGTGATCTGGCGCGGCGTGCTGGCGTCGATCACGCGGCCATCGGCGGACAGTAGATCGCGCTTGAACGCGCTCCAGTCGGCCCATGCGCAGACGCTTGCGTTTGCGTTTGCACCGGCAGCGGCCTGTGTCGCCGCCGGCGCGGCGGCCTGCGCCACGCCCGCGCCCAGCAGCGCAGCGAGCGGCGCGAACGCGCAGGCGCAGGCGCAGGCGCCGGTCGCGAGCCAGCGCGCGAGGCGGGACGATCCCGGCCGCATCGTCAGTCTCCGGTGCGGCGAGCGGCCATGCGGCCCAGCGCCCAGAACACCGTAAGCGCGACGATGAGACCCGCAAGAATGCCCGCGAGCGCCATCAGCGACGGGTAGCGCGAGACATGGACCCAGATGCGCGCATACCAGGGCAGATCGCCGACGAAGTAGCGATCGCCCACACGCAGACCTTCCACGTCGCTGTTGCGCACGAGCGTCAGGTCGCCGTGCATTGCCGCGACCTTGCCGCTGTCCTCCAGCGCATTGAGCACGTCGCCCAGTTGCGCCGACGAAGTGGTGGCCAGCGCCACCACGCTGCGGCCTGACGCAAGCGGCGATTCGAAGCCGATCAGCGCCGAAATCGGCCCGCCCAGCGTGACGATCGAGCGGCCCGCGGGCGTGGCGTCGTCCATATCCTCGGTGCCGCCCAGCCAGCCTGGCCAACCGCTCTTCTGGTCGCGCGTGGTGACTTCGGTCTTGCCGCGCTCGATCAACAGCGGCAGATCCTTGCCCCATTTGGCGAGCAGATTCGCCGCCGACCCCGAGCCGATCACCAGCAGATCGTTGCCGCTCACGCTGTCGATCTGGCTGGCGGCCACCAGCTTCACGCGCAGCGCCGGCAGGCCGGTCCACTGGCCCATGTGGCCGAGCATCGTGAGCACCGCTTCCTGATCCTGCGCGTTGGGCGCATCGGGAATCACCACGGCGGTTTCCGCCAGGTCGGCCATGCGGGTGAACGGATAGCCGCTGTTGGCGAAGAACGCGAGGTTCGGCAGCGCCGTGTAGTGTGCGAAGTCGCTGAAGTCCACCACCGAATCGGGATCGACGGCGGCGCGCGCCACGTCGGCGGCGGTGGAGGTGCACAGGCCGGTCTTCTGCGAGTCGATGTGGAACTGGAACTGGAACTGGTTATTCGAGCCGACCCGGAAGGCCGGGATCTCGATGTTGCTCGACGCGCGCGCGTCGGCGCCCGACAGCAGCGGCACGTTGATGCGCGCTTCGTCGTTGGAGCGCGTGACCGGCTTCAGACGTTGCGAGCGCACCAGCTGATCGTTGATGCTCACGTTGAGGATCGAGTCGTTCCACGTCGACGGCGCCGTGTAGCGATAGCGGATGTCGAGCGGCACGTTGCTGCGCGCCCACGCATAGAGGTCGGCGGGCACGCGCATATTCACGCGGATCGCGGGCGGGTTGTAGCCCGAGACCTGCAACTGCTGCGGATCGCTGACGAGTTCGCGCAGCAGCACGGGGCGGTCGGTCGGCACCCAGTTGGGCGCGTCGTAGGGCTTGCGCGCCGGACCCAGATCGACGGACTGCACCACCACGCTGTCGCCCGACATGCCTGCCTGGCCGAGCACCAGCGCATCGGCGGCCTTCTCCAGTTCCTCGGGCGTACGGCCCGCGAGCACCAGCAGCTTGCGGCCCGATTGCGGATCGGCGGCGGGGTTCGTTATCACCGAAATCGTCGGGCCCTTGATCTCGGGCAGCGTGATGCCTTCAGGCATCTGACCGGGCAGCGCGAGCACGACAGCGTTTGCGTCGGTGGGCGCGGTTCGCATCACGGGGAAACGCGCGCCGCGATAGCTCGCGAGCGCGCCTAGCCACGACGACACCACACCCGCCGCATGCAGCGTCGGCACGCCTGCGTTAGCGGCGAGCACGAAGGGAACGCGCAGCAGCGTGTTGTCGTGACGGTCGAAGAACGGCACCGGCAGCAACGCGAGACTGTTGGGCAGCGTGATGCCGGTGGTGTTGAGCGTGAGGGTGGTTTCGGGCGCAACGTCGGTCCACAGCGCCGAGTGATACGGGTCCTCGCAATGATCGAGCGTGTAGTGCGCGATCATCTGCACGCTGATGCGGTTGAAGTCCGTAAATAGCCGCGGATCGAGATTGATCTCACTCGTGACGAGCTGCCCCGCGGTTTCCTTGACGAGCGGAATCGTGGCGACCACTTCGCCGTTGACCATCACGCGCAGATGCGACAGCGCGTAAATGAGCGAGGGCGAATAGGTGTAGACGAGGCGCAGCTTCGCGCTGTTGACGACTTCGTCGGTGCGCACGTCGACGTTCATGTAGCCGGTGGGATCGAGCCCGCGCAGCTCCATCGGCCCGTAGTTGCCCATCTGTCGCAGCGTGAAGACACGTGTGCGAGGCGGCCCGGCCGGGATCGGCGAAGCGGTGGCGTCGATCGGCATCGCGATCTTGCCAGGCGCTGTCTGGATCACGGCGGGGCCGCTGCCGCCAGGCGTGTTCGCGATACTGCCAGCTACGCCGCCGGTCAGGCCGATGCCGATATCCGGCCCGGACGCAGGCGCCGCCACGGACGCGGCGGCAGGCGCAGCAGTTGGCGTGCCCGGCGCTGCGTTAGCGGTCGCTTTGGCTGGCGCGGAGGCGGCCAGCTTGTCGGCTGCGAGAAGGCTGGACGCCAGCAACAACCCGGCAATCAGCGCGCCGAGGCGGACTTGAACGGAAACTCGCATCGCAAACGGCCCTTTGTCTTATCGCGACGGCTGCCCCCAATTCGTGCGCAGCCAGCCGTCGTCGGGTGATATTGGCGATCCGCTTTTCCCGCCCTGATCGGGAGTGCGCCAACGTTCGGAGTTTGACGGAGTTTATCTGACTCTTATCAAATCCGGCAGATGATTGCTCACCGTTTATTTACATTGCATTGTCAAGGAACGTTAAAAGCGCATGCGTAGTCGTATCGGCGCAACGCTTTGTCAGGTAAGCCTCTCAGGGAAGTCGGAGTCTGGATCGCGACCAGACTTTATTGCACTTGCATAAGCAACGTTTGCGAACGATCGGATGAATTTCTATGCGAATTAAATAGAATCGGGAGGGCGGTGCCGATAAGCGCAGCCGTTAAGCGCAGGCGTAAGCAAAGCTAAAGAACGCGCTACTTTTTATAATTCGGCATCCGAAATAAATGAATGGTACGTAAGCATTTTGTCATTTGAACTGCATGGCGATGTACTCGCGCGTTAAGCTGGGCGCTCTTCTCTATCGCGGAGCGTTGCAATGAACGAGCAGACCTGGCATGCAGTGGACGACTGGTTTTCCGAACGGCTGATCGGTGCAGACGAAGCGCTCGACGGGGCGCTGGCGGCAAGTGCGAAGGCTGGCCTGCGCGCCATCAACGTCGCGCCCAATCAGGGCAAGTTCCTGCATCTGCTCGCGCGCATCCAGGGCGCGCGGCGCATTCTGGAGATCGGCACGCTGGGCGGCTATAGCGCGATCTGGCTCGCGCGGGCGCTGCCTGATGACGGCGCGCTCGTATCGCTCGAATTCAGCGCGGAGAACGCCGCCGTGGCGCGCGCCAATATTGCGCGCGCGGGTTTGAGCGACAAGGTGACGGTCGTGACCGGCCTCGCGCTGGATTCGCTCGACGCGATGCTGGACGAGGGCACGCCGCCGTTCGATTTTGTCTTTATCGACGCGGACAAGCGCAGCAATCCGCAGTATCTCGAACGCGTGTTGAAGCTTGCGCGCGCGGGTACGGTGATCGTCGCCGATAACGTGGTGCGCAGCGGCCGTATCGCCGATGAAACCGATCAGGACGTCGACGTGGTTGGGCTGCGCGAGTACTTCGAGCGCGTGAGCGGCGATGCGCGGCTCGATACCACGGCCGTGCAGACGGTGGGCAGCAAGGGGTGGGATGGGTTTGCGATTACGGTGGTAGGGGCTTAGGTGCATTGAAAAGGCGCTGCCCGTTTGACGAAAGTCGGGATTTAACCACTCTTCGTCAAACCATTTGCGGATGCGGAGTACGCTAAAGCCCCGCAACGAAGACGGGTAGCCCATGGCGTGGAACACACTCAAAGTCCCACTCGAAACCGGCTGGCAATGCACGCTGGTTCCTGGGCCGCAGTACTACGACCTGACCGGTTGGGGGCGCGGCTACCGTAATAGCTCGGCCCGCCAGCTTTACCAGAACATTGGGCAGGACAACTTTTCATGGTCGCCAGATACGTGGCCCTCGAGCGACGCGAATCAGGGCGCGTCGTGGGAGAAAGCGCGCATCAAGCAACTCGCGGACGATAAGGCGGCCTTCGCTAGACATTTCCGACCGAACTGGGACTTGCGTACGATTTCCGGTGCGAGAGCGTTGCGCGACGTTAAAGTGTTTGTTCGCGATCAGTTGAACGTCGCGCACTGGAACCAGCCAACCGACAACGCAGCGCTCAAAAAACTGCTATGCGATGCGGTGGCGACCGGCCGCCTCGTGCCGGTGGTGAACCGTGAATTTCGAGGCGTGCCGCGTGTAGCGCAAGCCGACCCGGCGCCGCAGCACTGGCCTGCAATGGGTGGTAGCGGTTCTGCATACCCGCCCAGAGTCTTGAGCGCCCGGGAGTTTGATGCGCTAAAGCGGATTAATGGCGAACTTCCTGCGCTGGATGCAATTCCGGCAGGCATCGGCGTTACGCTTGATTCGCTGTCCGACCTTGGCACTACGGCAAGGGCTGATGATGGATTCGGCTTCGTGCATTTAGTCGAAACGGCAGCCGCGACCTTGCCTGGCAGCGCGCACGACGAGGACCCGTTCAGCACAGATTTAAGCAACGATGCGACGCCGCTGGGCGATGCACAGCCATTCGCGTATCGGCAGGATGACGCGCAGTACGGCGACTCGTTCGACATTGCCAAGACTCCGAACGATGGAGAGCCTGGAACGTGGTACACGAACCCTGGGAGCGGGCAGATGCGATTGTATGGCGACGATCGCAAGGCTGTTGTTGACTTCGATTTTGACCACGACCACGGACAGGGCGTCCCGCATGCTCACAACTGGAGCAATGGAGTGCGTGGCCCGGGCGTCGCCTTTTCTCCCTTGTAGTTCCTCTTGCTGAAAATCCTATGAATACAGATACCTACACTGATATCCGAAAGATTGACGACTTCCCGTCCTTTCACGACGCGGAGCTGTACGGTGTTGAACACGACCCACGGGCGCGCTCGGTAGCGCTGCGCTTTCGACGTGCCGGCGGAGAGTTTGAGACGCTGAAATTCTCGGGCCTTATTGCTCAGCGCATGATTGATTTTGCTGGGCAGAACGTTGCTTCAAGGCTTCTGATTTCCCATAGGTATGCATTCACCCTGGTCGAAATCCGCAAATGGATTCAATGGATCGACAGTCGCGATGACTCGACGGCGGCCGTGACCAGCGAAGAGCGGGGGCAGGAGTACATGCGGGATTTCGCCGCCGGCCGCCGGATGTTGTTTGTTCTTGAGCCGTCGTGCGGAGCCGAGATGGCCATACTGTGCGAGTCTGTGTCACTCGGGCAATGACGCGCCTTCAACAAAAAGCCCAGCCGGTAAAGGCTGGGCCAGGTACGACATCAAAGCCGCAACAACCCGCTCAAAAATCCGTCGTCATCGAGAACAGCACCGTGCGCGGTGCGCCCATCGTCAGATAACCGCCGTTGGTCGACGACCAGTAGGCTTTGTTCGCGAGGTTGTACACGTTGGCGCGGAACGTCGTCGGACGGCCGAACAGGTTCGTGGCGTAACGCGCGCCGAGATCGACGGTGTCCCATGCCTTGATCGACATCGTGTTGGCCGCGTCGAAGTACTGCGGGCCCGTGTGCGTCCAGCGCGCCGAGAACGTCAGACCAGGCACCCACGCAACGTCGTATTCCGCGCCCAGGTTGAGCATGAAGCTCGGTACGCCCACGGGCTTCTTGCCGTCGGTGGCGCCGTTGAGCGTATCGAGCTGCTGGGCGTTGATGTAGGTCGCGCCCGCGATCACGCGCACGCCTTTGTAGACTTCACCGAATACCGACGCCTCCACGCCGCGATGGCGCTCGTTACCGTTGGCAACGAAGACCTGGGCGCTGTTCGTGTACGTCTGCGGCTTTTCGAGCTGGAACAGCGCGAGCTGCGCGCCGTAATGGCCGTTGTCGTACTTCGCACCCACTTCGTATTGTTTGGTGCGCTCCGGCGCGAGCTGATCGCCGTAGTTGACCGAACCCTGAGGCGCAATGCCGCCCGGCGACAGCGATTCGCTGCGGTTCGCGTACAGCGAGATGTTTTCCGTCGGCTTGACGACGAGGCCGAACAGCGGCGTCGTGATCGAGTCGTTGTAGTTCGACGTTTGCTGCAGCGTCGACGAGCTATAGCCGTTCGAGAGCAGTTCCTGGTGGCGCACGCCCACCGTGAACAGCACGCGGTTGTTCAGGAAGCCGAGCGTGTCCGATACCGCGACGCTGCGCAACAGGTTGAGCGCGGTGATCGGCGGGTTGCCGTCCATGCCCGCCTGCGAGTTGGTGGCCGGCGACGGCACCTGCTGCGTGTTGTAGAGATCGGTGGCGAACGGTCCGCCAAACGTCCAGCCCGACTGCGTCAGCACGCGCACGATCGACGCGCCCGCGGTTACGAAGTGGCTCACCGGGCCGGTGTCGAAGTGGCCGCGCACGCCCGCTTCCGCCGACGATCCGTCTTCCTTGCGCACCACGCCAAGCCGGTTACCCGTGGTCGTCGCGGCGTCGGTGTAGTAGGGCGAGAAGTATTCGCCGTGCTCGCTCGTGTGGCGCTCGCCGCCCGCCACGTAGGCCGTCCAGCCCGGCAGGAAGTCGTATTCGGCGCGCAGGATGCCGACCGTGTCTTCGGCGTCGCTGTATGACCACGTTTGCGCGTAGTTGTGCGTGGCCGAGGGCACCGTCGGGATTTCGACGCCGGACACATAGACCACGCCGCGCCCGTCCGTGACGCGCTGGCGCTGATAAAGGAAATCGCCTTCGAGGCGCAGCTTGTCGCCGCGCCAGTCGATCGCCACGGCGGTCTGGTTGTTGCGGCGATGTTCGCCGTCGACACTCGTTTCGCCGTCGCGGTTCGACTGGTTCACGCGAATGCCGAACTGATCGTTGTCGCCGAAGCGTCGGCCCACGTCGATGTGCTCGCCGAATTCGCCCGAAGCGCTGCCATCCAGGGTCACCTGCGTGACCGGCTTGTCGTCTGCGCGCTTGAGCTGCAGGTTCACGCTGCCGCCGATCGAGCTGCCGTTGGGTGACGCGCCATTCAGAAACGCGCTCGCGCCCTTGAACAGATCGACGCGTTCGATGGCCGGCGTTTCGACGAGCTGGCGCGGCGTGATGCCGTACAGGCCGTTCAGGGAGATGTCGTCGCTGTCCAGCGTGAAACCGCGGATGACGTAGATCTCCTGGAAATTGCCGTAGCCGTAGGCGGTACGCACGGCGGGATCGTTCGACAGCACGTCGCCGATGGTGCGTGCGCCCTGATCCTGAATCAGCTTCGCGGTGTAGGTCGTCATGCTGAACGGCACGTCGATGTTCTTTTGCGAGCCGAGCACGCCAAAGTCGCCGCCGCGCGCCACCTGACCGCCGCCGTAGGTCGGCTGAAGGTCGCCGGGCAGCACGTCCTTCGCGGCCTGCACCTTGACGGTGGGCAGCGTGGCGTTGGCGCCGGTGGTGGCATCCGTCGTGGCAGCGGAGCCGCTTGCCTGCGCGAAAGCGGCGGCGGGCAGCGCGAACGCTACGGCGACCGCCGCGAGCATTGCGCGGCGGCTGGCGGGCAGAACGGGGCGGCTGAGGTGAGCGGGGTGAGCGGTTCGGGCGGAAAAAACAGACAGCGCGGCCGCATCAAGGCGCGGCGCAAGACGGCGGGTTACGGACATAAATAAGTTCGAAGCTTATGGTCATGCAGCCGCCTCGCGAGAACCGGGCTCGTGGGCGGACGTATCGTTTTAGGTTGCTCGCGCATCTTGTCGATGTACGGCAGGCGTATTCTCAAAAGTATGCGGATTGTATCTACGAATGAGAACGATTGTCATTCGCAAAAATACTGTCAATAGCTGCATTCGGTGTTTACGCAACACTTTCAGAGCCGTCCGGGCCGATGCACGCGCAACGATCTGCGTGCGCGAATGAAAGGGCCAAATCGCTTCAGAGTGCCGCGCGTCGATTTGCGCCTTCTGCGTAAGGCAATGGCGTCTTTTACAGTCGTTGCATCCGCAACGTTCCGATGTTCAAAACGCGTACCAGACCTACGCCCGGAACCCAGCTTCGAGAGGCCGGAACAACCTGCGGTAAACCCTTGCGATAAACAGTTTCGATGGCTTTGAACGGCAGTTTCGGTACGCCGCCCGCGAGGCCCAAACCTACAATGGGGCATCGTCACGATGAAGCTGGGTGAACCGGAAATGTCTGAAAAATCGATGCTGGTGGTGAGCGCACATAGCGCGGATTTCGTTTGGCGCGCGGGCGGTGCAATTGCGTTGCACAAGAAGAACGGCTATCGCGTGAAAGTGGTGTGCCTGTCGTTTGGCGAGCGCGGCGAATCCGCCAAGCTGTGGCGCAAGGGCGCCGACATGACGCTCGACAAGGTCAAGGCCGCGCGCCGCGAAGAGGCGCTGGCCGCCGCCGAAATCCTCGGCGCGGAAGTGGACTTCTTCGATCTCGGCGACTACCCGTTGCGCGTTTCCGACGAAGCGCTGCTGCGTCTCGTCGATGTGTACCGCGACGTGCAGCCTGCCTTCGTGCTGAGTCACTCGCCGAAAGACCCGTACAACTTCGATCACCCGCTCGCCATGCACGTGGCGCAGGAAGCGCGCATCATCGCCCAGGCCGAAGGCCACAATCCGGGCCAGAAAATTGTCGGCGCGCCGCCCGTCTATGCGTTCGAGCCGCACCAGACCGAGCAGTGCGAATGGACGCCCAACACCTTCCTCGACATCACCGAAGTGTGGGACGTCAAGCGCCGCGCAATCGAATGCATGGCCGGCCAGGAACATCTTTGGGAGTACTACACGCGCGTCGCGCTGCAACGCGGCGTGCAGGCCAAGCGCAATATCGGCATCACGGCGAAGCGCGACATCCAGTACGGCGAAGGCTATATGCGCCTGACGCCCGCTGTGGTGGGAGACCTGGCATGAAGCGCGGCGTCGTCGTAACCGATATCCCGCGCGCCGACGCGCGCGACCTGGCGATCCTGCAGGCCGCGGGCTCGGCCACCGTGCACGAGGCGCAGGCGCGTCTGGGCCTGCTGGCCACGTATATGCGGCCGATCTATTCGGGCGCGGCGATTGCCGGTTCGGCGGTGACGGTGCTGATGCCGCCGTCCGACAACTGGATGCTGCACGTGGCCGTCGAGCAATGCCGCCCCGGCGACGTGGTCGTGGCCGCGCCCACCTCGCCTTGCGAGGACGGCTATTTCGGCGACCTGCTGGCGACTTCGATGAAGGCGCGCGGCGTGCTCGGCCTTATCATCGACGCGGGTGTGCGCGACGTGCGTACGCTCAAGGAAATGAACTTCCCGGTGTGGTCGAAGGCGGTCTCCGCGCAAGGCACGGTGAAGGAGACGCTCGGCTCGGTCAACGTGCCGGTGGTGTGCGCCCAGCAGATCGTTCATGCGGGCGATGTGATCGTCGCCGACGATGACGGCGTGGTGGTCGTGCCGCTCGCGAGCGTGCCGAAGGTCGTGGAAGCCACCCAGGCGCGCATCGCCAAGGAAGAAAAGACGCGCGCCGTGCTGGCGGGCGGCACGCTCGGCCTCGACTACTATTCGATGCGCGAACGCCTGGCGGAAAAGGGCCTGCGCTACGTGAAATCCGCAGCGGATCTCTGATCGGAGGGTTGGCCGGTGGCATCGACACACACTCCGCAGCGTGGTCAAACGCGGATCCGCTGCATGCTGATGCGCGGCGGCACGTCCAAAGGCGCGTATTTCCTGGCCTCCGATCTGCCCGCCGATCCGGTGCTGCGCGATCGCGTGCTGCTGGCGGTAATGGGTTCGCCCGATCCGCGCCAGATCGACGGCATCGGCGGCGCAGACCCGCTCACGAGCAAGGTGGCGATCGTCGCGCCTTCGACGCGTGACGATGCCGAAATCGACTATCTGTTCGCGCAGGTGGTGGTGAACGAGGCGCGCGTGGATTACGGCCAGAATTGCGGCAATCTGCTGGCGGGCGTAGGGCCGTTCGCCATCGAGCGCGGTCTGGTCGACGCGCGCGACGGCGTGACGCCGGTGGCGATTCACATGGTCAACACGGGGCAAATCGCGGTGGCGAATGTGCCGACGCCGGGCCGCGTCGTGCAGTACGAAGGCGATGCGCGTATCGATGGCGTGCCGGGCACGGCGGCGGCGATTCCGCTGGCGTTTCGCGATACCGCAGGCTCGACCTGCGGCGCGCTGCTGCCGACCGGCAAGCTGAAGGATACGGTGGAAGGCGTCGACGTTACCTGCATCGACAACGGCATGCCGCTCGTGCTGATGCGCGCGCAGGATCTGGGCCGCACCGGCTACGAGACGCGCGAACAACTGGACGCCGACGAAGACCTGAAGGCGCGCATCGAGGCGATTCGGCTGGCTATTGGCCCGCGTATGAATCTGGGCGATGTGCGCGAGCGCACCGTGCCGAAGATGTGTCTGGTCGCGGCCCCGCGCGAGGGCGGCACCATCAGCACGCGCAGTTTCATTCCGCACCGCTGCCATGCGTCGATTGGCGTGCTGGGCGCGGTGAGCGTGGCGAGTGCGGCGGCCTTGCCGGGCACCGTCTGCGACGGGCTGGTTGCGCTCGAAGATAACGCGCGCAATGGCGAAACCCAGCGCGTTGTCGTTGAGCATCCGACCGGAGAATTTACCGTCGAACTGGCGCTCGCGCGCCGTGACGACGCAGTCGATATCACGGGCGCGGCGCTTTTGCGCACCGCGCGCTGGTTGTTCGACGGCGTGGTGGCGGTCCCGCCTTCGGTCTGGACGCAGTAACGCAGTAAAACCGGCGCGCTGATTGTCGAACCAATCAGCGCGCCGGTTTCATCTCTTCAGCCGCCCAGGCGGCCTTCCACCACCCGCACCGCAGGCGCCGCGTCCGCCACCGCAAGCCGTATCGCGTCGATCAAGGCGCGTGCGCCCGGCGACGGCGCGCTATCCGCACGCATCGTCAGCCCGATCTCGCGCCGCGTGTTGTGCAGCGGCACATCCAGCACCACCAGTTCCCCTGCCGCGATTTCATAGTGCAATTGCTGCGCCGAAAGCGCGGCGATCATGTCCGTGCCCATCAGCAGGCCGCGTATCACCGCGAGATCGGCGGTCTCAACGGTTGGCATCGGCGGCTTGAGTTTGAGGCGCCTGAATTGCGCTTCGAACAGCCCGCGTGCGGGCGAATGCAGACGCGAGACGATCCATTGCGCGTTGCGCAGATCGCCTACGTTCAAGCCCGCTTTCTGCGCGAGCGGATGGCCACGCCGCGCCAGCACGACCATGTCTTCGGCCATCAGGCGTTCGTTGGCGAGGCCGCTGGCCGCATCGTTCTCGCGCAGCGCGCCGAGCACGAAATCGACATCGCCCGCGCGCAGGCCCGCCACCAGCAATTCATAGGCGCTTTCGTCCGTGACCACGCGCACGCCGGGATGCTGCGCGCTCAGGCGCGCGATGGCGGCAGGCAGGATCAGCGTGCGGCCTAGCGGCAGCGCGCCCACCGTCACTGCGCCCTGGATATTGCCGTGTAGCGCGGCGATATCGTCGGGCACATGGCGCAGCTCGTTGAGCGCGCGCCGCACATGCAGCAGGAAGGTCTCGCCTTCGGCGCTCAGTTGCACGCCGCGCGGGCTGCGGTGGAACAGCGTGATGCCCGAGCCGCTTTCAAGCACGCGCATCGCGCTGCTCACGGCGGGCTGGCTGATGCCAAACGCGCTCGCGGTGCTGGGCATGTGCCGATGGCGCGCGAGCGCCACGAACAACTGCAGCCGTCGCGTGTTGAGCAGCCACGCAGGCAGCGCACCCTCGGCGAGCGCGCGGCGGCGCGTCTGGCGCGCCGCGCACCATTGCGCCAGCGCTTCGAGTTCGTCAAAGATGCGCGCGCAACGATCCAGCACGACGCGTCCCACGGCAGTCGGCAGCATGCCCGAGGGTTTGCGCTCGAAGAGCGGCTCGCCCAGCGCGGTTTCGAGTTCCTGCACCGAACGCGTTACCGCCGATTGCGCGCGATAGAGCGCGGCGGCGGCGCGCGTGGCGCTACCGGTATCGGCGACGAGGCGAAACGCGCGTAGATGGGCGAGGTTGAGCAGATCGGCGGGATTCACGCGGCCCCCGCGATCAGATGCAGATGCTCGACCGAAAGATTCAGACTCTCCTTCGAGATATGCGTGTGCTCCTTCATGAGCGCTTCCACGCGCGCGCCTTCGCCCTTAAGCAGCGCGCCGACGATGGCGTGGTGCTGGCGGTGCGCATAGGCGAGCATCATGTATTGCTGCTGGCGCGCTTCATCGTCGAATACGACCGTGGCCGGCGACACGAAGGGAATCTTGTCGTTGAGCCCGAGCGCGGCGCTCACCGCATGGTTTTGCGCGGCATCGACGATCAGCGCGTGAAAGCGGCCGTTCATGTCGGCATAGCGCGCCTCCGCGTCGCCGGCGAGCGCGAGCGCGCCTGCCGCGAAAATCGCGTCACCTTCGCGCAGACAGTCTTGCAGGGCACGCGCGAGCGTCGCGCTCACGCCGCGTTCGGCCACGCTGCGTGCAGCCAGGCCTTCGAGCACGCCGCGCACGTCGATGGCGTTGAGCACGTCGGTAACGCTGAAACGGCGCACGATATAACCGCGTGCGCCCGAGCGCTCGACCAGTCCTTCGGTCGCCAGCACGCTTAGCGCATAACGCAGCGGCGTGCGCGAGATGCCGAGGCTATCGGCGAGGTGTGCTTCGACTAGCCGCTGGCCCGGCGAGAGTTCGCCCGAAAGAATGCGCGTGCGCAGCGCCTGCACGATGGTTTGCTGAGTGGTCTCGTTCATGTCGATGTCCCGCCAGGCGGCGCATGGGCGCCCTTGCGAGTTCGTTCTTTTGCTATCTGTTTCGTTTATGAGGCGGTTGCGGTGCGCATGCCGGATAGATGACGCGCGACCCGATTCAGGATACCAAAAACCGTTATGGAGCGCGGGTTTCCCGGCAGGGCGGAAAGCGCGAAAGCACCGGATAGGCCGTTTATTACGGATTCAAACGCAAATTCTGTGGTTAACCCTTACTTACGGCGCAAACCGCCATTCTGTAATTTCGTATCCCAAGAGGCCGCCGACCGTCATCGCGCGGTGCGGCCCCAAAGTAATCGGATGAGGGCAACAGGCATGGCAAGAATTGTGGGCGGCATCGGGACTTCGCATGTACCGACGATCGGTATGGCGTACGACAAGGGCAAGCAGAACGAACCGGCATGGGCGCCGCTGTTTCAGGGGTACGAACCCGTGGCGAAGTGGCTCGCCGAGCGCAAGCCGGACGTGCTGGTGATGTTTTACAACGACCACGCCAACAGCTTCTTCTTCGACTGCTATCCGACGTTCGCGCTTGGCGTGTCGCCGCAGCACGAATTCGCCGATGAAGGCGCGGGCAAGCGGCCGCTGCCCGATATCGCCGGTCATCCGGAGCTGGCGATCCATATCGCCGAACAACTCGTCAACGACGAGTTCGACCTGACGATCTTCCAGGACAAGCCGCTCGACCACGGCTGCAACTCGCCGCTTTCGCTGATGCTGCCGCACGACGGTGGCTGGCCCACGGCGCTGGTGCCGTTCGAGGTCAATGTGCTGCAGTATCCGCTGCCGACAGCGAACCGCTGTTATCGGCTGGGCCACGCGCTGCGCCGTGCGATCGAATCGTTCGAAGAGGATCTGGACGTGGTCGTGGTCGGCACGGGCGGTCTTTCGCATCAGGTGCATGGCGAGCGCAGCGGCTTTAACAACACCGAATGGGATATGGAGTTCCTCGACCTCATCGTCAACGATCCCGAGCGGCTCGCGAAGATGAAGCACGTGGACTACGTGCGCCTGGGCGGCGCGGAAAGCGTGGAGACGATCATGTGGCTCGCGATGCGCGGCGCGCTCGCGCCAAAGATCAAAGAGGTGCATCGCAATTACTACCTCGCGACCAGCACGGCGATGGCCGTGACGATCTACGAAAACGAGGAGGGCGCGTAATGAATCCGCAACTGGAAGGCGTGGAAGCGCTCACAGGCACCTATCCGTTCGACATTCGCCAGAGCATCAAGGCGATGCGCCTGAACCGCTTCTTCTGGATGATGCGCACGCCCGCCGCGCGCGAACTGTGGCTGAGCGACCGCAAGGCCGCCTACGACGCCGCCGCGCTCACCGCCGAAGAACGCACACTGGTGGACAACACCGACTGGCTTGGCCTCGTGCAATACGGCGTGTGCTTCTTCGTACTGGAGAAGTTCGCGCGCGTCGTGAAGATCACCAATCTGGGCATGTACGCCTGCATGCGCGGCGAAACGCTGGAAGCGTTCCTGAAAACGCGCCAGGTGCCCGACGCGGTTTGATGATCGACTGAATCGCAGCGGGTGCGAGCGATCCCGGCACGTCGCGCCCGCCGTTTCATACGCAGTCTGTAGCACAACACTCCTGAGCCGACGAAGCACAGGGGCGGGGAAAAAATTAACTTCGGAGACACGCATGAACTCTGCTGATGCAGTGGATATCAAGGGCTTTATCGACGCCCGCAAAATGTCGGGCTTTCAATGGCTCGTCCTCGCTCTCTGTTTTCTGATCGTCACGCTCGACGGCCTCGACACGGCCGTGATGGGCTTTGTCGCGCCCGTTGTCATGAAGGAATGGGGCATCGCGCGCGCCGCGTTCGGCCCGGTGATGAGCGCGGCGATGGTGGGTCTTGCGATCGGCGCGCTGGTCGCGGGACCGTCGGCGGACCGCATCGGCCGCAAGAAAGTGCTGCTCGGCTCGGTCGCGTGTTTTGGCGTCTTCAGTCTTTTGTGCGCGTTCGCGAACACGCCGGGTCAACTGGTCGCGCTGCGCTTTCTCACGGGGCTGGGGCTGGGCGCGGCGATGCCCAACTCGACCACGCTGCTTTCCGAATACGTGCCGTCGAAGAGCCGTTCACTGCTGCTCACCATCATGTTCACGGGCTTTAACTTCGGCTCGGGCGCGGGTGGCTTCGTTGCGGCGGCGCTGATTCCGCACTTTGGCTGGCGTGGCGTGTTCGTGTGTGGCGGCGTGCTGCCGATCCTGTTTGTGCCCGTGCTGATGGGCCTGCTGCCGGAGTCCGCGCGCTTCCTGCTGGTGCGCCGCTTTTCCGCCGAACGCATCGCAGCCACGCTTTCACGCGTGAGCGGTCATCGCTTCGCGGCGGACACGCGTTTCACGTCGCCGGAACCGGCAGTTGCGGCCAAGGCGCCCGTGCGCATGCTGTTCGCGGACGGCTACGCCATGAGCACGTTGATGCTGTGGGTCACCTACTTCATGGGACTCCTGATTATCTATCTGCTCACCGGCTGGCTGCCGACGCTCATCAAGGACGCTGGCCTGCCCGTCGAACGCGCGGCAGCGATCACCGGCATGTTCCAGTTGGGCGGCACGGTGGGCGCAGTCGTCGTGGGCTTCGCGATGGACCGCCTCGACCGTAACGCCGTGATTGGCGCGGCCTATCTGCTGGGCGGCGTGTTCATCTTCGCGCTGGGCATGGGCACGCTCAAATCCGGCATGCTGACGGTGCTGGTGGCTTGCGCGGGCTTCTTCATGAGCGGCGCGCAAACGGGCCTCAATGCACTGGCGCCGACCTGCTATCCGACTCGCGCCCGCGCCACCGGCGTGAGCTGGATGCTGGGCTTCGGGCGACTGGGCGGCATTCTCGGCTCGTTTGTGGGGGGCGTACTGCTGTCACTGGGTTTCAGCTTCTCGACGGTGTTCTCAGTGCTGGCTGTGCCTGCTCTGGTCGCTGCTGCTGCGATCCTGCTCAATCGCCTCGCACTGCGCTTCATTACGGCACCGGTCGCGGACGCCTGAAGGACGCGTGGCCGCTAGTGGGGTGCTTGCGCCCCACACAATCGGCAAAGACCAACTAATACTAACGACACGATAAATTTCGGTAACAGGAGACTTGGAGAATGACGAAAAATAAGCAGTACAAAACGATTATGGCCGCGCTGGCTGGGGTAATCTGCGCAGGCCCGGCGTTCGCGCAGAGCAGCGTGACGCTTTACGGGATGATGGACACAGGTATCACGTATGTGAGCAATCAGGGCGGCCACAGCAACGTGAAGATGGACGACGGCGTGAACGGCCCGAACCTCTGGGGCTTGACCGGCACGGAAGACCTGGGCGGCGGCAGCAAGGCCTTCTTCCAGCTCGTCAACCAGTTTCAGGTCGACAACGGCAGCTTCATGCCGAACAAGAGCCTCTTTAGCCGCACCTCGATCGTGGGCCTGAGCAACCCGCTGTACGGCAAGCTGTCGCTGGGTAACCAGTACGACTTCATGACCGATTCGCTCTACTTCGCGGGCGACGATCCGGCCGAGCTTTCAGGGCACTTCTACGACTTCCGCGCAGGGCCGTTCGACAAGCTCGCGCTGCCCAGCAACGCCACGGGCGCGTTCGACTGGGACCGCATGGCGGGCGAGACCGTCAACAACTCGGTGAAGTATGTGTCGCCGACTTTCGGGGGCTTCAGCGCGGGCGCGATGTATAGCTTCGGCAACGTGGCCGGCTCGATCGGCACGGGCAACGGTTCGAGCTTCGCGCTTAACTACGCGCACGAGAACTTCGGCGTGAACGCGGCGTACACGAACCTCAAGTATGTGGTGAGCGGCGAGGGCGACGTGAGCGTGCGCAACTGGGGTATCGGCGCGCATTACAAGTTTGGCGGCTGGATCACCAACGCGCTCTTCACCACCGTGCATAACTCGTATAACGGCGGCTCCGTGTACGAAGGATCGGTGGGCGCGCATTACTACTTCACGCCGGCTCTGAGCGCAGGCGCGTCGTATATGTACATGAAGGGCAACGACGTGGTCGATAACAACCACGCGCATCAGGTCGCCGCCATCGTCGATTACGCGCTGTCCAAGCGCACCAGCGTCTATGTGCTTGGCGTGTACCAGCGCGCGAGCGCAGGCGGTAATGCGCAGATCAACGGCATGAACAGCTCCGATGGCGCATCGAGCGGCCAGACCCAGGCGGTCGCGCGCGTGGGGCTGCATACGAAGTTCTGATTGTTCTCTCTCTGGACGCGGCGCGGGTGTTTCACCTGCGCCGCGTTCTGCCTTGCTGTATTCTCCTTCGCGCCAAGTCGAACCCATGGGCTTGATGCCATGCAGGTTCGCATGACTCATGCTCAATGGAGAATCCAGTCTCATGCGTACATTCATGCGGGCCGTTATGCCGCTCGCGTTTGCCTTTGCAGTTGCCGCGACGTTCTCGAACGCCGCCTGTGCGAGCGACGATCAATCGTGTGGCGACGACGTCACCGCCGCGGTGGCGAACTGGGCAGGCGTCAAGGGCAAGCTGGCGCCCTGGGATAGCGGCGACGGCTTGATCGCCGCAGCATCCTGCAAGGCCATGCCCGACGCACCCGATACGACGATTGCCGCGATTGCCTTCGACACGAACCATGTCGGCCCGAATAGCGATGACGGCAATCTGATTCAGGTTGTGGCGCTGGTCAATGGCGCTCAAGTCATCGCGGGCGTACGCTCGACGATTGAAGAGGATGCGCTTACCCAGGTCGGCAGCTTTCACGTTGACACAGCACCGTATTGGCTTTCGCCTGACGTGCGCGCGTTTGGCGTTGTATTCGACAGCAGCGCGCGCGGCCCAAGCTGCGCCGACGCGGCCGCCGACTATGAACTGACGCTCTATGTGCGCGAAGGCCGCACGCTGCGCCCGGTGTTCGGCACGAATCTCTACGGCTGGGTCAATAGCGATCCCAACTCGTGCGGCGCAGGATTCGAAGGCGCGCATAACGCTGAAGCGTCGATAACGATCGCCGTGGAAAAGACCGCCAGCCACGGTTTTGCCGATCTCGCGCTGAGCGCGCGCGTTACGCGCAATCAGCTTAAAAAAGATGGTTGGGTCGAGACCGGCAGGCATACGAAACGCGTCGTGCTGCATTACGACGGCAAGACATACGGCATGAATATGTTCCGTGACTTCTGGTACCCAGACGACGCCGTCATGAAGCGCAGCAAGTAATCGGAAAGGTGCCTCAAAGCCGATGCGTGATAACGTGGCGTGCGCGTCAGCTACGGCGAAGGCGCACTATTGCGACGAATCAACGAGAGAACAAGGAGCAGAACGTGGTCTACGAAATGGCACATCTCACCGTGTTGGCAGGCAAGAACGCCGAGTTCGAAGCGGGCGTGACGCAGGCGCTGCCGCTTTTCCATCGCGCGCGCGGCTGCCGCAGCGTTGAACTGCAACGCGGCGTGGAAGAACCGAACCAGTACGTGCTGGTCGTGCAGTGGGAAACCGTCGAGGACCACATGGTCCACTTCCGCGAATCCGCTGACTTCCAGGAATGGCGTCGCCTTGTCGGTCCGTATTTCGAAAAGCCGCCGGTGGTGGCGCATACGGAAGTGGTGGTGAAGTAAGCGGGGCGGGCGGCGTTGGGGTTCAAGCCTTGATCTCAAACCCCTCCACATACGCCGCCGCATTCTCCCCATCCCACGTCCGCCCATCGATAAATACCGGTTTGGGCGACGCCGTCGGCACGTCCACCCCGATCGCCGCAGCAGCCTGCCGATAAAGCGCCGTCTGATTCAACGCCTGCGCAATCTGCCGATAGTCGTCGCGCCGCGCCATCATTCCCCAGCGCTCGAATTGCGTGAGGAACCAGATTCCTTCGGACTCCAACGGATAATTCACCGCGCCGTCCTCGCAGAACTTCATATCCGCCGCGCCCGCATCCGTTTCTCCCTCCAGCATCGCAGCAATCAAATCCGCATCCGCACCCAGCATGTCAGGCCGTGCCAGCCATTGCGCGATCTCCGTGCGATGCCCCGCGCCGTCTAGCCAGCGGCAAGCTTCCAGCATGGTCTGCACCAGCGCGCGCGCCGTGTTCGGATACCGTTCGACGAAATCGCGCCGGCAGGCCAGCACTTTCTCGGGATGATCCGGCCAGATTTCGCCGCTGCGGACCACCGTGCGCCCCATGCCGCGCCGCTGTGCGAGCGCGGGCCACGGTTGCCCCACGCACAGGCCGTCGAGGCGCTCTTCAGCGAGCGCGGCCACCATCTGCGGCGGTGGAATCACCACGCTCTCGATATCACGCAGCGGATGCACGCCCTGCGCGGCGAGCCAGTAATACAGCCACATCGCGTGCGTGCCGGTAGGGAAGGTCTGCGCGAACACGGGTGTGCGCCCGAGCGTTGCGAGCGCGCGCGGCAGCGTGCCATGTTCGGCAAGCGCATCGGCGAGGCGGTTCGATAGCGAGATCGCCTGGCCGTTACGGTTGAGCACCATTAAAACGGCCATATCCGTCTGTGGGCCGCCTATGCCAAGCTGCACGCCATACACCAGCCCGTAGAGCGAATGCGCGGCGTCCAGCTCGCCGGACAGCAGCTTGTCGCGCAGCGCCGCCCACGAAGGCTGGCGCGAGAGTTCAAGCGTGAGGCCGTGCGCGTGGCCGAACTCCAGCAGCTTTGCGGCGACGACGGGCGCAGCGTCGGCCAGCGGCACGAAGCCGATCTTCAGATGGGTCTTTTCGGGCGGCGCGGCCGCACGCGTGGGTTCATTCATGACAGTCAACGCTTCAATCCTGGTCGATCTTGCTCAATCCTCGGACCGGGCCGCCGCGACGATCTGGCGGGCGGCTTCGGCAAGCTTGAGGCTCTGGTTCATCGCGCGCTTGCGCAGCATGGCGTAGGCAGCGGGCTCGGTCATCTTCTGCTGGTCCATCAGGATGCGCTTGGCGCGATCGATCAGCTTGCGCTCGGCGAGTTCGTTTTCGGCCTGGGTCAGACGCTCGCGCAACTGCGCTTCCTGCGCGAAGCGCGCGAGCGCGACCTCCAGGATGGGCGCGATGCGCTCGCCCGCCAGCCCTTCGACGAGATAGGCCGTCACGCCCGCATTCACGGCGGAGCGGATCAGCTGCTGGTTGGCGTCGTTGCTGAACATCAGCACGGGCCGCGGCGCGGTGGCGTTCATCACGGCGAGCTGTTCGAGCGTGTCGCGCGAGGGCGATTCGGTGTCGATGATGATGACGTCGGGCCGCTCGCGCTCGACGACGCGGTGCAGCGCCTGCGGCGTGGCGGGTTCGGCGAGCATGTCGTAGCCGAGCCGCGCTAGCGCGTCGCGCAGATCGCCGATGGGCTTGTCGGTGTCGGTTACGAGCAGGACGCGCAGCATGGTGTTTCGTGGGTCGATGGCATCTGGGGTTCGACGCGGCGGTGCGTGCGTCGCGTGTCGAACTGCATTGCCCGACTGACTGGGATTTCGGCGCGTGGGGAGCGTCGTACTCAATGCGCCGCGTCTTTGCGGCGCGCAGTGTTATTCAGCAAGGTGCGTGCCAGTTTGTGCGTTGCACGAGATGAGGGCGAACCGGGCTGCCAGCGGGGCAACGCCGGAGGGTGAGAGAGACGTGGTGCACCGCAGCAGTGCGCGTGTTGCGGCCTGTCGCTTAAGCAGGCACCCAAGTGGAGCAGATGCGTGAAGTGTTATCGCAACTAACAGCCAACTCCACGCCGCGCGCTCGAACAGAAAAGTATGAGGATCGGGAAATAGATCGCGCGCGAACAGGACCGGCAGGCAACGAATCCAGGAGGCCAGGATGGCAGGACTTGCCGATCCCGCCAACGCCAAATCCAGCGACGCCGCCACGCAAAACGCGCCCGCTCAGCCCGCCCGACGCACCGGCGGAAACCGCCGCTTCGCATTGCCGCCGATCCCGATGCGCCGGAAGCGTTCGCGCTTGGTCTCTTCCTCGAAGTGCGCGAGCGACAGTTTCACCAGATCGCTGCGCGAGACAATCCCGACGAGTTGCATCGTTTCGCGGGCGCTCACCACCGGCAGCCTCTCGAGACCATGCACCGCGAGACGCGCGGCGATCTGCCGGCAGGTTTCCTCGGGCAAGGCCACATCGGCTGAACGACCCGCGAACAGCGCGCCGATCGGCTGATCGCGCGCGTTGCCCTCGCGCACCGCCTCAAGCATTGCGCGATCCGCCACGCCCAGCACCCGCCCGTCGCGCACCACGGGCCAGGCGCGACGCTGCTGCGTTGTGCCGAAGTAGCGCGCCAACGCATCGCGCACGCTCACACCCGCGTCGATCGTATCGACCTGGCGCGTCATCACTTCATCGACATAATGGCGCTCCAGCGGATCGACGCCGTATTCGCGGTAAATGTGATAACCGCGCCGCGCGATCTTTTCCGTCATGATCGAGCGCTTCATGACGACGGTGGCGAAACCGTGCGCAACCAGCGTCGCCGCGAGCAGCGGTAACAGCGCGTTGCCGTCGTGCGTGAGGCCAAAGGCAAACACGATGGCCGTGAGCGGCGCACCCAGCGTGGCGCCGAGCGTCGCGGCCATGCACACGAGCGGCCACAGCGCGGGATCGCTGCCTGGCAGCACATGCGAGAGCACGCTGCCCAGACCCGCGCCCAGCATCAGCAACGGCGCGAGCACGCCGCCCGAAGTGCCCGAACCCAGTGCGATCACCCAGATCACGGCTTTCACGGCAAGAATCGCAATCGCGACTTGCAGCAGAATATGCTGGTGCAGCAGATCGCCGATCACGTCATAACCGACACCGAGCGCGCGCGGCTCGATGAAGCCGCCAATCCCCACCGCCAGACCGCCGATCGCGGGCCACCAGGACCAGTGCAGCGGCAGGCGCTTGAACAGGTCCTCGACCTTGTAGAGCGAGACGGACAGCCCCGACGCCAGCGCGCCCGATAGCAACCCCGCAATCACGCACGACCCTAGCGCGAGCGCGCGGGGCGGCGGCGTTTGCATCGCGAAAAGAGGATCGGTGCCGAATACGAGCGCGCGTGCGAAGCCGGCCACCGCGCAGGCCAGCGCGACCGGCAGAAAGCTACGCGGACGCCATTCGAACAGCAGCAACTCGACCGCGAGCAGCACGGCGGCCACCGGCGTGCCGAACACGGCGGTCATGCCCGCGGCGGCGCCCGCTACCAGCAGCGTCTTGCGCTCCGCGGCGGTAAGGCGCACGCATTGCGCGAGCAGCGAGCCAAGCGCGCCGCCCGTCATGATGATCGGGCCTTCCGCGCCAAACGGCCCGCCGCTGCCGATCACGATGCCCGACGACAGCGGCTTGAGCACGGCCACTTTTGGCGACATGCGGCTCTTGCCGAACAGGATCGCTTCGATCGCTTCCGGAATGCCGTGACCGCGGATTTTTTCCGAGCCAAAACGCGCCATCATGCCAACGATCAGCCCGCCCACCACCGGCACGACGATCACCCATGCGCCCAGCGTATTGAGCGCGGGCGAATGATCGGCGAACGAGAAGCGGCCATAGAAAAACAGGTTCGTGAACCAGTGGATCAGGTTCAGCAACACGAACGCGGCGAGCGTCGCCAGAGCGCCGATCACGGCGGCGAGCGCGCCGATGCCGGGCAGCCGCGCGTTGGCCGAAAAGTCGCGCTTGTGGGAATCGTCGGAATGCATGGTCGTCAGAGGTCGATGTGCGGAATCGTGAAGGCGCCTTCGAGCGAGCGCAGTTCCGCGCGATGCAGTTCGGCGAGGCGCGCCAGCAGTTTTTCGCCGGCGCTGAGCAGATGCACTTCCACCTGGCGGCGATCGCGCTCGCTCACGCGCCGCGCCACCAGTTCGAGTGCCTCGCAGCGCGACACCAGTGCCACCACGCCGTGATGCTGCGCCTGCAGACGCTCGGCCAGCTCGCCGATGGTCGCCCACTCGCGGCCCGGATAGCCCTTCACATGCAGCAGCAACAGATACTGCAACGGCGTGATGCCTTCGTTCTGGGCGGCCTGCTCCGAGAAGCGCTCGAAGCGGCGCATCTGATAGCGGAATTCGGACAGTTGCTCGAAATCGGCCTTCTTCAGGCCGCGTGCAGGTTGCTTCATCGGGGATCCATGGTGGAACGGTTCGATCTGCGAATATATCATGACGTGATATTTATGGTCGCAATCGCCCCTTGTATTGGGGACATCGAGTGCGTCAGGCGCTCTGCTTCTGGAGCGGCTGGGTCTGCCGGTAGAGTCCGGAAATCAGGTCGGCCTGCGTGACGATACCGGCCAGACGCCGCTCGTTATCCACCACGGGAACGTGATGATGGCCGCGCCCCGCGAAGAGCGCGAGCAACTCGACGATGGGCGTCGCAGCAGTGATCGTGCGGACGTGCGTGCTCATGAGCGAGCTAACGCGTGTGCTGTCGGCTGTGCTGCTGCGCGGGCCCAAACCCAGCGCACGCAGCAAGGTGCGCAATGGATGCAGGCTTGCGACGTCGTCGGCGAGGTCGGCGCGCGTGACGATGCCTTTCACGTGACGCTGCGCATCCACCACCGGCAGCGCCTTCACGTCGTGCTGGCGCAAGAGTGCGCGCGCTTCGCCCACGGTGGTCCCGGGCGTGATGCTCACCACGTCGCGCGACATGACATCGGCGCAATTGAGCGCGCCGAAGCTGCGGGCATAGGCGCGGATTTCCGTTTCGCGTAGCAGTGCTTCAAGGTCGTCGGGATCGATGTCGAGCAGTTCGTCGCGCTCGCGCAAGGCGGCTTCGAGGTCCGCGCGCGAGAAGCCGCTCGCGGCGGGTGTGGGCGTTGCATGCTTCGCCGTGTGCGCGGCATGCGGATAGCGATGGCCGGTCGCCTTGTGATAGACGAGGGCGCTGCCGAGCAGCACGAACGTTTGCAGCAGCACCGGCTCCAGCACGAACTCATAGCCGAGCGCTCGCACGGCGGGACCGCCCAGCACGGCGGTGAGGGCGACCGCGCCCGAAGGCGGGTGCACACAGCGCAACGTGAACATGGCGCAGATCGCCACGCCCACGGCGACGGCGGCCGCCACGACCGGATCGTCGATCAAGAGCGCACAGGTCACGCCCACGACCGCCGACACCAGATTGCCGCCGACGATCGACCACGGCTGCGCCAGCGGGCTCGCGGGCACGCCGAACAGCAGCACGGCGGAAGCGCCCATTGGCGCGATCAGCCAGGGAATCGTCGAGGCGTTGCCGAGCAGACGGTGCGAGACTAGGCCGGTTAGCGCGATGCCTAGGAGCGCGCCGACGCCCGAGCGCAGCCGTTCGCGCCAGCGCAGGGTGACGGGCGGCGGCGCGAAGCGCGCGAGCCAGCGGGAGAGGGTAAGGCGTGACACGATGAAAATAGCGACAAAAGAAGCAGGGCCGGAATAGGCCCGAATGCGGCGAATTATATCGCAACGTGATATAAAATGTCGTCCGCTGTCCTATAGGCGGTATCAGGGAGCGGTAATCGACTGAACAATCCAGGGTTCGATAAATAGTCAGGATATCGAATCAAATCGACGAAAAAAATCGCCGGTGTGCAGCACGCACCGGCGGTTTTCTGAATCGCGCTGCAACGAGCGCTTATACCGTATGACGCGGCACACCGGCCATCGGACGGGCATCGCCGGGATGGGCGTTCGGCAGGCGATGGCCGTGGTCGGCGGCGTTGCGGGTGGGCGCGGGCACATGATGCTGCGCCTGGCGCTGCTCGGGATGCGGGTGGGGACGGGCGTTGGCGACGGCGCGAGGCATCGGATGCGGTGCGCCGCCTGGGCGCGCGACCATCTCCACGTGCACGCGCGCGTGAGGCGGCGTGGCGCGCATCGGCGGCGGCGCGACGTAGGCGTTCTGCATCGGCAGGTGGCCGTCGTGGTGCGCCATCACGTTGCGTAATTCGGCGCGGCGATGGAACACTTCGGCGCGCAGGTCGCCACGGCCATAGTAGTGCCGATGACGCTGTCCATCCGGACCAACAAACCAGATGTACGTCATGCCGCCGATCACGACTACATCGCGATCGAGCGCGACGGAAACATAGGCGTCGTGCGGCTCGGGCACATAGACCGGCGCGGCCATCACGACGGGCGGCGGCGGTGCGGCCACTACGACCGGCCGCGCGGGCGTGGCCACCACTTGCGTATGAGTCACGCAGCCCGTCAGCAGCAGGGCGATCGAAAGAGGGACGACGGCCGCGAGCGCGGCGAAGGCGCCGGTTTTGGGTCTGGAAATAATGGCGCGCGTGTTCCCGTTCAAGCGTGGCTCCGTGAGAAGGTTGAAGGCTCAACCGGTTAACGGCACGCATGAACGGGGGCTTGAGGAAAAAGCGTGGAGGTTAAAGCGTTCTGGCCATTTCGGTCGTTGCGCCCCAACCGAGCTGGCGATAGAGATCACGGCCCTGCTCGGTCGCGTGCAGGATCGCGTAGCGGATGCCGCGCCGCGCGAATGCCTCGTCGGCGAGCTGCATGAGCTGGCGGGCGAGGCCGCGCCGCCGCGCGTGCGGTTCGACGTAGACGTTGAGGACATAGCCGCGCCGGTCCTGCTCGGGGTGGGCCGGATGAGGAGGCCAGTCGATCTCCATCAGGCCGATACCGGCAACGGGTACCTCGTCTTCAGCATCGTCATCGTTCAGCACGAAGCCGAAGTAACGCCCGTCGGCCAGACGCGGCGCAAGCCAGGCACGAAAGTGTTCCGTCATGGTCGCGAGCGTGGCGGCGTCACGGCCCGCTTCGCTGAACATCGCCTCGCGATGGCGACAGACGAGTTCGAGATCGCCCATGCCGACGGCGCGGACCTGTACCTTCATCGGGAATCCTTTCTCTATCGAACCAAACCACCGCTTAGCGTCAGTCGGCCCGGGTCCCTTCGATTTCGCGCAGGATTTCGTCGAACGGCGCGGGCTTGACGAGATGCCGGTCGAAACCGGCTTCCGTGGTGGCCTGGCGGTCGCGTTCCTGACCGTAACCGGTGAGCGCGATCAACTGGGTGCGGGCCGTGGCAGGCAGCGCGCGCATAGCCTTGGCGAGCGCGTGGCCGTCCATGCCGGGCAGGCCGATGTCGAGAATCGCAACATGCGGCTCGAAGCTCTGGGCGAGCGCCAGCGCGCTGGGGCCGTCGTGGGCCACGCGCACGTCGTGGCCTTCGAGTTCGAGCAGCATCAGAAGTGAAGTCGCCGAATCCACGTTGTCGTCGGCGATCAGCACGCGGCGTTTGCGCGAGATTGTTTCGTTATCCATATTGTTGTTGTCTGAGGGTGCATGGTCGGTTTGCGGCGCGCGCACGACGGGCAGGCGCACGACGAATTCCGACCCTTTACCGAGTCCTTCCGAAAAAGCCTCCACCGAGCCGCCATGCAGTTCCGCAAGCTCCTGCACCAGCGCGAGGCCAATGCCGAGTCCGCCATCGGCGCGCTTGACCGCGTCGCGCGACTGCATGAAAAGCTCGAACACATAGGGCAGCTCGTCAGGCGCGATGCCGATGCCATTGTCGCGCACGCCGATCGCCACTTCATCGGCGCCGGCTTCGAGGCGCAGCGTCACCACGCCCCCGGCCGCCGTGTATTTTGCCGAATTCGACAGCAGATTGCTGATGATTTGCGCCACGCGAATGCCGTCGCCGAGGATGTGGCAAGGTGCCGGCGTCATGTCCACGCTGAGCTGCTGCTGCTTCGCGTCGAGTGCCGGACGGCTCGTTTCCACCGCCATTTCGACGATCTGCCGCAGATCGAGCGTGCTCATCTGCAAGGCGATCTTGCCGTGCGAGATGCGCGAAACGTCGAGCAGGTCGTCGACGAGGCGTCCCAGATGTTCGACCTGACGGCTCGCGATCTGGCGTGCGTCGGCGCGTCCGGCGTCGCTGGCGCCGTGGCGCGGGTCCAGCAGCTCGATGGCGTTGCGGATCGGCGCTAGCGGGTTGCGCAGTTCGTGCGCGAGCGTCGCCAGAAAGTGGTCCTTGCGGCGATCGGCGTCGCGCAGGGCTTTTTCGGCGGCGTACAGGCGCAGCAGCGCGCGCACGTTCGCCACCAGTTCGGCGGGATCGACCGGCTCGGTCAGATAGCTGTCCGCGCCGCCGTCGAGCGCGCGGATCTTGTCGCGCGCCTGCACGGCGGCAGCCGAGGTCTGCAGCACCAGCGTCGGATTGGTCTGGGGATTCTGCTTGATGAGACGGCATACCTCGATGCCGCTGATGTCGGGCAGCTTCACGTCGAGCAGCACGAGCGCGGGCGCATGATCGCGCACGGCGTCCAGCGCGCCCTGGCCGGTGGCGGCTTCGATGACCGCGAAGCCCGCGTGGCGCAGCACGCGCGATTTCACGTAGCGCGCGCCTTCGTTGTCGTCGACATTGAGGATGACGGTGGCGGGCGTCATGATGCGGCGCCTTGGGAACCGGGGTGTTCGCTGGTTTCGTTCTCTGCGTGATCGGCGCGGTCAGTGTCACCTGTGGCGCCCGCGTGGCCGGCAAGCCGCACGGGCAGATCGACGTAAAAGGTCGAGCCCACGCCCAGTTCGCTTTCAACGCCCACTTCGCCGCCCAGCAGCGCGGCCAGCTTGCGGCACAGCGGCAGGCCAAGGCCGGTGCCTTTCACGCGCTGTTGCAGACGGTTCTGCACCTGGCCGAACTCCTCGAAAATGATGGGGTGATGCTCAGGAGCAATCCCGATGCCCGTATCGGCCACGAAAAACACGATGCGCTCGCCGTGCGCTTCGAACCGCGCGCCCACGCGAATCTGCCCGCGCTCGGTGTACTTGAGCGCGTTCGAGACGAAGTTGCGCAGGATCTGCGTGAGCTTCGGCTCGTCGGTATAGAGGCGCGGCAGTCCCGTCATCACGGCGAATTCCAGCGAGACGTGCGGCGTGGCCAGCAGCGGCGTGAGCATGGTGCGCAGCGCGGCGAACAGATCGGCGGGATCGAACCACGCGGGCGTTACCTCGGTCTTGCCGGCCTCGATCTTGGCGAGGTCGAGCAGATCGTCCACGGTTTCGCCGAGCGTTTCCGCCGACGCGAGGATCAGCTTCACCTGGCGCTCCTGCTCCGTGCTCAGCTCGCCGTCCAGCCGGTTGAGCAGCAGATTGGCGAGCGCGCGGATCGACGAAAGCGGCGTGCGCAACTCGTGGCTCATGTTGGAGAGAAAGCGCGTCTTCATCAGGTCGGCGCGGCGCAGTTCTTCGGCGCGCTCGTCGAGTTCCGCATACAGCGCAACCACGCCGCGATTGGTCGCCTCCAGTTCCTGGGTCAGGCGCGCCAGTTCTTCCTGGCGCTCGCGCAGCTCGTCGAGCGTTGCCATCAACTCGCGGTTCTGCTGCTGCACTTCGGCGAACGAATCCTGCTGCGGCGCGAGCGCGGCCACGCCGTTGACGACGTGTTCCAGTTCGCTGCCGCGCAGCGCCGCGCGCTCGCCCGGCAGATGACGCGCCATGACGACGGTGGTGCCTTGCGGCGTCGATTCGATCTCGAAACGGTCCATCAGGCGGCGGCTGCCCACGATGCCCAGACCCATGCCGCCCGGCGAGCGGTACGTGCCGTCGAGCACGGCTTCAAGATCGCGCAGCCCTTGGCCGCGGTCGCGCACGACGATCTCGAAGGCTTGCGGCGAGCGGGACGCGTCGAAGGCGAAACTCACCTCGCCGCCGCCTGCGTATTCGAAGGCGTTGCGCGCGATTTCCGACACGGCGCTGGCAATGCGCGTCTGGTCGAGCGCGGAAAACCCGAGCCCCGCCGCGAGGTCGCGCGAGCGCCGGCGCGCCACCACGACGTCCTGGGCGGTCTCAATGCGGATGCGCAACAGTGGCGTGTTCATGGATTAACTGTACTCCCGGCTGCGCCTTGACGACGACGACGGTGGCGTCGTCGGTGCGACGCGCGAAGTCGCGGTAGAGGACGGCGGCGATCACTACCGCGCTCTGGTGAGCGAGCCCCGGCCAGGCGTCGAGATCCCAGCGCGTGCCCACGCCGTCCGAATGCAGGATCAGCACGCCGCCTGCGCGCCAGGCCAGCTCGAACTCCTGGGTGCCGCGCATGGTGTGGCCGACGATGCCGTTGCGCGAAATGATCTGGTAGCTCGCTCGCGCGTCGCTGCTGGCATCGGCCAGTGCGCTGGCGCCGACCGTGGCGCGCCCGCCTGCGCCGCTCAGGCCCGGCTTGCCCGTGCCATAGGAAACCGCCGAGATATTGCCGGTGCCGCAAAAACTCACGGTCGAGCGCGCGAGGTCCAAGCGTGCAAACGCAAGCGCCGCGCCGCGCGTCGGGCGCAGCGCCGCGTGCGACAGCTCCATTAGCGCGCTGGGCATCAGGCCCGCGCGCCGGCGCAGCACTTCGAGCGCGGCGGACGCGGCGACATGCGCCTGGGCGCCGTGGCCAAGACCGTCAGCGACCGCCAGCGTGATGCCGCTCTGGTCGGCCTGGGCTTGCCAGCCGTCGCCGCTGACTTCCTCGCCGGGATACGGCACGCACACGCCGCCGATTTCCGGCACGGCTTGCGCCGGGCGCGGCGCGCCGGCCTGCTGGACCAGCACGCGCAGCACCGTGCCCTGTCCCGGCTGCGACCATATCGCGATCTGATCGGAGAGCCGCCGGATCGCACCAAGACCGGTGCCGGGCGTGCCCGCCGTCGAATGGCCGTCGGACAGCGCGGCGCGCACGTCGGCCATGCCGGGACCCCGGTCGAGCGCGATCAGCTCCACGCCGTGGCCGAGCGCGCGCACCAGCAGCTCGCCATGCCCCGCGTGCTTGAGGATATTGGTGGCGGCTTCGGTCAGCACGATCGCGAGCCGCCCGGCGTCGGTCGTATCGAGACCGGCCAGATGCGCAGCCTGCGCCGCGCCGCGCCGTGCGAACGCCACGCTGCTCGCGTCGCCAATCTCGAAGGAGCGATGGGTGCCGCCGGCCAGGCCGGAGGCGCCGTCTAGCGAACTTTCCATTTGACGATGATGACCGTGGTGCCGTTGCCCGGTGTGGAGTCGATCGAAAAGGCGTCGCACAGGCGGCGCGAGCCGCCCAGCCCCAGCCCCAGACCGTTGCCGCTCGTGAAGCCGTCCTGCAACGCGCGCTCGATGTCGGGGATGCCCGGGCCCTGGTCGACGAAGGTGAGCTTCAGGCCCACGCGCACGCCGTTGCTGAGCGCTTCGAGCCGCGCGTCGCCGCCGCCGCCGTGTTGAAGCGTGTTGCGCGCGAGTTCGCTTGCCGCCGTGACGAACTTGGTTTGCTCGATCAGCGAAAAGCCCTGGGCAATCGCCTCGTCGCGCACGATCTGCCGCAGGCGGACGATTTCCTCGTCCGAGCGCAGGCTTACTTGCGCGATTAGCCGATCGGGCGTGTCGTTGCTATTCA
>NZ_DASZJJ010000192.1:0-13891 GCF_035948235.1 Paraburkholderia sp. | reverse complement strand
GGAAGCGGCCAAAAGCGTGGCGGACGCGCTGATTCCAAGTCCCACCGACAAGCAGAAGTGGTGGCAGCAGATCACCGAATACAGCCTGATCGTGATTTTCGCGGTCATGTTTATCGTGATGTCGCTGACCGTCGATCACTTCTTCTCGATCGAGAACATGCTGGGCCTCGCACTGTCGGTCTCGCAGATCGGCATGGTGGCCTGCACGATGATGTTCTGTCTCGCCTCGCGCGACTTCGACCTGTCGGTTGGCTCGACGGTGGCGTTCGCGGGCGTGCTGTGCGCGATGGTGCTCAACGCGACCAATAACACGTTTATTGCCATCGTTGCGGCGGTGGCGGCGGGCGCGGCGATTGGCTTCGTGAACGGCGCGGTGATTGCGTATCTGCGCATCAATGCGCTGATTACCACGCTCGCCACGATGGAAATCGTGCGCGGTCTGGGCTTCATCGTCTCGCATGGTCAGGCCGTGGGCGTGTCGTCGGATACGTTCATCGCCATGGGCACGGTCGCGTTCTTCGGCGTGCAACTGCCGATCTGGGTGACGCTGTTCTGCTTTATCGCGTTTGGCGTGATGCTCAATCAGACGGTGTACGGGCGCAATACGCTGGCCATCGGCGGCAATCCGGAAGCGTCGCGTCTGGCCGGTATCAAGGTCGAGCGCACGCGCGTGTGGATCTTCCTGATTCAAGGCGCGGTGACGGCGCTGGCGGGCGTGATTCTGGCCGCGCGTATCACCTCGGGCCAGCCGAACGCGGCCGAAGGCTTCGAGCTGAACGTGATTTCGGCGTGCGTGCTGGGCGGCGTGTCGCTGCTGGGCGGGCGCGCGACGATCTCGGGCGTGGTGATCGGTGTGCTGATCATGGGCACGGTCGAGAACGTGATGAACCTGCTCAATATCGACGCGTTCTATCAGTACCTCGTGCGCGGCGCGATTCTGCTTGCGGCGGTGCTGCTCGACCAGTTGAAGAATCGCGGCGCGCGCGATTAATACCGCGTTTGAATCGACAAGGAATCCCGATATGACGTCTGCGGCCAACGCCAGCGCACATCACGCGCACGAAAACTACGCGCGCTATCCGAGCCTCACGGATCGCGTCGTCCTCATCACGGGCGGCGCGACCGGCATCGGCGCGTCGTTTGTCGAGCACTTCGCCGCGCAGGGCGCGCGCGTGGCGTTCTTCGATATCGACGCGACGGCGGGAGAAGCGCTGGCAGACGAGCTTGGCGATTCGCGCCACAAGCCGCTGTTCGCCAGCGTCGATCTCACCGATATCGCCGCGTTGCGCGCCGCCATCGCCGATGTGAAGGCGGAGCTCGGCCCCATCGAAGTGCTGGTCAACAACGCCGCGAACGACAAGCGTCACACGCTCGCGGACGTCACGCCCGAATCGTTCGACGCGGGCATCGCCGTGAACGTGCGCCATCAGCTGTTCGCGGCGCAGGCGGTGGCGCAGGACATGAAGGCCGCCAGATGCGGCTCGATCATCAACCTCGGATCGATTAGCTGGAAGCTCAAGAACAGCGATTATCCGATCTATGTCATGAGCAAGTCGGCGGTGCAGGGGCTCACGAGCGGACTCGCGAAGGATCTGGGCCAGTACGGCATACGCGTGAATTCGCTGCTGCCAGGCTGGGTGATGACCGACAAGCAGCGGCGTTTGTGGCTCACCGACGAAGGCCGCGAGAACATCAAGCGGGGCCAGTGCATCGACGCGGAACTGCTGCCCGAAGATCTCGCGCGCATGGCGCTTTTTCTGGCCGCCGACGACAGCCGCATGATCACCGCGCAGGAGATCGTCGTGGACGGAGGCTGGGCATGAGCGCGCAGCCTGATGTCGTGGCCGGGTTGCTGATCGACGCGAAGAACACCCTCGGCGAAGGCGCGACGTGGTGCTTGCGCAGCGCGCGGCTCTACTGGACCGATATCGAAGGCGCGAGCCTGTCGCGCTACGACAGCGCGGACGGCTCGCGCCGCACCTGGCCGATGCCCGAGCGGCTGGCGTGCTTTGCGCTCTGCGAAGACCCGAACCGGCTGCTGATCGGCCTGGCTTCGCGGCTTGCGTTCTTCGACCTGGAGACGGGCGAGATCACCCCGATCATCGACGTCGAGCCCGATCTGCCCACGCGCCTGAACGACGGGCGCTGCGACCGTCAGGGCCGCTTCGTGTTCGGCACGAAATACGAGCGCAAGCCGTTCGAAAAGATCGGCGGTTTTTATCGGCTCAATCACGATCTGACGCTGGAGAAGCTGCCGCTGCCCGTGGCCGCGATCTCGAACAGCATCGCTTTCAGCCCGGACGGCGCGACCCTGTATTACGCCGATTCGTTCACCCGCGAGATTCGCGCCTGCGATTACGGCGCTGACGGAACGATTGCAAACGACAGGCTGTTCGTGCGCGTGCCGGACCACGAAGGCGAGCCGGATGGCTCGACAGTCGATAGCGAAGGCGGCCTTTGGAACGCGCAATGGGCGGGCGCATGCGTCGTGCGTTACGGCGCGGATGGTTTGGAAACCGGGCGTGTAAAGATTCCCACCTCGCAGCCAAGCTGCGTTACGCTCGGCGGAGCAGATCTGACAGCGCTTTATGTGACCAGCGCACGAGATGGTCTGGATGACGAAGCACTCGCGCGCGAACCCCATGCAGGCGGGGTGTTCGTGGCTCAGACGGGACGAACAGGGCTGGCGGAGCCGCTCTTCCTGGGCAGGGCGCCTGGGCGTTGAGCGGGGCGTGCAAGACGCCTCGGCCGTGCGAATGCGCGCATCAGCGTTGTTGGCAGGCAACAGTCGATCAGTAGTGCGTTCGATAATGCGTTCAGTTTTGCCAGGTCGAATCAAGGAAGGGCGAACACAAGAAGCGGCTGCAATACCACGCGGGCGACGGATGGACCATAATCCTGCCCCCGCGTGGACGACAAGCCGCCCGTGCGCCGCCTGCCAGGGCGGCAATCATTTATGCCTCTCGAGGAGCCGCTCATGAGCGTCGCGAATTCCGCTGTGCGTCAAACTGCCCGTTCCCGTAGTACCTCCACCGCGGCGACGGCTGCCGCAGCTGCCACGCCCGCTACCACTATGCCCGCTGCGGGCACGCCAGCCGCCGCGCGGCGCGCGCGGCTCGAAGCCGCCACGCATCCCGTGATGCCAGGGCCGAGCACGTCGGCGGTTGCGATCGGCGCGGCTGGGACGAGCGACGTCGCTTGTGTGACGCTCGCCAACGCTTATCTGAGACTCGACGTTGCACCGCAACTGGGCGGCGGCATCACGCGCTTCGACTGGCGCAGCGAAGGCGTGCTCGAACCCGTATTCCGCCGCTGCGAACGCGTAAGCGCACGCATGGACCCGAACGAACTCGCCTGCTACCCGCTGCTGCCGTATTCGAACCGCATCGGTGAAGGGCGCTTTCACTTTGCCGGACGCGATGTCGAAGTGCCGCGCAACCGTGCGGGCGAGCCGCTGCCAATCCACGGCGATGGCTGGCTCGCGCCGTGGACTATCGACCGTGCCGATCGCGAAAACGTGCGCCTCGTGCTCGACCGCAGCGACGGTGAACCCTATTCGTATCGCGCGGCGCTCACCTACGCGCTCGACGGCACGACGCTCAACGTTGGGCTTGAAGTGGAAAACACCGGCCGCGACGCGTTGCCGTTCGGCCTGGGCGTTCATCCTTTCCTCGCGCGCGATGCGAGCACCGAGCTTTCCGCGCCCGCTAGCGGCCTATGGCTTTCGGGCGCCGATTGGCTGCCGGTGCGCCACGTACCCGCGCCGCCTGCGTGGCAGTTCGGCATTGCGTATCCGCTGCCCGATCAGCTCGTGAATCACGCGTTCAGCGGCTGGAGCGGGCGCGCAGCCGTGGTGTGGGAGCGCCGCCGCCTGTCACTGTCGATCTGCGCGAACACCGACTATTACGTGCTCTACACGCCGCCGGGCAAGGACTTTTTCTGCTTCGAACCCGTCGATCATCCGATCAATGCGGTGAATCTCACTGGCGGCGGCGATGCCAACGGCATGACCGTGCTCGCGCACGGCGAACGGCTCGTGCGCCGCTTTGCCTTTACCGTCGAGCGCATGGACATGCGCGCGGCGGCCAGCCCGCATCGCGCCGGGGCGCGCGGCCGGGCGGGGGCACGCGGCGGCAAGCCGGCCCGTGCGCGCAGCGAGGCGCGCTGAACCTGGGCGCGGGCGCGGGGCCGGGCGTCGGCGTATGCGGCCCGCGCCGCCGCCGCGCCGGGGGCGCGCGCCTCAAGCCGGGTAAAATACGCGCCGTTTTCCCCTCTACGGCTCGCCGCGAGTCTCCCAACATGACTTCCTTCTCCCAGACCCTTCAGGCCGCCTGGCAGCGCACTGGTTCGCTGCTGTGCGTCGGCCTCGATCCCGAGCCGACTAAATTCCCTGCCGCGCTGGCTGGCCGCAGCGACGCGATCTTCGAATTCTGCCGCGATATCGTCGACGCCACCGCGCCTTATGCGTGCTCGTTCAAGCCGCAGATCGCCTATTTCGCCGCACATCGCGCCGAAGACCAGCTCGAAGCGCTGATCGCCCATATCCACGAGACGCATCCTGGCCTGCCCGTGATCCTCGACGCCAAGCGCGGCGACATCGGCAGCACGGCGGAGCAATACGCGCGCGAAGCCTTCGAGCGCTTCCAGGCGGACGCGGTCACGGTCAATCCCTATATGGGGTTCGATTCGATCGAGCCGTGGCTCGCGCATGAGGGTAAGGGCGTGATCGTGCTGTGCCGCACCTCGAACCCCGGTGGCTCCGATCTGCAATTCCTCACGACCGACGGCAAGCCGCTGTATCAGGTCGTGGCCGGTCTCGCCGCGCAGAAGTGGAACGCCAGCGGCGAACTCGGTCTGGTGGTGGGCGCGACGTTCCCGAAGGAAATCGAAACGGTGCGTGCGATCGTCGGCGATATGCCGCTGCTGATTCCTGGTATCGGCGCGCAAGGCGGCGATGTGGAAGCGACCGTGAAGGCGGGCCGCACTGCCAACGGCACGGGCATGCTGATCAACTCGTCGCGCGCGATCATCTACGCGAGCAAGGGCGAGGATTATGCGCAAGCGGCTGCAACGGCTGCTCAAAAGACGCGCGACACGATCAACGCATTCCGCTGAAGGGGGAATCCCTGGCCGACACGCATCCTGGCGATGCGTCGGCCGAATCTCAAAAGCTGCCACTGCGCTTCGTTCCGAACGCGGTGGCACGTCTGGGTCGCCACTTAAGGCGTCATGGCTGCGTGACCCACGATTGCACGACACGCCACTTGCCGCCTTCCTCCACGAACTGGTCTGTAAACGCCAGCCGCAAGATCTTGCCGTCCGCGCGGACGACGACGTTCTCGCCGGAAACGGTTGCCGCATTCTTTTGCACATGGACCTTCATGTTTTGTAACGTCTGAGTTATGCCAGACGCCGTAGGGCGGAGCATGTCCGCCTTGGTTTGTTCCCCAGTCGGCGTAATGGCCCGATAACGATCATCGATGATGTCCTTCAGGGTATTGACGTCATTCGATTTTGATGCGTCGATCCACGTTTGTTCGAGGGAAAGCAGCGTCGCTTCGACCGACTGATCGGCGTAGGCGGTGCCAGCAAAATTGGCGAACAGAAACACAAATGTTATGAAAAGTGAGCGCAATCTATTTCTCCTTGATAACGAGATCGATACGAAAGTAAGACTTGTCCTAAATATGGGCTGATCCGAAGCTCGCGAACCGTGGCTTGCCAGCCTGTTGACACAGTACGCGGCCCGTGCGGCGCGGCCTATAGAACGAATTTGATTAACCGATCGACTGATCTTTGCGCGGCATCGCCGTATTGCAGAGGCCGTTACCTACGGCGGCGAAAGCGCCCTGGCACTCGGTGCGAACTGGTACGTGTCGGATCGTGTGCTGCTGAACGCACACGTTTCGAAGTCGACCGGCGGTGGTAGCACCGGTGCTTCGGTTGGCGCGACGATCGGCTTCTGATCGAACGTGACCCCAGCCCGCCACGGGAAACCGTGGCGGGCACGGAGAAACTCATGAAAAAAACCTTGATATGCGGCGCGCTGCTTGCCTCGCTGATGAGCGCCCAGGCGTTCGCCAGCGTCGCCAGCGATGCCGAGGCGACGATGCCCGCCGCCCAGAAGATCGCTGATCCGTATCAGCGCGGTCTGGCGGAAGGCTGGCTTGAAATCGCCGAACGCCAGGACAGCCATGTGCTCGTCTCCAGCGTCTACAACGACGCGGCGGCAAAGGCGCTGAACAACGGCCGTCATTTCATCAACAACAGCGTGCCGTTTCAGCCGATCTACGGCCAGAAGAACTGGCCGCCGGTCGAGACTCGCGAGAAGTGGGTGAAGGCGCTGCAGGAAATCGAGCGCACCAACCAGCGCGCTTCGCAGTCGCCGTGCCGCGGCGAGGATGCCGGACGGTTGTCCGCGCTCACCGACGAGGCATGGAAGGAGCAGGACGAAACGCACGGTACGCACTGGGTGCACGGCTGGGAAGCCATCGAGCGCGCGCAGAAGCTTGCGCAGAAGGTGAATGCCGATCTCGACAAGTGCGTGCCGCCGGTGGTGGTTGCACCGGTCGCTCCGGTTGCTCCGGTCGTTGCAGCGCCGGTGCTGGCTAAGCCGGTGACCTTGTCCGCCGATGCGCTGTTCGATTTCGACAGCGCCGTGCTCAAGCCCGAAGGTCAACGCGAAGTCGCGCTGCTCGCGCAGCAGGTTCGCGATTCGGGCACGAAACTGCACGTTCTGAAGATCGACGGCTATACCGACCGGTTTGGCTCGGCGGCCCACAACAAGACCTTGTCGCTGCAACGCGCCCGGTCGGTCAGGGACGCGCTCGAAGCGCAAGGCGTGAGCGCCGATCGCTTCGAGATCAACGGACTTGGCGCTGCTGCGCCCGTGAAGATGTGTGCGGGCAAGAAGGCGACGGCGTCGGTGGTTGCGTGCCTCGCGCCGAACCGCCGTGTAGAGATTTCCGCGAAATAAGCGGAAAGGGCAGCACCGCACGAGGAGTGCGGTCCTGCAGGCGGTCCTCGAGGGCTGTCACAAGTGGTAGGGCTTTGACGGCGTGCCGATCTGACGATCGGCACGCCGTTTTTTTATCGGCAAGTTTTGAGATGTGCGGCGCCGCTCATGTTGTTACTGTGTTTTCTTCACCGCAGCGGGCCTGGCGAAGAGTTCGAGTATCGGCCGATGCAGTGGGAACTGGGCGGCGAGCTTGTCCGTATCGGCGATTTCGAACTCGCTGAATTCGAAGCCCGGCGCGACCGTGCAGCCCACCAGCGCGTAGGTGGACGGATCGCAGCAGCGTGCCGCGAACCAGTGGCCCGCGGGCACCACGGCCTGGAACACCGTGCCCGGATGTTCGAGCGCGTGGCCGAGCTTGCGGGTGGAGAGCACGCCGCGCTCGTCGATCGAATGGATTTCGATGGGCGAGCCCGCGTAGAAGTGCCAGAGTTCGTCCGAGCGGATGCGGTGCCATGCGGAATAGGCGCCTTCCGCGAGCAGAAAGTAGATGGCGGTGGAGGCCGCCCGGGTGCCGTCGCTGTCGGGCGCGCCGTCGCGGCGCACGAATTTGTCGGCGCGATAGGTTTCGCTGTAATAGCCGCCTTCCGGATGCGGTTCCAGCCCGAAGCGGCGGATCAGTTCTTCGACAGCGGCGTTGGCGTTGACCATGGCATCAGCTTCCCGTGTAGCGGTTGGGCCAGCGCCTGACTCTGGCGTAGCGTCCGACCTTAGCGTTCCTGTTCGTCGATGAGTGCAAGCAGCCCGCGCAGCGCGTGCGCGGCCGCCTGCACGCGGATCTGTTCGCGGTCGCCCTTGAAGACCAGCGTTTCCACGCTCGTGTGCAGCCGGTTGCTCCAGCCGAACGACACCATGCCCACCGGCTTGTCCGGCGAGCCGCCGCCCGGACCCGCGATGCCCGTGATGGCGAGCGAAACTTGTGCCCGGCTGTTGCGCAGCGCGCCTTCGGCCATCGCGCGCGCGACCGGTTCGCTCACCGCGCCGTGTTTTTCGATCAGTTCGGCGGGCACGCCGATCATCTCGGTCTTGGCCTGGTTCGAATAGGTGACGAAGCCGCGCTCGAACCAGCCGCTGCTGCCGGAAATATCGGTGATGGCCGTGGCGACCATGCCGCCGGTGCAGGACTCGGCGGTGGCGAGCATGATGCGCGCGTCGCGCAGCTTGTTGCCGGCGCGGATGGCGAGTTGATGGACGACGGAATCGGTAGACATGGCGGTAGGCAGTGGTGGGTGGCGGCTCAGACGGACATGCGCCAGAGCGCGATCACGAGCAGCGTGAAAAACGCGGCGATCAGATCGTCGATCATGATGCCGAAGCCGCCTTTGAAACGCCGCTCGATATAGCGGATGGGCGGCGGCTTGACCATGTCGAAGAAACGGAAGATCGCGAAAGCCCAGAGTTTGCCGACGAATTCGATGGGCGTAATCATCAGCAGCACGAGCCAGAACGCGACGATCTCGTCCCAGACGATGGACGACGGATCCTCGACGCGCAGTTTCTTTGCGGTGAAGCTGGTAATGCCGACGCCGGCGAGAAAACCGCCCATGATCAGGATGCCCCAGTCGAGCACATTGATATAGCGGTTGAGCACCTCGAACGACGCCCACGCGAACAGCGTGCCGGCCGTGCCGGGCGCAAGCCGCGACAGCCCGGAGCCAAAGCCCAGCGAAATGATGTGCAGCGGATGCGAGAGCATGAACGCCGCATCGGCGCGGCGCGGGCCTTTCGGTACGGCCGATGGGCCGGGCGCACTGGTTGTGGCAGGCTGGCTGGCCGTCCCGAGTTCGTCGGCGGGGGAGGGCGTTGGGTCAGTCGGCATGGAAGTGATCGAAGCCTTGCAACGTCAGGTTGAGCGGCGCGCCAGTGCCGTCGCGCCACGCGATCGTTGGCTGCGAGGGGCGCTGTGATGACGGCTGTGGCTGGGCGTCGGAAGCGCTGCATATTGTACCGATGCGGGTGACGCGCACACCGGCCTGTTGCGCCGCCGCCGCGACCGCGTCGCGCTGGTCCGGCGCGGCCGTGAAGCAGAGTTCGTAATCGTCGCCGCCCGCAAGCGCGCATTGCAGTTGCAAGTCGCGCGGCAGGCGTGCGAGCGCCGGCGAGACCGGCAGCGCATCCACGTCGATGGTGGCGTTCACGCGCGAACGTTCGAGGATATGGCGCAGATCGCCCGCGAGCCCGTCCGAGATGTCGAGTGCCGCGCGCGCCACACCGCGCAGCGCGAGGCCGAGCGCCACGCGTGGCTGCGGATACTCGAGCGCGGCGCGAAAGTACGCAGCGTCCGTTGCGTCGATGGGCGCGTGCGGCCATTCATGGCGCAGGAAGGCGAGTCCGGCGCGCGCGTCGCCGGGCGTGCCGGACACCCAGATGTCATCGCCGGGCTGCGCCGCATCGCGCCGCAGTGCGACATCCTGCGGCACCGTGCCGAACACCGTGATGCACAGGTTCAACGGACCGGCCGTGGTGTCGCCGCCCATCAACTCGCAGTCGTGCTGGTCGGCCAGTTCGAACATGCCGGCGCTGAAGGCTTCGAGCCAGGCTTCCTCGGGCTTGGGCAGCGCAAACGCAAGCGTGAAACCCAGCGGCTGCGCGCCCATCGCGGCGAGATCGGACAGGTTGACGGCGAGCGCCTTGTGGCCGAGCGCGTGAGGATCGACATCGGCGAAAAAGTGGCGGCCCTCGACCAGCATGTCGGTGGAGACGGCCAGCATCTCGCCGGCGAAGGGCGCGACGAGCGCGCAGTCGTCGCCGATGCCCAGCGCGGCGCGACGCGTGTTCTTACGGGCGCGTTGCGCGAAGTATCGGTCGATCAGGGAGAACTCGGAAAGCATGACGAAAGGTGACGATGACGGTGAATTCGGTGGCGGCGTTGGCCGCAATCCGGTCGCGGCAGTTGCACCCGAACTGAAAGGAATGCCAGTGAGGAATGGCGCTACAATCGGTCGGGTCCGCGTTCGAACTGTCATTCTAATCCGCACCCAACGCCCTGCCTCCCATGTCGAATTCGAATCCCGCCATCAACAAGCTGCGCGAAGCCGCCCTCGATTATCACGAGTTCCCGACGCCCGGGAAGATCGCCATCGCGCCGACCAAGCAGATGATCAACCAGCGCGATCTGTCGCTGGCGTACTCGCCAGGCGTTGCGTTCGCGTGCGAGGCGATCGTCGAAAATCCGCTCAATGCCGCGCGCTTCACGGCGCGCAGCAACCTCGTCGGTGTCGTGTCGAACGGCACGGCGGTGCTGGGTCTGGGCAATATCGGGCCGCTCGCCTCCAAGCCGGTGATGGAAGGCAAGGCGGTGCTGTTCAAGAAGTTTGCCGGTATCGACGTGTTCGATATCGAGTTGAACGAGACCGACCCGCACAAGCTGGTGGACGTGATCGCCGCGCTCGAACCGACCTTCGGCGGCATCAACCTTGAAGACATCAAGGCGCCCGAGTGCTTTATCGTCGAGCGTGAAGCGCGCAAGCGCATGAAGATTCCGGTCTTCCACGACGACCAGCACGGTACGGCCATCGTGGTGGCGGCGGCGTTCACCAACGGCCTGAAGGTCGTCGGCAAGGACATCAAGGAAGTGAAGCTGGTCGCCTCCGGCGCGGGTGCGGCGGCGCTGGCCTGCCTGGATCTGCTGGTGGATCTGGGGCTGCCGCTCGAAAACATCTACGTGACCGACCTCGCGGGCGTGGTCTACAAGGGCCGCACCGAGCTGATGGACCCGGACAAGGAGCGTTTCGCGCGCGAAACCGACGCGCGCACGCTCGCCGAAGTGATCGCCGACGCCGATATTTTCCTCGGCTTGTCCGCGGGCGGCGTGCTCAAGCAGGATATGGTCAAGCAGATGGCGGAGCGGCCGCTGATTCTCGCGCTCGCCAATCCGACGCCGGAAATCCTGCCGGAACTCGCGCTGGAAGTGCGTCCGGACGCGGTGCTCGCCACCGGCCGCACGGACTACCCGAACCAGGTGAACAACGTTCTGTGCTTCCCGTTCATCTTCCGCGGCGCGCTCGACGTGGGCGCGACCACCATCACGCGCGAGATGGAAATCGCCGCCGTGAACGCAATCGCGGAACTGGCGCGCCAGGAGCAGAGCGACGTCGTCGCCACGGCTTACGGCATCCAGGATCTGCAGTTCGGCCCTGAATACCTGATTCCGAAGCCGTTCGATCCGCGTCTGATCGTGAAGATCGCGCCGGCCGTCGCCCGCGCGGCGATGGATGCGGGCGTCGCCACGCGTCCGATCGAGGACATGGACGCCTACGAGCAGCATCTCCAGCAGTTCGTCTATCACAGCGGCACCACCATGAAGCCGATCTTCCAGATCGCGCGCGCCGTGGAGCCGGAGAAGAAGCGCATCGTTTTCGCCGAGGGCGAGGAAGAGCGCATCCTGCGCGCGGTGCAGATCGTGGTCGACGAAAAGCTCGCCAAGCCGATCCTGATCGGCCGTCCGGCGGTGATCGAACAGCGCATTGCGCGCTGCGGCCTGCGTCTGGTCGCGGGCCAGGACTACACGGTCGTCAATACGGATCACGACGAGCGCTACCGCGACTTCTGGCAGAGCTACGCCAAGCTGATGGCGCGCAAGGGCATCACGCCGCAGATGGCAAAACTCGAAATGCGCCGCCGCACCACGCTGATCGGCGCGATGCTGGTCGAGCGCGGCGAGGCCGACGGCATGATCTGCGGCACGGTGAGTACGACCCACCGCCATCTGCATTTCATCGACCAGATCATCGGCAAGAAGGAAGGCTGCAAGGTCTATGGCGCGATGAACGCGCTGGTGCTGCCGAACCGCCAGATTTTCGTGGTCGATACGCACGTCAACGTCGATCCGACGCCCGAGCAGCTTGCCGAAATCACCATCATGGCGGCGGAAGAAGTGCGCCGCTTCGGCATCGAACCGAAGATCGCCCTGTGCTCGCATTCGAACTTCGGTTCGAGCAACGCGCCTTCGGCGCAGAAGATGCGCGATCTGCTGGTCATCCTCCAGGAACGTGCGCCGGATCTGCAGGTCGATGGCGAAATGCATGGCGACGTCGCGCTCGATCCGAACCTGCGCCGCGAAATCCTGCCGGAATCGACGCTCGAAGGTGAAGCGAACCTGCTGGTGATGCCGAATATCGACGCCGCCAACATCTCGTACAACCTGCTGAAGACGGCGGCGGGCAACAATATCGCCATCGGCCCGATCCTGCTGGGCGCGGCCAAGCCGGTGCACGTGCTGACGGCGTCGGCGACGGTGCGCCGCATCGTCAACATGACGGCGCTGCTGGTTGCGGATGTGAACGCGACGCGTTAAGGCATTCAGGACGTTTTGCAGCCCGAGGCGGTGCAACGCCGCCCGGGCGGTTTGATCGGGACTTTTTTGTCGCCCAAACCCTGCCGATTGCCGGTTATTCAGGTTGTCGGCGGGCGTCTCCACGATGCGCCGCGCGGCGCATTTTCGATTGTAAAAACTACCCGATTGCCGATTGCGCGCCGTCAAGCTCTGTGCGTGGCTGCCCAGCCATGATTGCTTCCGGATGCCATTAGCGATACCCTTACACCTTTCGTGCGACACGCACGCTCGTGTCCGGGCAGTCCCAACGTGAGGGACATCGACTAGCAGTGTCAGGAGGCGTCAACATGAGTCTGACCGGCTGCGACAAGCATACCGCGGGGCATCACAAAGGGGCGCGAGTCTCGGGATGCAACTGCCCCAACAACGCTGTGCTTGGTATTTGAGCTGTTGATGCGTCCCTACAAGGACGCACCATTTTTTAGTGAAATGGAAACCGGGCAACCGGAATCCAAATGCATTGACCTGATTACCGTCAGGTCCCGCCCAGTCAGCGGCTTCATCTCCGCCGACAGGGTGGGATGTCGTTTGTATTCTCCTCTGTTCTCGAACAGGGGTTCTCACTAACAGACACGTGCGAAAGCTCGGTGTGTCATTGTTTGTCCTCGTCAGTGTCATCGATGAGGGTAGTGAACCTGCTGTACGACCAGCAGTAGCCTAGGAGAACATGCGCCACTGGTAACGGTGGGGTCTGAAGCTTCTCCGACAATGCGTCCCCCGGAAGTTCGGGCGGTAGATCGTTGTGAAACGATCAACTGGAGACTCCTAGCAGCAAGGGGGTTGAGGGGCTAGGCTGATTGATAAGGTTAACTTTAGTGAACCACTGATAAACCTCGTGATAAGGATCGTGCCTAAGCTGCTAACGGGCACAAGCCAAAACGGTACGCGGTCGGATAACTCGCTGAAAGCACGGGTTACGTCGTCAAGAGACCGCCGGGGAATAGGTGGAACCTAAGTCAATCGTGTGACACGCCGGGAACGTGGTAAGCCCGTATGGTTGCCTGCGGAACATGGCAGGCAGGCGAACCGCAAGGAACGCTGTTGACCGTGCGGGTATGGGAGGACGGAAAAAGCGAAGGGTGTCCTGTAACGGGACACATAGGGGTTGGAACATTACCCCACGCGAAAGCGGGCAGACTTCCGTCTGGTCTACCGTCGCAAGACGGCTGACTACCCTCTAGCGGAAATTGTGATTGCTGGCGGCTTCTAAGTCGTCAGTGTTGTTCTTACCCCGTTGCGGGAGCAAAACGCTCCCGCAAGGGACGTGTTGCTCTTCGCGTGGGATTCACTTCTTCGAGCGGGAGAGCAGCATGAAAGTATCTGTCCGAAAGGATGGGTCTGCGCTTTCACACGCGCCGGACAACTGGTACGCCGTAGATTGGCGGAGGGTTGAGCGGAACGTGAGAGGGATGCAGATTCGAATTGCGAAGGCGACGCGGGAAGGTGACTGGCGCAGGGTGAAAGCCCTGCAACGGATGCTGACCCGCACGTTGTCCGCAAAGCTGTACGCGGTACGACGTGTTACGCAGAACCAGGGTGCG